>NZ_REBW01000156.1 GCF_007692535.1 Thioalkalivibrio sp. | reverse complement strand
CCTGAAGGGCTGCACCACCTTCCGGTTCAACCCGGAGGCCTTCCAGGGCGTGCTGGTCAAGGAAAAGGATCTGGCCGGCACGACCTACCGTTTCGCCCTGGAGGACGGCACCGTGATCGAGGCCAAGGGCAACGAGGAAGTCGAATACGACGGCGAGACCCACACGGCCGCCAACCTCTACGATGCCCTGAAGGAAGGGTATTACGGCAAGTTCTGAGCGCGGAGCGAGATCATGACCATCCAGATTGAAAAGAAGATCATCGGTTTCGAGGTCGCCCGCGACGACAAGCCGGTGGCGGAAGCTGCAGCCGGTGGCGAACGGGCCGTGGAGGATCCGGCCAGCAAGGTCATCCACATGCACGAGAAGCTCGAGCGGCCCGAGATGCTCATGGGGTCCACCTACAAGATCAAGACGCCGCTGTCCGAGCATGCGCTGTACGTGACCATCAACGACGTGGTGCTGAATCCCGGCACCGAACACGAGCTGCGCCGACCCTTCGAGATCTTCATCAACTCGAAGAACATGGATCACTTCCAGTGGATCGTGGCGCTGACGCGGATCATCTCGGCGGTTTTCCGCAAGGGAGGCGACGTGACTTTCCTGGTCGAGGAGCTGCGTTCGGTGTTCGACCCGCGCGGCGGCTACTTCAAGAAGGGCGGCAAGTACATGCCCTCGCTGGTTGCCGAGATCGGCGACGCGATCGAGGGTCACATGCGCATGATCGGCCTGATCAAGGACGATGGACTGGACGAGCACCAGCGCAGGCACATCGAGGAAAAGCGTACCCAGTTCGAGGCCAGCCGCAACCTGGCCAGGACCGAGACCGACCCCGGTGACGCCTTTCCGCCCGGCGCCCTGCTGTGTGGCAAGTGCAACACCAGGGCCGTGGTGTCCATGGACAATTGCCTGACCTGCCTGAATTGCGGCGAGAGCAAATGCGGGTAGGCATGGCCCACTAGCCGGGAAGCCCACCCCGGCGTACGGTAGTCGTGTAGGCCGATGGCCCCCATCCACCTTGGAGCGAGCCCGCCATGGACCAGACCCGCGTGAGTCAAAGCGACACCTCGGCAGCCATCGCGGACCTGGCCCGCATCGCCCTGTCCGGCGAGCGCAGGCTGCAGCGGCTGGAACGCCTTTTCCGCTGGACCGCGGCGCTGTTCCTGCTGACCCTGGCCCTGGCGCTGTATGCCCTGTCGCAGGCATTCGGCGCGGCCGGCGCGCAGGCCCAGACGGGTTGGCCGCACGCCGCGCCGGACCCGATTCCCGAGGAGCTGGAGAAGGCAGAGGCCGTCAGGGACGGGCCGGAAGGCGATTTTCGTGCCCGGATCGAGGAGCTGCGGGGGCGGGTGGCCGAAGCCGAGGCCGAGACCCTGGATTCCGGGCATGCGCTGGCGGTGATCCTGCACGACATGAAGGACGTGTTGCATGAGACCCGGCAGATGCTGGCGGTGATGCCGCAGATGGCGGAAGACATGCGCGATATGCGGGGCGACATGGAACGGATTGCGAGCACCATGGACTCGATGGACGACAAGATGACCGGGGTTCCGGTCATGGCCGAGGAGATGCGCCGTCTGAACATCAACATCGACATCATGACCACCTCCATCGATTCCACCATGGGGCGGATGGGGCGGATGATGCCCTACATGTGGTGAGGGGCCGGACACGCCGCCTTCTGCTGCCCGGCACGCGCTGCCGGGCGCCTCTCCCGCGCCGGAACGCCGCGGTCTACCACTCTGCGCTCGCCGGCCTCCTGCTGTCCTCTGTCTTGGCCGCGGCACCGGTTCTCGCACAGGAGGTGCTGGAGCCGATCACGGTCACGGTCACCGCGCCGCGCCTGGCCATGCCCCTCAGCGACCTTCCCGCCGCAGTCGACGTGGTGGATGCCGACGACGCAACCCAGGGACGGCAGGGTCTGCAGATGGACGAGGCGCTGAACCGGATCCCGGGGGTGTTCGCGCAGAACCGCTACAACTTTGCCCAGGATGTGCGCCTTTCCATCCGCGGCTTCGGCGCCCGTGCCCCGTTCGGCATCCGCGGACTGCGCATCCTCCAGGACGGGATCCCCGAGACCACGCCCGACGGCCAGTCGCAGGTGGACGCGATCGATCTGCTCAACGCACGTTCGATCGAGGTACTGCGCGGTCCGAACGCGGCCCTGTACGGGAATGCCACCGGAGGCGTGGTGGCCATTTCGACCCGCGACGGCAGCGACCCGCGCGGCCACGGGGGCGGCGCGCTGCTCGGCAGCAACGGCTTCCAGCGCCTCGAAGCCACCAGCGAAGCCCGGCTCGCTTCAGGCTCCTATTCGCTGACCTTTCACGATCTCCGTTTTGACGGCTACCGGGACCAGTCGCGCGCAGAAAAGCAGTTGCTGCGCCTCCACGCCGCGCAGGCGTTCGACTCGGGCGACCTGAACCTCCACCTGCGCTACCTGGACGCCCCGCTGACCGAGGATCCGGGTGCGCTCACGCGTGCCGAGCTCGACGCCGATCGCCGTGCCGCGGCTCCGCTGGCGCAGCGGCTGGACAGCCGACAGTCTGCGGAACAGCTGACGCTGGGTGCGCAGTGGCGTCAGCCGGTCGGTGAGGGCCAGCTCCGGCTTGGTGCCTTCAGGACCCACCGCGACTACGCCCAGCAGCTCCCGTTCTTCGGCAGCAGCCAGGTAGCCTATGAGCGCGACTTCCATGGCGTGAATCTCGGTTACGAGCGGGACCTCGGCCCGACCCGGGCGCTGTTCGGTCTGGACCTGGAACGCCAGCGCGACGACCGGACCCGAAACTGCATCAACGCGGCCCTGGAGGCGTCGTGTAACCCGCCGGGTGAGCCGGTGGCAGGGCCACTGGCACTCGATCAGCGAGAGCGAGCGCGCACCCGCGGTGTCTTCGTGCAGACCGACACGCTGCTCGGGGACGACTGGAACCTCGCCCTCGGCGTGCGCCATGACCGGATCCGTTTCGACATCGACGACCGCCTCCGGGCCGGGGGCGAGGACCTGTCCGGCCGGCGTGTTTTCGACGAGACGAGTGCGAGCGGCGGCCTGATCTGGCATTGGTGGCCCGGTCAGCAGGCCTTCGTCAATGCGGCCACGGCGTTCGAGACCCCCACCTTCACCGAGTTTGCCAATCCCGCAGGCACGGGTGGTTTCAACCCCGACGTGGAGTCGCAGCGCGCCCGTAGCATGGAATTGGGTGTGCGCGGTGAGGCGGGCATCGTGAGCTACGACGTGACCGCCTATGCAGCCCGGGTGCGCGACGAACTGGTGCCGTTCCAGCTCGAGGAGGGAGGGCGAAACTTCTACCGCAACGCCGGCCGCACCGCCCGCGAGGGGTTGGAGATCGGGCTGGACCTGCGGCCGAATCCGCAATGGAACCTGCGTGCGGCCGCGAGCCTGAATGATTTTCGCTACCGTGAGTTCGTCGTGGACGACGAGCGCCTGGACGGCAACCGTCTACCCGGCCTGCCCCGGAAGCAGCTGTTTCTAGAGGCGGCCTGGCGTGACGGCCGACGGTTCGCGGTTGCCGACCTGCTCTATACAGGCGACCGTTTCGCCGATGATGCGAATACCGTTCGGGAGGGTTCCCAGACCCTGTTGAATGCCCGTATCGGCAGGCATTGGAGCCAGGGTCGGCTGCATGCGGAGGGCTTCGTCGCTGTGAACAACCTGCTCGATACCGACGCCATCGACAACCTCCGCATCAACGCCAACTTCGGGCGCTATTTCGAACCCGCGCCGGGCCGCAACTTCCTCGTGGGCCTTCGCCTCTACCACCGGCC
>NZ_REBW01000172.1 GCF_007692535.1 Thioalkalivibrio sp. | reverse complement strand
CGGTCCGCATCCGGGTCGAAGCCGATGCGGTCCCCGGGCTCGATCTGGTTGTGCCGATCGACGATGACCCGCCGCAGGCGCGCGCCACGACCGATCCGGGTGTAGTCCATGATGATGCAGTCGTCGAGTTCCACGTCTTCCTCGATCACCGCCTCGCGCCGGATGATGGAATTGCGGATGCGCACCCCGTCGTGGACCACCGTGGCGACTCCGAGCAGGCTGTTGCGGAGTTCGCCCCCCAGCACCCGCGCGACGGGTCCCTGGTAATTGCTCGAAAAGATGGGCCACTGCGGGTTGAACATGTCGAAGACCGGTTCCGCGCCGAGTACATCCCCGTGCGCCTCGAAATAGGCATCGATGGAGCCGACGTCCCGCCAATAGACGCGTTGCTCATACGGCTTGATGCCGGGGACCTCGTTGCTCGCGAAATCATAGGCGAACAGACGGTGGTCTTGCAGCAGGCGTGGGAGGATGTGCCCCCCGAAATCGGTTTCGCCCTTGGCGTGCGCCTGTTTCAGTGCGGAAAGCAGCACCTCGGTCTTGAAGATGTAGTTGCCCATGGAAGCGAACGCCATGTCCGATCGACCGGGCATTGGCGCCGGGTCCTGGGGTTTCTCCTGGAACGCGCGGATGCGGCCATCTGGATCGGCGGCGATGACACCGAACCCTCTGGCGTCGGCAATCGGCACGGGCAGCGACGCAACCGTGGCGTCGGCACCGCAGTCCCGGTGGAACTGGACCATCTGGCGGATATCCATGCGGTAGATGTGATCGGCTCCAAACACCACGACCAGATCGGGCCTGTGTATTTCGATGAGTCCGATGTTTTGATAAACGGCGTCCGAAGTACCCTGAAACCAGCTCTCCCCGCTCATCATCTGTGGGGGCACCACGGTGACGAACTGGTCCGGGAGTAGTGGAGAGATGGTCCAGGACTTGCGAACATGCTCGATCAGTGACTGGGACTTGTACTGAACCAGCAGGTAGATGGTGCGGATCTGGGAATTCACCAGATTGCTGAGTACGAAATCCACGATACGGTAGCGCGCTCCGAACGGCACCGAGGGCTTGGAGCGTGCGGCGGTGAGTGGTTGCAGCCGCGAGCCCTGGCCGCCGGCCATGACGAAAGCGATGATTCGGTCGGATTGCATCACTGAGACCTCCCTGGCCCGAAACGGGCGATGTTGTCATGTGTCCATGTGCCGGTACCGTGGACAGGACTTTGGTCCGGCGGTGTATTCATCATTCTCCTCCACCCAGAAGCATGGCGAAACAGGTGAAGTCGTCAGGAGTGACTCCGGAGCCCTTCGGGAAAGAGGCTGGGGCCGGCAGCGTGGCGACCGCATCCAACGCCCAGCCGAAGGCTTGTGCGATCGGTGGCGTGGCTCGATCGTGGACAATATCAGAGAGGTGCTCCCCCTGATGAAGAAAAGACGCGGGGATCCCCCTGGGTAACGCCCCCTATCGTGGCCACGCATCCGCGCAGCACCGAGCAATGGCAGCGAACTGGCCGGCTGGCGGTTGTGCAGACAGGTTGTTGTCCCGCCGCTCCCTTTGGACGTCTTTCCGAGGTGGCCTCACCAAGGTCTGGTGAGGATGGGCTGTCGCTGATCGTGCAAAGGATGACGCTTATGGATCCGGAAATGGGTAAAGACACGCATTGTCCTGGACCGTCTCTTCGTGGTCTCGTGGAAGAATGCGGCACGTTTGAGACCGGCCATGTTTTTGGAATCCGTGTGAGTTGCAGCGCTCGGCTCCGGTAGGGGTGGCAACCATTTTCCACTTCGGTCGTGTCGCAAACTTACGGAGGTCAAGCATGGGACAGCATGGTGAAAGCCTGAAGAAACGTACACAAGATGTTTTGATTCCGGAAGACCCGTCGGAGATCGAGCCGAAGCAGACGCTGGATACCGGCACGCCGCCCATTCGGAAGATTTCCGCATCCTACGACTTGCGGCAATGGCTCGTGATGGGCTGGAAGGATCTGTGGAGCGCCCCCCAGGCACTGGTTCACGGGCTTGTCGTCGCAGCGGTCGGTCTGCTGATTCTCGCGTATAGCTGGGGGCAGCCGGTCGTCAGCATGATCTGGATATCGGGTTTCCTGCTTGTCGGTCCAATCTTTGCGGTCGGGGTGAACGCAATGGCCCGGCGTCTGGAGCGAGGTGATTCGAAGCCGGTAGGATTCGGGCTCGGTGCGATCCGGGATCTGGGCGGTGCCCTTTGGGTTTATGCGGCGGTTCTGATCATCCTGTTCGTTTTGTGGGCGACCGTCGTTTGGCGCTGGATTGGTGTGTTGACCCTCGGGGATCTCGGTGCGCCGGCAACCATGGGTGAAGTGCTGAGCGTGATGCTGGCAAGTCCGCAGGGCATCGTGACGTTGCTTGGTGTGATTGCCGCGGGCGTGCTTTTCGCACTCGCCGTTTTCGCGATCAGCGTCGTGACGTTGCCCGCAATGCTCGATCGTCAGAAAGGTTTCGTCGACGCTGTAGCTGTCAGTTTCAAGGCATTCAGGGAAAATGCTGGCCCACTGCTCGTCTGGGGCTTGATCATCACCGCGCTCTTTGCGATATCAGCGGCCACGGCATTCATTGCCTTCATAGTGATTTTCCCGTGGCTCGGCTTCGCGATGTGGCATGGGTATCGGAGGCTCGTGGCGTCCGAGGAGGAGCGCGCGCGCGACTCGAAGCCGCATCCGGCGCAGGGCTGACTGTTCGGTACCGCTGAAGGTCGGGCGCGAGCTCGCATCCCGCGAGCCCGCGTCACCACGTCGGGCCAGTGATGCGGGCACCGGCCGCCGTGGACCGGCCGGTGTGCTCGGCAAAGGTGGTGAAGGCAAATGGCAGAAGAAGGCAATTCTGAAGACCAGCGCGTTCCATGGCACGCGCTTTCCGGTGATGAAGCGCTGGAACGTCATGAGACCTCCTCGGATGGCCTGAAGAAGGACGAGGCCTCGCGCCGACTGAAGGAGTACGGACCCAACCAGCTGCGCCAGGAGAAGAAGCGCCCGGCCTGGAAGCGCTTTCTCGATCAGTTCAACAATGTCCTGATGCTGATCCTGATCGTCGCGGGCGGGGCCAGCGTGCTGCTCGGAGAGATGATCGATGCCGCGGCGATATTCGGGGTGGTGCTGATCATCGCACTGGTCGGCTTCATTCAGGAAGGCAAGGCGGAGAACGCCCTCGAGAGCATCAAGGAGATGCTCTCGCCCGAGGCTACGGTCATCCGCTCGGGCAAGACCGAGGAAATCCCGGCGGAAGAGGTGGTGCCCGGCGATATCGTCGAAATGAGCAGTGGCGACCGGGTTCCCGCGGATGTTCGTCTGCTGGAGGCCAAGCGTTTCCGCACGCAGGAGGCGTCACTGACCGGCGAGTCGGAAGCGGTCGACAAGGCCACCGACGAGGTTGAGGAAGACACCGAGTTGGCTGAGCGCACCAGCATGGCCTTCGCCGGCACCACCGCGGTCCAGGGCAAGGCCAAGGGTGTCGTGGTGGAAACGGGCAGTCGCACCGAGATCGGCCGCATCTCGGAAATGCTCGAGGAAGTCGAGGATATCCAGACCCCGTTGCTGCGCGATCTCGACAGCGCGGGCAAAAAATTGGCCGCGATCATTGTTGGCGCCGCTGTGGTCGTGGGTCTGATCGGTGTTCTGGTCCACGGCCTTGCCCTTCCGGAAGCGTTTATGGCGGCCGTGGCGCTCGCGGTCGCTTCCATCCCGGAAGGCCTGCCTGCCATCGTGACGATTACCCTGGCACTCGGGGTTCAGGCAATGGCGCGTCGTAACGCCATCATCCGCAAGCTGCCGGCGGTGGAGACGCTCGGCTCGACAACCATCATCTTCTCCGACAAGACGGGAACCCTGACACGCAATGAAATGACTGCTCAGGCGATCATGCTCGCGGACGGGGAAGTGCAGATCTCCGGTGTGGGCTTTGCGCCGGACGGCGATTTCCACCGCAATGGCGAGGAGCCGCAGGAGGGCGAGGAAGGTGAGGGTCAGCCATCCGGCGAGCAGATCGACCCGGCTGAGGACGCCCTGCTCAAGCGCTTTCTCGTCGCCGGAGCGCTCTGCAACGACGCGAGCCTGCGCAAGGAGGACGACGAGTGGAATTTGCACGGAGATCCAACGGAAGGCGCCCTGATCGTGGTCGCCGCCAAGGCAGGCTATGACCGGGATGAGCTTCGGGAACAGTGGGAGCGACAGGACTCGATTCCGTTCGAGTCGGAACGGCAGTTCATGGCCACCCTCGACAGCGGTCCCGAGGGAGAGTCACGCATTCACGTGAAAGGCGCACCCGATCGCATCCTGGAAATGTGCTCCAGCGTGCGTACGGCGGACGGCGAGGAAGATCTCGATGCCGAGGCCTGGGAGAAACAGATCGAGAAGCTCTCCTCGCGCGGACTGCGCGTACTCGCCGTAGCGGAAAAGCCGGCCAACACCGGCGACGAATTGACCGATGAGGCCGTCGAGAAGGACCTCGTCCTGCTGGGTCTGGTCGGGCTGCTGGACCCGCCCCGGGAGACGGCTATCGAGGCGATCAAGAAATGCCTCGAAGCCGGCATTCGACCGATCATGGTCACCGGCGATCACGGCCTGACCGCCCGGGCCATCGCCGCCAGACTTGGGCTGCGCAACACGGAAGAAGCGATCAGCGGCAGGGAACTTGCCGATATGTCGGACGAGGAACTCCAGCAACGGATCGAGGAGGTCGACGTCTACGCCCGGGCTTCTCCCGAGGACAAGCTTCGCATGGTGGAAGCCGCGCAGGCCGACGGCGAGGTGTGCGCGATGACTGGCGACGGAGTCAATGACGCACCGGCCCTCAAGCGGGCCGACGTCGGTGTCGCGATGGGAATCGAGGGGACCGAGGCCGCGAAAGAGGCCTCGGAGATGGTGCTGGCGGACGACAACTTCGCGAGCATCGTCAACGCCGTCGAGGAAGGCCGGAAGGTCTACGACAACATCAAGAAGACGATCATCTTTCTGCTGCCGACCAACGGCGGACAGGGCCTGGCCATCGCAGTGGCCGTCGCCGCCGGGACGATGCTGCCGGTGACTCCGGTGCAGGCGCTGTGGGTCAACATGGTCGTGGCGGTCACGCTGGGTCTGGCGCTGGGTTTCGAGCCGGGTGAGCAGAACCTGATGCAGCGCAAGCCGCGCGATCCAAATGCGCCTTTGCTCGACATGTTCCTGCTCTGGCGTGTGCTGTTCGTCTCGCTCCTGCTGCTGGCAGGCGTTTACGGAATGTTCCTGTGGCTGCTGAATGTCGAGGGCGTCGCCGAGGAGGTTGCCCGCTCCGGCGCCGTCAACCTGCTGGTGTTTGCCAGCGCCGCTTACCTCATCAACAGCCGGTACCTCACTGGCAGCTCGCTTTCACTACGCGGCATCTTCGGCAGTCGGCCAGTGTGGATAGCGATCGGTCTGGTCGTCCTCTTCCAGCTGGCGTGGACCTACACCCCACCGATGCAGGTGCTGTTCAGCAGCGGCGCGCTGGCCTTGCACCACTGGGGCATCATCATTGCCAGCGCGGTCCTGTTGTTTCTGCTGGTCGAGGCGGAGAAGGCGATCTGGCGCTGGCGCTCCGACGCAGACATCGATGTCCGGGGTCGGACCAACGCAACATCCTGATTGCAAACAATATAATGCCGATTTTCACGCCTTTTTTCGGCCTTGAACGGGTATTTTTACCCCAAAAAAGGGGCTTCGAGGAACCCGCTGCCTCACTCGCTGTGCGCCTGGACAGCCCATTTTGGGTGCGAAAAGGGCGCTTCAAGCGCTTTTTCACACGTCTAATCCGGGCTTTTGGACCGATTATCAATGTATTGCGTTGGTCCGACCCCGGTGGATT
This sequence comes from Thioalkalivibrio sp., assembly GCF_007692535.1. Taxonomy (GTDB): domain Bacteria; phylum Pseudomonadota; class Gammaproteobacteria; order Ectothiorhodospirales; family Ectothiorhodospiraceae; genus Thioalkalivibrio. The sequence goes on along the minus strand of NZ_REBW01000172.1, from coordinate 11,239 downwards.
GGTTTGCGTGGGCGTATTGATGCGCGTTGGTATTTCCACGCCTTTCCGGGCACGGCGGGCCGTCTTAGGGTGTGAATGATCAGCCGAGTCTCCGGGTGTAACCAAGAGTATCTGCACCTTCGCTCGAAGCACCGCCGTTAACTGGCGCTGTACGCCGGAGAATGGGGCCGCCCGACTGGGTCAACGCGAACGTTGCAGACCGTGTTCGGTGCCCCGGCGACCGCACCGCCAGCCCGGGTGGTTACCGGCCCACACGGGTTCGCGTTCGTGAAATCCTGCCGGTTTTTGGACAAGGAGGACTGTAATGGCTATTCCAACACTGTTTCGCCCCCGTTCACTCGGCCGCCGGGACGAGTCGACCGATATGTTCGAGCAGATGATGCAGCGGCTGTTCGACGAGTTCCCCATGGAAACAAGCGGGGCCGGGTATCCGGTCGACATTCGCGAGGAAGATGGGCACTTGATCGTGGATGCCGAAATGCCAGGATTCAAAAGCGACGAGATCGACGTCTCCGTGGCGGATGACATGCTGACGATCCGTGCGGAGCGCTCGGCCGAAAAGCCCAAGGGCCGCCCCCATCTGCAGGAGCGCCATTTCACGCGGGTGCAACGCTCGTTTCGTCTCCCGAGCACCGTTGATCCGGATTCTGTCGATGCGAAGCTCGAGGGTGGAGTTCTTCATCTCGATATGAAGCAAAGCGAGAGCGAACGCATCCGCAGGATCAAGGTGAACTGACGCGGGGTATGGAGCCCCGCTTGAAGATGAAAGCGCGCTGGCAACCGCTGGCGGATTTCGTCGCAAATTAATCTGACAGGAGATCCCCTCATGGCAGACAAACCGAACATTCAGGGCGAAGGCGATCGAGAGTCGGCGAGACGTTACAACAAGGATACGCGGGAGTTCGTTGAGTCCGGCAAGGTCGACGAGGCCGCCAGGAAGGCGGGGGAGGGCGACAAGGAGGAAATGGAACGCGCCGAGGAAACGGCTGAGGAGCGCGCCAGGGAACTCGACCCTGCGGTCCATCGGGACTACTCGAAGCCAACCAAGTAGGCGACTCGTCGCGACGCTCTGGCGCCACGAGCCCAGAGCGTCTGCGCCACCCCGGACGTTCGTGCAGTCCCACGCGCCGGATGCACCGCCTATCGGCCTGTTCGCTTGCCGGTTCCCGTACCCAGCACCGGACGCTCTCACCCGCAGGGCACGGCAGGCCATCGGCTGGACCGACGGCTGAAATGGACCGCAAAAGGGCGTTGGCAAGCGATTTTTCCCGAGGGGAAGGACTTAAAGGGGACAGGATTTCCGGCCGGCGCCAAGACGCATCGGCTCGTCGTGACGGCTCGTAGCCATTGATTTGGCGTTGACCGGCGGGAAAAAGGGTGTTTATGCTTTCGATGCTCGTCGCGGACAATTAGGTTTCGTGACCCCTTTGGATCAGTCACACGGAAGTCCTGGTCTCCCTCTACATGGGCGTGTCGCTGGCAGGTCTCAAGCGATCGCGCCCCTGCCCCTGCCTTTGCCTGATCGGCCAGCGGAAGGTAGGGTGCGACGACCAAGGATGCAGGTGAAACCGCTCACGCGCTATACCCTTTTGCAGTTTCTCGGCTGGGCCTTGGTCCTGCTGGTTGTGCTGGTGCTGCTGCGCTGGGGCTGGATCAACACGACTGCGGCTTGGATCGTGGTGGTGCTCTGGCTGGCTAAGGATGTTCTTCTCTACCCGCTCTATCGCTCGGCGCTGGCAGTGGAGTCGGCCGTCTCTCCGGGGGTGGAAGCCATGGTGGGGCGTGTCGGCAATTGTCGTACCGAAGTCAACGGCCGCGGTATGATCGAGGTGCAGGGCGAACGCTGGCTGGCACGCTCGGCCGATGGGACCCGGATTACACCGGGCTTGCGCGTTCAGGTGGTCGGTCACGACGGCATGATTCTGCAGGTTCGCGTTGTCGATGAGGCCACGGCCACCAAGGCCTGAATTGATCGGGTTGTCTGCTGCGCAGTCTCAGAAGTGCAGACGTGCCCGCACACCGGAGGCTGCGTCAATGGTGTCCCCGGTTGCCCTGCGTGTTGCCCAGTCCAAGCGGTGCCGTCCGGATTGGCCCCCTTTTGACCGGGGACGCGCCCGTCCTGACGGCACCTGTTTTCTCGGATTGAGTGATGACCCGTCCCCTCAAAGCCTCTGCCCCGCAACGCATCGGTCGTCTTGTCGGCACTGCAGCCCTATGCTCGGCGATATTCTTCGCCCCGCCTGCCTTCGCTGGAAAGGCGCGCGACTACCTGAACGCGCCGGTGGATACCTGGATCACGTTCTACAACCTCGGCTTTTCGAACAGCGTGGCACCCGTGGACGGCGCAGCCGAATTCGGGATCACCAATGTCACCACCGACGTCACCTCACAATCGCTGATCCTGTCAAGGATCATCGATGTGGGCGGACGGACGGGTGGACTTTCGTTTGTGTTGCCTCACGCGGACATCGACGTTGCCGCCGGTCCCTTCGAGGCAGGAGACACCGGGATCGGTGATATCGGGATCGTGGCCGAAGTCAACATCTTCGGCGCGCCTGCATTGAGCAAGGAGGAGTTCGCGCGGTGGCAACCCGAAACATTTGCCTCCTTTCACCTGATGGCGACCTTTCCAACCGGCACATACGACGCCGATGCTCCGGTTAACGTTGGTTCCAACCGCTGGAGCCTTTCGCCGACGATCAATTACAGCTATACGCCCGACGCGGGCTGGACCTGGGTGGAAGTCTACGCCACCGCCCGTTTCTTCGGTGACAACACCGATGCGCCGGGCGCCGCCGACACGCTTAAGCAGCGCCCGCTCTACGAGGTCGAACTGCACGCAAGCCAAAACCTGAAACCCAATTTCTGGCTGGCGGCGGATGCCTCATATCAGTGGGGCGGCGAGACCCGTCTTGACGGTGTGGGCCAGGACAACGCAGCCGACACCTGGCGCCTTGGAGCAGGCCTTGGTTGGCGCATACCTTCCGTCGCCACCGTCTTTCTGAACTACGAATCCACCGTGTCGTCACCGGCCGGCCAGCCACAGGGGGATGCCGTCCGGCTGAGCCTCGCCAGGGTCTGGTGACGTAGCGCCGTGTTGCAAAAAGCAGATGCCGACGTCTTTAGAGCACTGCAGGTGATCGACTGGTCGACCGGCCGAGATGGACTCGAAAGTGGCGCCGGCGAGGGTTGAAATGATGCATGGTTCCAAGGTCGTGGCGGGGACAGGCCGCTTCGGGTAACCTACCGCAGTTTTTTCTGATCGGCTGGGGCAAATGCGTTGATCCTGGCTATCATGCAATTCCGTTCGTGTCCGTTGCCCAGTTTCCGGTGACAGCAGGATGGTGCGGCCCGCAGGGCACACCGCTGTTCTCGGACAGCGGTTCTATTTTCTCTCTCCCTCCGAGTCCGGCGGTTCCGGCGCTCGGCCCTGATGGCGTATGACCTAGATGAACTGGAGCGTTTGATGCCTCTTCGTGTTCGAATACTCGTGCCTTCCTTGATGTTCGTTCTGCTTGCTGCTCTCTGGCTTGTGCCAGTTGCCGTTGCGGCCCAACAGACAGAGGCCCCGGCCGCCGAAACACCTGCTGCGGAAGCGAGTGAGGCGGCCGCTGCCTCGGACGCCCCAGCGGAGGAGCCGCCGGCTTACCCGCGGGGGCTCGATGCCGTGGACATCCCCCTGGAAGAGTTGCAGCTTCGCCTCGTGCCCCTGACCGCCGACGAGCTTGCCGCCCTGGCCGTCGCATGGCAGGGGCTGGCCCGCGAGGCCACGCAAGCCGTCGTCGACACCCAGCTCGAGATTCGCGCGATTCGCGCGGAGGGAGATACCGCTCCGGACGCGCTTCGCGATCAGCGGGTCGCGCTAACGGAGGAGCGGTCAAGGATCTTCGAGAGGTTTTCCGCCGTCGTCTCCAGTCTCGATGGCAAGGGCGGCGATCCGGATCTCGTCGAGAGTCTGCGTGGCTATCGCTCGGCGATCGCGATTGAGGAAACATCGCGCATGAATTCGCGCGAACTTGCCGAAGTGGCGGCCGCCTGGCTCATTTCACCCGAAGGTGGTATCCAGCTGCTCTTCCGCGTGACTGTGGTCGTGGTGGCGATTCTGGGCCTGTTCGTGGTGGCGCGGCTGGTGCGTGGCTGGGCGCGACGCATGTTCGGTCGCATCCCGAACCTGTCGCAGCTTCTGACGGGCTTCCTCGCCGTGGCCGCCTACTGGCTGACCATCGCCTTCGGCCTGATGATCGTGCTGGCCATGCTTGGCGTGAACGTGACTCCGCTCTTCGCTCTCGTCGGCGGTGCCGCCTTCATCATGGCCTTCGCTCTGCAGGACACGCTGAGCAACCTCGCCGCGGGCCTGATGATCATCATCAACCGGCCCTTCGACGAGGGTGATTACGTGACCGTCGCAGGTGTCGGCGGCACGGTCCGGAACGTCTCGGTAGTGTCGACGACGGTCACGACCCCCGACAACCAGGTGATCGTGATCCCGAATTCCAAGGTGTGGGGCGACATCATCACAAACGTCACCGCCTCCGAAACGCGCCGCGTGGATCTCACCTTCGGCATTTCCTACGACGATTCCATCGAGGAGGCGCAGGCGGTGCTGGAGGAAGTGGTGCGCGCGCATCCGGCGGTGCTGCCCGATCCAGCTCCGGTGGTCCGCGTGAATGCACTCGGGTCCAGTTCCGTTGACTTCATCGTGAGGCCGTGGACCCGCGCGGAGGATTACTGGACGGTCTACTGGGATCTGACCCGCCAGGTGAAGGAGGCTTTCGACGCGCGCGGCATTTCCATACCGTATCCTCATACGGAGATGGTGGTGCGTGAAAAAGACAAGGCATCCTTCGCGCGGCCGGATTCGGCTAGCTGAGGTATGGCTGTCTTTCCCGGCCGCATGCCGAACTTCGCCCAGGCCGCCCGGCCCGGCCCGGCCCTCTCGGGGGTTAGGGCCGGACCACGGCGCGCGCTGATTCACGCAGCCGCCATCGTTGGTCGAGGCGCCCTTTGTTGGTCGAGGCGCTTTTTGGCGGCGGCGCTGCGGACTAGTCGCCCCTGGGGCTGAGCGCATCTCTCATCTTTTGCACGTCTACTGATTCCTTCGCCTTGTCGACCTCCACGGCCTCGACAGCCTTCTGGTAATCGACGCCGTCGCGACTGACGGCATCCTTCACCGTCCCGGTGTCGACGGCCTCGGCCGCCTTTTCCATATCGACTGCATCCCTCATCTTCTGGATGTCCTGGGCCACCGCCGGCAGCGCCAGCACGGAAGCGACGAAAATCGATGCTGCAATACGTATAACCATGGTCAAGTTCTCCGTAAATAGTATTGTGAGGCTCCCGGGGGAGCAGTTTGAGTATCGTATAAGAACCACAACCTGGGGTTTCCGGGGACAGTACACTGATATCCATTCCTGTCGGCGATTGCCGCGCTGCTTTGCAAAATGTGGCTAACCGGGACGGAACCCGTGCCACCCGGATCATGGCTCTTCTTCTCAGGATTCCGCGGATCAAGCCGCCAAGACTGATCACTGGGAAATAGGCGTATTGTCCCCGGAAACGGAAACCCCCAACCACCCCAAGCAACCGGATGGTTGGCCGGGGCGAACGGGGGATGAGGTCAGGTCTTGCATTTCAGCCTCGCCCGTCAGACCGTCGGGGCGCCCGTGGTCTGGTGCAGGAAGGCGACCACACCGGGGTCCAGCCGCAGGGCAGTGGCCAGACTGCGCAGGTACTCTCTCTCGCGCTCGCTGTCGATGTCGATTGCGAGCAGAGAGGCTGCGTAGACCTCCGCCGCCTGTGCGGGGGTCTGTACTTCACGAGCGATGTCGGAAACATCCAGCGGCTTCTGGATTTCCTCGAGCACGAACCGCCGCTCGCTTTCACTCATCTGATCCGGTTTCAGCTGGCCGAGGATCCGGTTCATTTCGGTCTGGTCCACCTGACCATCCGCCTTCGCGGCCGCGATCATCGCGCGCAAGGCCAGACGTTCGCTCTGTTCGGAAGTAACGGAAGCAACTTCCTGCTGGGAGGGAGCTACAGCGGCCATCCCGGCAGCGGGTGCGTTGGAGCCGCCGCTACGGGAGTTTTGCAGTGCGCTCAGCGCGAGGGTGCCGAGAATGGCCATCGCCCCGCCGCCGGCGGCGCCTTTCGCAGCACCGCCCCGGCCGCCGAGCAAGGCTCCGGCCAAGGCACCCAGGCCGCCGAGCTGGGCGCCGGACATGCCCCCGACCTGCGGCGTGCCGAGCATGGTCTTGGCCGCAGCAGCCAGGCCGCCCAGCCCGCCGCCGCCCGCCGGGGCAGCGCCACCCGCTGGTGCGCCGCCACCCATCATGGACTGCAGGGAGCCGAGGATCTGGTCCATGCCGGCACCGCCCTGCGCTATATTCTGCGCACTCTGGCCTACACGCGCCTGGGTGTTCGACTGGCCCGCAAGGCCTTCTCCGAGCATTTGCCCGATAATGTTTCCGAAACTCATTCTGATTCCTCCTGAGGCGACTTTGGGCCGTGGACCGGGTCATCATAGTGCGATCCGAACGGCAGTTAGCGGAGGGGGCGGGTCTCGCAACACAGCTCTTCGTGGCTTGCCATGCTGGAATGTGAGACGTACCCACCGCCTGTTTACTCTTATCCTGGTGACCCCGTTTACTGGGCCGTGAAAGCTCGTCCGATCTGCTTTTTACTGGTGTTCGCGCGGCGCCGCGCGCCGTGCCGAAATGCGAGACCTGACTCCACCAGTCCTGTCGGTTCGAGATGCGGGATGTAAGCTTGAGATGCACCCTAGTGTCAAGGCAGAAAAGTGCACGATTTCAAGCAACGCCCTGGACCTCGCTGGCAGATGAACAGCGCTGCCCTGCTGCTGCAGGTTCGCCGGGCGGCGTCACCGCCGGGCCGTACTCGTCCACGATGAGTGCGTCTCCGCGCCCCGGGAACTTCGGCCGAGCGGCGTGTTACCATTCCCCGGATCGAGTCACATCGCTGCGGGTCGTGCCGCAGTTCACCATCCCGAGGACCCTCCCCGATGCCCAAAACGACGCTCGTCTTCGCCGCGTTGCTGATCACCCTCGGCGTCGTCGCGTTTCTCGCGTCCGGCAGCCGGACCGCGCTGCTGCCGGTCTATCCCGGCCTCCTGCTTGCGATCCTCGCAGGCCTGGCGCTCGCCTTCGAGGGCGGGCGGCGGCACCTGATGCACGTCGCTGCCGTTGTCGCGCTGCTCGGCGCCTTGGCCCCGGCAGCGACGCTCGGCATTCGGGCGGCGCAGATGAGCCCGCTCGCGCTCACGGTCAACATCGGCATGCTCGTGCTGTGTGGCGGGTTGCTCGTACTGATGGTGCGGTCGTTCATCGCGGCGCGCCGGGCGGCCTGACGACTGACGGATGGGGCGATCGACAGCCGGGATGGGATGGAGTGGCCGAGCGGTTGATCCATTGGGCCACCCGGTTCGTGAGTTTTCTTCAGGTCTTCGCCAGATCGCGTTGCAACAGGCCCCATCGCAGCAGCCTCCACCGCATCCGGCCCTCGGGCAGCGCTTTTGATATGCCGAAGCCGGAGAAACGGGCGCTTTCGGCACGATAGAGGCCTTTTTTTGAGGCCACGCCCACACCGGTACTCGCCCCGAGTTCTACCCCGCCGATGTCCAACCACGAATACCAGAAACTGGCTCCAGCGGGACAAGGCATCGCTCCGGCGACCTACTTGTGGGCGGGCTGGCTGCCTTTCCCCGATCGTTCAGAGCGCCACCAGCAGCCGGTTCACCGGCATCGCGAAGCGGGCCGGAGCGTCTTGCGTCTGGGCCGCGAGCAGCGCGGCGAGGTCGGCCAGCATCTGCACTCGGCGGGCCGGCGATAAAATGAACGCCGCGTAGAAGAACCCTGCCGCGTCCTCGGCCAGCGCTTCGGCCGGGCCGTCCATCGCGACCACGCCTGTCTCCACCGTCACCGTCGCGTCGGGGAATACCGCGTGCACGAGGTCGGTCAGGCTGTCGGTGCCGCGCACCCGCGGATCGCCGAGATCGATCTCGCCATAGCCCGGCAGTTCCGCCTGCACATGACCATAGATCAGGTGGTGAGCGGCAGCGTAGCCCGGCGCGGCGTCCATGGGCCCGTCCACGATCGCGGCAAACCGCCCGCCCGGCACCAGCACCCGCTGCACCTCGTCCAGCACCGGCGCAAGCGGGTCCATCAGCGTCAATGCCCAGTGGCACAGAACGGCGTCCACCGACCCGTCGGCCAGCGCAGCCATGTCCTGCGCCTCCGCCTGCAGGAGGTCCGCCGCACCGTCGGCCAACCGCGCTCGCGCCAGTGCCAGTTCCTCGGGACACATGTCGACCCCGGTCAGGCGAAGGTCCGCGTCCCGCGCCTGCAGAATTTGCAGGAGCGGGCCGGAGCCGCAGGCAAGGTCCAGTATCCGTGCCTGCCTGTCCGGCGGAACCGCCTCGGCGAGCCAGTCGTAGCTGGTGCGCCCCGCCGTGTCGCGGCAGGCGCGGGCGCAGGTCTCGGTAAACCCGGCATGGTCGCGGTGCACCGCGCGCAGATGCGCACGCAGGGCACTCGCGTCGGGACGCTGGCCCCGCGCGAGGCTTTCGGTCCACGCGGAGCGCAGGGGGCTGTGATCGGTCACGGGTGGGGTCCTTTGTGGTGTCTGGGCCGGGGTCACGGGGTGACGTCCATCAGGTGGACGACCTGCGGGAAGCGCCAGCCATCCGCCGACCGGCATGCATCGAGCCACTCCGCCACGGGCGGTGCCGACTGCATCGCGGAAAGCGATACGGCGTCGTCGAAGACGCAGCGTTGCAGGTACCCCTCGACCGCGCCGGTCGCCTCGAGCCCCGCCACGCTGTCGTAGCGCACCTCGGTCACCGCAACGCTTGCACCGGTCGCGCGAAGCGCCTCTTCCAGGGCCTCGGCCGCGATATAGGGCGCGGCGCCGGGTGGACCGAAGGCTTCCAGATAGCGCCGGTGGAACTCCACATAATGCCCCGCCGCCGCGCTGTGAGCGATGACGCCGCGACCGCGTTCCCCCAGTGCGGCGCGGAATTTCGCCGCCGCCGCCGGCAGGTCGTTCGCCGGTACCGCATAGAGCGCATGGGTCGCCCAGACGATGTCGTAACCGCCCGGTGCCGGAATAAAGTCCTGCAAAGTGGTCTCATGCTCCGCGGCGGGCGCGAATGGCGCCGGCAAGGCCGCGCGCGCCTCCGCGAGGGAGAAGGCCGAAGGATCGAGCAGGTCGGTGACCACCGGGCGCAATCCCGCCTCGGCAACGCCGGCATGGCGGACGAGCGCATTGGGAAACTTGCCGGACCCGCAGGCCACATCGAGGAGTCGTAGCGACCGGTCGCCGACCTCCGCCTGCGCCGCGGCGAGCCAGCCGGCCCAGTCGCGCGTCTCCGCCAGATGCCGGTAATCGTCGGTGGCGAGCGTGTAGAACGCCTCCATCCCTGCGCGACGGCCCTCGGACCAGTGCGCCGTGCTCCGCGCCAGCAGGTCCCTGGTCATTCGGAAGTCGCCGGCCAGCAGACCGGATTCAACGAGCTCGCCGCGACGTCGCCGGGGCCGACTCCGGGCATGAATTTCTGCCAGTCGCCGGAGACCATGGTCGGTGTGTCCACGATCCGCGCTCCGTCCGCGTAGTAGGTGTTGGCGAGCACGATCCGGCTGCGGTCGGTGCGGTTGCGCGCGGCGGTATGAAAGCTGAGGTTGTGGTGAAAGCTCACCTCGCCGATCTCGAACGGAGTCTCGTTCACGGCGACGTTGTTCCTGGCAAACACCCTCGCCACCCCGCGGTCGTACCCCGTGCCTGATTTCTCGAAGGTGACCGCATCGACGAGCCGGTGCACGTCCAGCGGATACGCGAAGGCAAGTGGCCCCATGGCGAGGGGAATCGCCTGCGCCGGCGCCCAGGCCGTCACCACGTCGTTGGTGTCGAGCGGGAAGTGGTGATCGTCAAAATGCCAAGGTGTGCGGCCGCAGCCGGATTGCTTCGCCAGAACGTTGTCGTGGTAGAGCCGAACGGCATCTGCGCCCAGAAGGTCGGCCGATATCTGCGCCAGCCGCGGCGCCAGGACATAGGCCCGCAGAAGCGGGTGATCGGGCCAGATCATCTCCAGGCTCAGGAACCGGTCCTGCGCACCGGCATCCGGATCGACGCCGAATTCCGCCTCAAGCAACCGCACCAGTTCCGCCCGCAGCTTCCGAACAGCACCGGGCGAGAAGACCTGCCGAAGCTTGATGAACCCGTTGCTGCGGAAGAAGGCGATCTGCTCGTCGGTCAGCCGGTAGGGCGTTGCAAGTTCGGCGATCACGTCTGCGTCGCTCGGGATCTCGACGTCCGGCAGGGGCGGGGCCGGCACGACCTCCGGGCCTTTGTCGTGATTCTCGGCGAGGCTCACGTACCAGTCCCACCATGCCTGGTTGTCCTTGTCCCAGGGCTGGCTGACATCGGTGTCGGCGGTCGTAGCGGTCTCGGCCATGGTGGCTCCTCTACGGCGCGGCACAGCGCCAGCAACCGCTCGGGGCCGACTGTGTACGCAAGCCGCTTACTATTCTAATTACGAAAACAAGGGAAACTCGATGGAAGACTGAAGCCTTTCAAGTTGATCGTACCAACAATCCGCGATAGCGGTTGCTGACCGCTGGTGTCCGGCTGAAGCGCCAGATAATGGGTCACGCGGCCATGCCGCATCACGGGGGCGACCCTCCACTCGATGTCGAAGGGGAAGCCGTCCTTGCAGTAATTGACCGTACTGCCATGAAAGGTTCCTCCTTGGCGCACGGTGAGGCGGATGGACACTCAGGTGGTGGCCAACACGGCGATCATCACGGCCAGGGTGTCCATCACCACGTACTGGAGAACTCTTGCGAGGAACGATCCGGCTGTCGATGCGCACGATGGGTTAGAACGGCTCCGAATGAATCACGGGCGCGTGGGTGCGGCATTTTGCCCGCTGAAGGCATTGCGGCTCGGCTTACGTAGCCCGGCTAGACAGCGGTGCGCAGGGGTCGTGGGTTCACGTACCTCCATCTGAGCGTTCACCCAGACTTCGCCCCAGCCGAGCGCCTGCGCCGCGGCAATCGCATGACGCAGCAGGCGGGAGCCGACGCCCTGTCCCCGGTAGGCCCGCAGCACCGCCTCGCGGCCGATCGAGCCACTGGGCAGCCGGCGCGGAGACGCCAGGCGCTGCGCTCAAAATGCGGGGCAGGGGCGGCAGGCCGGCGGCGTTGCCAGCGGTGGGCGCGGAGCACCG
>NZ_REBW01000098.1 GCF_007692535.1 Thioalkalivibrio sp. | reverse complement strand
GGGCATCACCGATGCTCGGCAGCACCTGGCTTTCCAGCAGTCTCGCCGTTGCCGGTCGCGGGGTCGGTGCGCTAGCGCACGTTCGGTCGGGTTGCCCCAAAGGGCGTCATCGGAGGGATCTCGCAGCCACTCATGGGCGCAAAGCAGCGTCGTCCCGGTACGCCGGCACGTCGAGTCACTCTCGAATAAACCCCGGCGTCAGGGCTTGACCGCCAGGGTTACACGAATTCTGGCCCCTTGTGGGAGCGAGCCTGCTCGCGAACGCGCCGCAGGCGCGGCTGGGATGCGGCGAAGCTGGCCCTTGTGGGAGCGAGCCTGCTCGCGAACGCGCCGCAGGCGCGGCTGGGATGGGGCCGCCCCCAACGCCGATTCGCGTGCGAGGCACGCTCCCACGGGTTCTTGCCCTGGTAGGAGCCTGCCTTGCAGGCGAAGAGTTTGGCGGTTTCGCTGCGGCCAATGCGATTTTCCTAGCCTGCGGGGGATTTCGTGATCATCAGGCGATATTTTACCAACTACCGATCGATTGGCAGTTCGTCAGGAGGACATCATGCCGTCCGTCACCTGGTCCAGAAAGTTCCATCCGTCCTATTGTCTTACGGTGACTTCCACGCCGATTCCGCGGTAACCCACGAAGCGGCAGGACGGATCGAACATCGGCTGCCCACTCACTCGGTACTGCCTTTGCGAGCCATCGGTATCAACACGGCTGAAAGGGAAATCCAGAAAGGGCTGGCGTGCCGCTATGGCTGCACGCAATTGCTCCCGCTCTGCCTCATTCCAGCCTGTCACAGCGGTATCCTTCACATCTTCCGCCAGACTGTCGACCTGGATTCCGAGCATCTCCAGGACCGGGCCGGAAACCCTGGTGAAATTCCCGTTCTCGTCCTGTTCCCAGTACCAGTCGGACGCCAGTTCGGTCAGGCTGCGAAAGCGCGCCTCGCTTTCGCGCAGTTCGGCGGTTCGTTCCAGCATCGTTCGCTCCAGATCCTGGCTGTAATCCTCAAGCTTTTTGTACAACAACCGCACTTCAAGCATGTTATGGATGCGTGTCTTGACCTCAACAAGATCCAGGGGTTTGCTGATGAAATCCTTGGCGCCGGCCTGCAGTGCATGCAGTTTGTGGCCCGGCTGGGCGGTAAGCACAATGACCGGAAGGTAACTGTCCGCATCATCTGTCTTGAGGCCTGCCATCACCTGAAATCCATCCATACCGGGCATCTGCAGGTCGAGCAGAATCAGATCATAATGATTCTTGCGGTGCAGCGCGCAGACGTCCTGTGACGTCATCGTTGAGGTAACGCGCGTGTAACCGGCCTCGCCCAGCAATTGTCCAATCAGTTGCACATTGGCTTCCTGATCGTCAACAATCAAAATACGGGCGTTCAGAATATCTTCGGGGCTGAGTATCATACTTTTTCTGTCCGTCTTACGGGGGGGGTGGGCGACCCTGTACCGTTTTCGCAAATTTCAGAGTCGCATCCAGAGTCTTCATGAATTCATTGACGTTGATCGGTTTGGTAAGATAATGAAAGAATCCTGCTTCCAGGCCTTTCTTGATATCACGGGGTAATGCATTGCCGCTGAGTGCGACCACGGGAATGTGCGCTGTGGCGGTATCCTCGCGCAGGATTTTCAGCGCCTGGATACCGCTGATGCCGGGCAGATTGATGTCCATCAAGATCATGTCCGGCAGAGAGGCGCGCGCAATCTCGATTCCCTTGTTGCCGTCAGTGGCGCTCAGCAGATGGATATCGGAATGGCGCGCGACCAGATCCTCGACCAGCATCAGATTAGCCGGGTTGTCCTCGACATAAAGCACGGTGCGCAATTGCCCGCCGTCCTGTGATTGCACCGGAGTGATCGTTCCGGATTCGGCCGTGTCGATCACGTGCTGTCGTTCATTCGTCAGATTGAGTTCGATCCAGAACACACTGCCCTTTCCGACCGTGCTTTCCACGCCAATTTTACCGTCCATGAGTTCGACCAGTCGCTTTGCCGTGACCAGGCCGATGCCCGTGCCCTCCGGGCCGCCCATCTCCTGCCCGAGCCGATTGAACGGCTGGAAAAGCTGGGCAAGTTTTTCCCCGGACAAGCCTTCACCGCTGTCCTCAACACAAATGCGGATGCGTCCGGGAGTGTCCACGATGCAGGTTACGACAACCGTTCCGGCGACGCAGTTGTATTTGATCGCATTGGTCAGAAGGTTGATGAGAGCCTGCTTCAACCGCGTCCGGTCGACTTTGACAAGGTACGCGGTGTCGAACTCGGGAAAGCTCACGTGGATGCCGCGTTTCAAAGCCTGCGCTTCGATCATGGTCTCGCATTCGTGCATTACCTCAGCTAATGACACCGATTCCGGCGAAACCGATAACGTGCCGGACTCGATCAGCGCAAGATCGAGGACCTCGTTGATCAGGTCCAGCAGATACCAGCCTGCTTTCAGAATCTGCCCGATGCTGCGTTGCTGCGAGGGCGTCGGCAGGGGCGAACCGGATTCCATGAGTTGGGCAAAACCGAGAATGGCATTGAGGGGCGTTCGCAGTTCATGACTCATGCTGGACAGGAAATCCGATTTCGCGAGATTGGCTTTTTCGGCAACAGCCATGGCCTTGTGCAGTTCCGTTTCGACCTGCTTGCGCACGGAATTGTCGGTGCCGATCAGCAGGTAGCCGATGATATCCTCGTAGTCATCGCGCAAAGCGGTGATCGACACGATGGCCGGGAACCGGCCGCCGTCCTTGCGGATAAAGGTCAATTCATAGGCGTCCTCGATACCACGCGACGCCTTGAAAGCCAATGCATCGAAGCCGGGTGTAATCGGGGTGGCGAGCTCAAGGCTCAATGCCCGGGCGCGTGCCGCCACTTCCTGCGGATCATGGATGTCGCTGGGATTGATCTTATTGACGACTTCGGCGGCGGCGTAGCCAAGCATGCGTTCGGCGCCGGGATTGAATAACTGGATCACGCCTTTCTCGTCGGTGGCGATAATCGAGAAATTGGCGCTGGTGAGGATCGCGTTCTGCAAAGCGCCCGTTTTAAGCAAGGCTTTCTTGCGCCGCACTTCGGCGATGAAATCCCCCTTTTCGGAGTCGTCGCGAACATTCAGTGTGGGCATGCTGATTCCCGTAAAATGTGACCACCAAACCGCGAAAGATCCGCTTTCATCAGGCAGACAAGAGACAACCGCGGATCCATACAGAGATCGACCCCTTTTTTCGAGGCCACTCAAGAGGCTAGCTGTCCGCTCAGTGGGCGTCTGTGCGTTGGGACACATAGGCCGATCAGCGCTAGGGCACGGCGCGGTTTCGTCCAGCCTGACGGCGGGGATGGACCGGGAAGTGGCGCCAGGGAGGACTCCATGAGCCAGGATTTCGCCGACCGTGGAAGGGCGCATCGCCTTTCGTCAGCGCGTCAGCCATGAATGAACGGTTGGACCAGGGGGAAGAGAGTGTTTATGCTCCCCACCTTTGGAAGGGTATATGGGCGCTGCAACCGCCTCGCCCCTGTGACAGCCCCGCAACGCCAAAAAACCCTTGAACTGCCCGAGCCGGCTCTCTGCGGTCTTTGCACGTGCAGACCCATCCCACGCTGTTGCCCTGCAAACTGTTTTATAAGGAGTAGTTTGTTCATGCTTTACGTCGATATCCCTACCGCATCCGAACTGAGCCAGCTTGTCGCCGAGCGCGGCGAGGCGCTTGTCAGCATCTATCTGGATACCACCCCTGAGACCCAGCATATCGACGCAGCGCGCACCCGGTTGAAGCAGCTGAGCAATGATGCTGTTGCGCAGCTGGAGAAAGCCGGCCGGGCCAAGCGCAGCATCTGGCCTATTGAAGAGCAGTTGAATGATTTGATGGATGACAACGAGTTCTGGCGCCTTCAGGCCGACAGCCTGGCGATCTTCGTCACCGGGGATACTCTGCGCACCTATCGCCTGCCAAACCAACTGACCGAGATGGTTCAGGTCGCCGACCGCTTCCATCTGAAGCCGCTTCTGCGTGCAGTCTCGATGCCACAGCATGCCTTCATTCTTGCGCTGGCCGAGAATGAGGTGCGCGTGGTCGAGCTTCTGGGCGACCAGCCCGCGCAGGAACTTCGCGTGCCGGACCTGCCGAAGGATGCTGCCTCGGTGGCAGGCACTGCGACCGTGAACACGCGCAGCTACTCGGGCCGGCAGGGTGGTAGCGAAGGGCAGAAGCACCATCTGCGCCAATATTGCCGCAAGGTCGATGCGGCCCTGCGTGGGCTTCTGTCCGGGCGCTCTGAGCCCTTGATCCTGGCAGCAACGGACCCGCTGTTGTCCATGTACCGCTCGATCAACAGTTATCCGCATCTGGCCGGGTACGCGATCGAGACCAGCCCTGTGCGCATTCCGGCACACGAGCTTGGGGTGCGGGCACGCGAGATCATGGACAAGCTCAACGCCGAGACCATCGCCGAGTTTGCCGGGCTGTATTCGGCGCGCGAGAACGAAGGCCGCGCCACCACCCAGGTCACGCGCATAGCCCGCGCCGCCACTTTCGGCGCCGTGGATACGCTGCTGGTGGATATGGATGCGGTGGTGCACGGTACGGTGGATGAAGAAACCGGCGAGATCACTTTCCACGACGACGCCAGCGCAGCCAGCTACGGCGTCATTGACGAGATTGCCGGCCGTGTCCTGGCCACGGGCGGTAACGTATTGGCCGTTCGCAGCACCGACATCCCACAGGGGGCAGAGCTCGCCGCAGTGCTGCGCTTCGCGATCTGAGACCGGATATTTCAGCCGCGGCTTTGCGCAGAGCAATCCGGCGCTCTCGGAAAAGCGGCTGTCGTTCACCCCGAATGGAGATGTCCGCTACGAACGGAAGACGCCGTACCGGGACGGTACGGCGCACGTCGGTGGTTCCGGGCATGCTGCGCTGCGCCCTTCGGGTCAGCCTGCGGCTGTTCAGCATCGCCCCTGGCGATTCTTTCGGTACCAAGCGGATGCGAAGTGCGCTGCGCCCGGTCGTGATCGGAGACGTTGCCGCCCGACCAAGGGTCTGGTGCCGACGCGCAGAATCGAACTGCGGACCTGCCGATTACGAATCGGCTGCTCTACCAGCTGAGCTACGTCGGCGTGGGGCGCATGATAGCCGAGCGGGGCGCCCGGCAACAACGTCAGGGGCTATTGCGCCTTCCGGGGAGCGACGCGGATCACCACGTCCACGCCGACCACTTCCATCGCCGGCGAGAGGCCGGGCAGGTCGGTGATCTCCACTCGGGCCGGCGCCACGTCCTCGAGCCTGCCCGAGTCGGTGTGGAACAGGTGGTGATGCGGGTTCGGGTTCGAATCGTAGAACCGCTTCGCGGAGTCGATGATGACCTCGCGCACGAGCCCGGTCTCGGCAAATAGCTTCAGGGTGTTGTACACCGTGGCCTTGGAAACCTGGCTGGCCTGCATGCTCAGTTGTGCCAGGATCTGCTCGGCACTGAGGTGCTGGTGGCGAGCGAAGAGTAGCCGCGTGATCTCGAGGCGCTGCTCGGTCGGCGCGATGCCATGGCGATCGAGCAGGCCCTGCGCCTGTTCCCGCGTCAGCCGGTCGCGATTTTGTAGTGTGGCGCTCATTTCCAAATGAGTATAGCAGGGGTTTAGACAAAGTCTAGTTCGTATTTCTGTTCGTGCGCCAGGGGCTCTCGGCAGCCAATCGCGGGGCACGGCCGCCAGTGGTAGAATCCAGGGGTGACCAGCGCAGAGGAAGGAATGGAGCGGGTGATGGGAATCGAACCCACATTAAGAGCTTGGGAAGCTCCCGTTCTACCATTGAACTACACCCGCGCTGGGTGCAGATTGTATGCGCTCGGTGCCCTGCACTCAATGCGCGATCCCGGTGATCCATGCAGATACAGCTGAATGGCGAACCCTATGCCCTGGAGGCGCCCGACGGAGACGGCGAGCTCACGCTCGGTCATCTGGTATCGGCGTTGGATCTGGGCGGGCGGCGGCTGGCCATCGAGGTCAACGAGGAACTCGTGCCGCGCAGCGAGCATGCCAGTTTCCGGTTGTCGCCCGGGGATCGCGTCGAGATCGTGCAGGCCATCGGGGGCGGCTGAACCCACTCCATCACGGCAAGGATCCGCATGAGCCCTGTTGATGTAACCGATGCAGCCGACACCTTCCGGATCGGCGACCGTTCCTTTTCTTCCCGCCTGCTGGTCGGCACCGGCAAGTACCGGGATCTGGAAGAGACCCGGATGGCCATCGAGGCCAGTGGCGCCGAGATCGTCACCGTCGCGATCCGGCGGACCAACATCGGCCAGAATCCGGGCGAGCCGAATCTGCTGGACGTGATTCCGCCCGACCGCTACACGCTGTTGCCCAATACCGCGGGCTGCTATACCGCCGAGGAGGCCATCCGCACCTGTCGCCTCGCGCGCGAACTGCTCGACGGCCACAACCTGGTCAAGCTCGAGGTCCTGGGTGACCCGAAGACCCTGTACCCCGATGTCTTCCAGACCGTCACTGCGGCCGAGACCCTGGTGGCCGACGGTTTCGAGGTGATGGTCTACACGACCGACGATCCGCTGCTGGCCCGACGCCTGGAGGAGATCGGCTGCAGGGCGGTGATGCCGCTGGCGGCGCCGATCGGCTCGGGTCTGGGGATCCAGAATCGCTACAACATCCGCGAGATCGTCGAGAATGCGCGGGTACCCGTTCTGGTCGATGCAGGCGTGGGGACTGCCTCGGACGCCGCGATTGCGATGGAGCTTGGCTGCGACGGCGTGCTGATGAACACCGCGATCGCCGCCGCGCGCGATCCGGTGCTGATGGCCAGCGCGATGCGCCACGCGATCATTGCCGGGCGCGAGGCGTTTCGGGCGGGACGGATGGCGCCGAAGCCCCATGCCAGCGCGTCCTCGCCCGAAACCGGCTATTTTTTCACCTGAAACGATGACCGGTCCTGCGTCGGAGCATCCCGTGACGCACAACCGGCGGGTGCGCAGCTTCGTGCGCCGCGAGGGTCGCCTGACGACCGGCCAGCGACACGCGCTCGAGAGCCTTTGGCCGCGTTACGGGATCGCGGCCCAAGGTGGCCTGATCGATGCCGCAGCGGTCTTCGGACGGGTCGCGCCGATCACGCTGGAGATCGGCTTCGGCAACGGCGAGAGCCTGGCCGCGCAGGCGGAGCATCAGCCGGAACGTGATTTCGTCGGCATCGAGGTCCACCGGCCGGGTGTCGGGCATCTGCTGGTGGAGATCCAGCGGCGCGGCCTGACCAACGTCCGCATCTTCAACGAGGATGCGGTGGAGGTGCTGGAACGGCGCATCCCACCCGCCAGCCTGGATGCGGTGCAGGTCTTCTTTCCGGATCCCTGGCACAAGAAAAGGCATCACAAGCGGCGCCTGATCCAGCCGGCCTTCGTGCGCATGATCGCATCGCGGCTGCGCCCAGGGGGTTTGCTGCATCTGGCGACCGACTGGGACGACTATGCCGCGCACATAGGGTCGGTGATGGCAGACGTCGCTGACCTGTTCGCACCCGACGGCCCGCAACCGCTCGAGCAACGGCCTTCGCAGCGCCCCGCGACCCGCTTCGAGCGCCGGGCCGAGCACCTCGGGCACCGGGTCAGCGACTTCCTCTACCGGGCTACATCGAGGCCTTGACCACCAGCACGGGGCAGGTGGCCTTGCCGATCACCCGCTCGGAGACACTGCCCATCAGCAGGCGACCGAGGCCGGTGCGCCCGTGACTGCCGACGACGATCATGTCCGCACCCTTGCGTTTCGCGGTCTCGATGATGATCTCGTCCGGGCGCCGGCCTTCTTCGAGCAAGGCATCGATCTCGATCTGCTCCTTGGTCGCGGCCGTCTTCACGCGATCGACGACCGCTTGAGAGTCGGATTTCGTCTCCGGTCCGCTGTCCGGCGCCACCACCGTGATCACGGTCAGTGGCAGCGAGCACTTCGCAACCAGGCGCACCGCGGAGTACGCGGCGGCATCGCCCAGGCGTGAGCCGTCCGTCGCGACCAGGAGCCCCTTCTCAGGCATGCTGGTGCCGCGCGGAACGACCAGCACGCTGCAGGTTGCCAGCCCGATCACCTTGGCGGTGGAGTCGCCGACCATCAGCCGTGCCAGGTCGCTGCGGGTGCGCCTTCCGATGACGATGACGTCGGCGTGCTTCTCGTTGGCGACGCGGACGACCTCATGGTAGGGATCGGTGCCCTGGCGCAGGACGGTCTCGGCGTGCACGCCCTCCGCTTTGGCCTTTTCGGCCAGTTTGTCGATGTACTTCTGCGCCTCCTTCTCGGCCTGCTGCACACGGTCGGGCACGAGGGCCTCGTACTCGGGGTTGGTCAGGACGACCCGGGTCACCAGCAGGCGCGCATTGCAGCGCCTGGCCATTTCCAGAGCCGCCACTTCGGCGGCCGCACTGTACTCGGAACCGTCGGTGGCAAGCACAATGGTCTGAAAACGCCCTACCGGTGATAGCTGCTCCGTCATCACGCGACTCCTGATTCCCCTCGGGGTAACGAGAATACCTGAGGCCGCGGGAATCGGCATCCGCGTTGCGCGTCAATCCGACGACGGGATGCGGCGGCGCGGTGCGATCGAGCACCGTTTTTGCTTCGTCGCTCCGGTGGTGAAATAATTCCCCGTTTCCGTGGCGGGTTGAACTTGTCGGGCCTGCCGCCCCCCGGTTTCCGGGATTGCTCGCCGCCCCTTGGGAAGCTCATGGAGAATCTGACACTTACCACGGACATGATCGTGGTGCTCGCCCTGCTCGCGTTCACCATTTTCCTGTTCGTGTCGGAAGTGGTCCGCGTCGATGTCGCCGCGGTCTCCGTGATGGTGCTGCTGGGGCTGCTGAGCCTGGTACCCGGGCTCGGCGGTATCACCGACCCGGACAAACTGTTCGCCGGGTTCGCGTCCAACGCGGTGATCTCCATCATCGCGGTGATGATCATCGGTGCAGGTCTGGATCGCACCGGCGTGATGCACCGGGTCGCGGCCTTCATCATGCAGGTCGGGGGCACCACCGAGAGGCGGATCATTCCCACCGTGTCCGGCACGGTCGGCATCATCTCCAGTTTCATGCAGAACGTCGGCGCTGCCGCGCTGTTCATGCCGGTGATGAGCCGGATCTCCAACCGTCTCAACATCCCGTTGTCGCGCCTGCTGATGCCGATGGGTTTTGCGGCGATCGTCGGCGGCACCATCACCATGGTCGGTTCCAGCCCGCTGATCCTGCTGAACGACCTGCTGCCCGAGGGCATGGAGCCGTTCAGCCTGTTCGACGTGACGCCGATCGGGCTGGCCCTGCTGGCCAGCGCCATCGTCTATTTCGTGGTGCTGGGGCCCTATGTGCTCCCGTCGGCAGTGACAACGGGCGGCAGTGGTGAGAGCACGGCGGATTACTTTCGGCGCGTGTACGGCCTGCACTACGAGACCCGGGAGGTTCGTGTCGGCAACGACAGCAACCTGGTCGGTCTCACCGTCGCCGAGGTGGAGACCAGACACGGGATCGTGATCATTGGCAGCTCGATCAACAACGACCTGCGCATCGGCCCTTGGAGCGGTTACGAGATCGAGGCCGGCAGTTACCTGGCCGTACTCGGCTCCCCGGAGGCCCTCGGCAGCTTCGTGGAGGCCACCGGTGCCCGGCCCAGGCGCGATCTCAAGGTTTTTCAGAACGCGATGGCACCGGCCAAGTCCGGTATCGCGGAACTGGTCATCGCGCCCGGTTCGCGGCTGATCGGAAAGACCGTCACCGAGGTCGCGATGCGGCGCACCTACGGTCTGTCGGTGCTGCGCCTGCAGCGCGGCGAGGAACCGATCCGCGAGGGTCTGCGCGATGTGCCGCTGCGATCCACCGATACCCTGGTCGTGCACTGTGACTGGGAATCACTGGCGCGTCTGGAGGGGGACCGCGACTTCGTGATCGTGACCAGCGACTACCCGCGGGAACAGTTGCGGCCGAGCAAGGTTCCGCACGCGCTGTTCTTCCTCGCCGTCGCCCTCGGCATGATCCTGTTCACGGACCTGCCGCTGTCGGTGGCGCTGCTGACCGGCGCTCTGGGAATGATCCTGACCGGCGTGATCGAGATCGACGATGCCTATCGCGCGGTCAGCTGGAAGACCGTCTTTCTGCTCGCAAGCCTGATTCCGCTGGGCGCCGCGGTGGAGAACACCGGGACGGCCGCCTGGATCGCGCAGCACACCCTCGATTTCCTGGGGCAGGTCCCGCCGTGGGTGCTGCAGGCCACGATTTTCGCACTGGCCACCTTCTTCACCCTGGTGATGTCCAATGTCGGCGCGACGGTGCTGTTGGTGCCCCTGTCCATCAATTTCGCAATGGCGGCGCAATTGGCCGGGATGGATGCCGATCCCCGGGTATTCGCACTGACGGTCGCCATTGCCACCTCGAATTCCTTCCTGATCCCGACGCACCAGGTGAATGCGCTGATCATGGGTCCGGGCGGATACCGCGTGAAGGACTATCTGAAGGCAGGCAGTATCATGACCATCCTGTTCATGGTCGTTGCCCTGATCATGCTCAACATCATTTTCTAGGTATGCTTAGCCGCATCCCATCTTTTTCGAGGAGAAATCCCCATGTCTCAGAAACATCCCGTCATTGCTGTCACCGGATCCTCTGGCGCCGGCACTTCCACGGTAAAGCGCTCCTTTGAGTACATCTTCGAGCGGGCTCACATCAAGCCGGTCGTGATCGAGGGCGACAGCTTTCACCGCTATGACCGTAAGGCGATGAAGGCGGCGATGCAGGCGGCCGAGGCGGAGGGCAACTTCTCCTTCTCCCACTTCGGCCCCGAGGCCAATCTCTTCGATCGCATCGAGGAGCTGTTCCAGACGTATGGCGAGACGGGGCAGGGACAGAAGCGCTACTACCTGCATTCGGACGAGGAGGCCGAGTTCCACAACCAGCGTATGGGGACCAGCCTGGGCCCGGGTGAATTCACTCCCTGGGAGGATATCGAGCCCGATACCGATCTGATGTTCTACGAGGGTCTGCACGGGCTGGCAGCGCATGGCGACGTCGACGTCTCGCGCCATGTCGACCTGGGCATCGGCGTTGTGCCGATCGTGAACCTGGAGTGGATTCAGAAGATCTTCCGCGACAACGAGGAGCGCGGATATACGGCGGAGGCCATCGTCGACACCATCCTCCGGCGCATGCCCGATTACGTCAAATACATCACGCCGCAGTTCTCCCGCACCCACATCAACTTCCAGCGGGTGCCGACGGTGGATACCTCCAACCCCTTCATCGCGCGCGACATCCCCACTGCGGACGAGAGCCTGGTGGTGATCCGGTTCAGCGATCCGAAGCGCTTCGGCGTGGATTTTCCCTATCTGCTGAACATGCTGCACGACTCGTTCATGTCGCGACCGAACACACTGGTCGTTCCCGGCGGCAAGATGGGCCTGGCGATGGAGATCGTTCTCGCACCCATCATCCACGACATCCTGGACCGTCGCGGCTAGTTGGCTGGATCGGTCGCCTGCGCATGGCCCACCAGGGCTCCAAGCCCCGCGAGAGCGGGGCTTTTTTTCGCCCCGTGCCCGCTCGGCTACGATGCAGGTGGAGACAACCCGGGAGGATGGACCGTGTTCGGTTTCTTGGCCCACCGGCCAGCGCGGCAGCTGGACCGCTTTCGAGAGCGTTTCACCGGGCGCAGTGTGATCGTGCACCGGGGTTTTTCCGGGGACTGGCTGGAGGAACTTCTGAAGCAGCCTGGCGGTGGCGGGCATTTCCGGCTCGACGCCCGTGCCCTTCCCGCGAAACGGCCGAGTCCGATCGAATGGCTGGTTCAGACACACGTGCTGCCGCTGGATCTGCCGCAGCCGCTCTTCCTGCAGGTCCGAGAGGCTGACGTGCTGGTCCGGCACCTCGACCGGCGCGGCAGGGCGGTGCACCCGTCGGAGATCGCCTGGTTCCTGGAGGAACTGGAGGAGCGGCACCATGCCCGGCTCAGGTTCGGCCGCGAACCCGGCCGTGTCGATGTCTCCAGGGGCATTTCCTTGAATGACAACGAGGCACAGAGCATGTTGGAGCACCTGACCGGATGACGACCTCAAATACATTCCGTTATGCCGCAGCCAAGGGCAGTGAGCCCGGCAGGCTGGCCCACGCCCTGGCCGATGCCCTGGCGCTGGACGCGGGCGCAGTCGTCCCGGACGCAACGTTCGGCCTGCTGTACCTTTCGGACTCGATGGCCCGGCACGGGGCAGAGCTGCTTCGGGAGCTGCAGGCCGCGACCGGGGTCCGACATTGGAGTGGTTGCGCGGGGATGGCCCTGATCGGCGGCCGTGAAGAGTTCTACGAGACGCCGGCGGCGGTAGCCATGGTCGGCGTCATGGAACCGGAGAACTTTCGCCTGATCAAGGGTCCGGCCGGTTCCTTCGAGGAACTGATCGAGCAGTTGGCGGGATTCCTGTCGCCCGAGCAGCCGGGGCGGCTGATCCTCCACGCGGATCCCGGTTTCGCCGGCCTCGAGGAGCTGCTGACCCGGATCGACCAGGAGACGGCCTGGTTCACCACCGGCGGCGTCAGTTCCGGGCAGGGGGAGGTGGTGCAGTTCGCGGGATCTGTCGTTGCGGGCGGAGTGTCCGGGTTGGCGCTGCGCGACACCGTGCCGCTGGCCGCGCGGCACACGCAGGGTTGCTCGCCATTGCCGGGCCAGCATCGGCTGACCGAGACCTGGCGCAACATCATCGTCAAGCTCGACGATCGTCCGGCCCTGCCGGTGTTCCGGGATGTCATCGGCGAGGTGCTGGCGCGCGACCTCCGCCGGGCCCTCGGCTACATCCACATCGGCCTCCCGATCAGTGGTTCGGATACCGGGGACTACCGGGTACGCAATATCATCGGTCTCGATCTGGACCGCGACCTGCTTGCCGTTGGCGAGATGCTGACGCAGGGGGAACACGTCCTGTTCGTGCGCCGTGACGGCCAGGCCGCACGGGACGATCTGGAGCGCATGCTGGGCGAGATCCGCGCGCAGTGTCCGGGCGGCATTCGTGGCGGAATCTATGTCAGCTGTCTCGGTCGCGGCCGGAACCAGTTCGGCGATGAGGGCACCGAGCTTGGGATCGTGCAGGACGCCCTGGGCGACATACCGCTGGTCGGCTTCTTCGCGAACGGCGAGATTTTCGCCAACCGGCTCTATGGCTACACCGGTGTCCTGACCCTCTTCACCTGACCGCACACGACGGGGAGTCCACCAACGATGAAGTACCGTCCGCTTGGCCGCACCGGCATCGACGTCAGCCTGATCGGGCTCGGTACCATGACCTGGGGCGAGCAGAATACCGAGGCCGAGGCTTTCGAGCAGCTCGACTATGCCCTGGCGCAGGGCGTGAACTTCATCGATGCGGCGGAGATGTATCCGGTGCCGCCCCGGGCGGAGACGCAGGGCTTGACCGAGACCTACATCGGACGCTGGCTGCAGGCCCGGGACTGCCGGGATCGGGTGGTGCTTGCGACCAAGGTGGCCGGTCCGGCGGAGTCCATGCCCTGGCTGCGAGGCGGGCCACAGCTGGTCCGGGATCAGATGGAGGCGGCCCTGCAGGCCAGCCTGGAGCGGATGAAGACCGATTACGTCGATCTCTATCAGGTCCACTGGCCGGCACGGACGACGAATTTCTTCGGCAAGCTGGGGTACGAGCACGAACCGGACGAGGTCGCCACGGACATTGCCGAGACCGCCGCGGTGCTGGAGGATTTCGTGCGCGACGGCAGGGTCCGGGCGATCGGGATCTCCAACGAGACGCCCTGGGGTCTGATGCAATGGCTGCGTGCGGCGGAGCAGGGCATCGCGCCGCGGCTGGTCAGCATCCAGAATCCCTATAACCTGCTGAATCGGAGCTTCGAATCCGGGTTGGCCGAGATGGCCATTCGCGAGGAGGTCGGGCTGCTGGCGTATTCGCCGCTGGCTTTCGGCATGCTGAGCGGAAAGTACCTGGGTGCAGTGCAGCCGGAGGGTGCGCGGCTGTCTCTGTTCGAGCGCTTCTCGCGCTACAGCAACCCGCAGGGGATCGCGGCAACCGAGGCCTACGCGGCCCTGGCCAGGGAACACGGGCTCACGCCGGCCCAGATGGCCCTGGCCTTCATCAACCGCCAGCCATTCGTGACCAGTAACCTGGTCGGGGCCACCCGCCTGGACCAGTTGAGCGAGAATATCGGCAGCATCGAGATTGACCTTACGGATTCGCTCTGCGAAGCCATCGAGGCCATTCACGCCCGATACACCTACCCCTGCCCCTGACCGCCACTGCAGCGGCGCGGGTCAGTCGTGTCGGGGCGGGTCCAGGTCCTCGAAGGCATCGCCGGGGTTCAGCGCGACGCCGACGCTTTCGAGTCGCAGCGGCGCGCCGTCCGCCTGGGCCTCCAGCAACAGCCAGTGCGCCTTCTCCCGCCGGTACAGTTCCAGCCGCCGGGCCTCGATGTCCACGAGCAGGTATTCGCGCAGGCTCTCCAGCCGGCGATAGGCCGCGAACTTCTGGCCGCGGTCGAAGGCTGCGGTCGAATCGGACAGCACCTCGATCACCAGGCAGGGGTGCGCGATTGTGGTCTCCGCACTGCGGTCGCGCGGGTCGCAGGTCACCATCACGTCCGGGTAGAAAAAGGCGTCGGCTGCATCGACGCGCAGCTTCATGTCGGCCACGAAGGCCTGGCAGGGCGAACCCTTCAGCCGCTGGCGCAGCAGGCTCCCAAGCGCCAATGCAACGAGCGCATGTTCCCTGCGCACACCGACCGTCGCGAAGATCTCGCCCGCGAGATACTCGTGCTTCTCCGGCTGCTCGGCCTCCCAGCGCAGGTACTGGTCGCGGTCCATCATCGTGCGCGGCAATGCCTCTCCCATCGGTCACCTCCCTGTGCCTCGTCGAGTCTGTTTCAAGTATTGGACCGATCCCCTCGCGGTTCAAGCAGGCCCCCAGCTTTCGAAGTCGCTGCTCGGACACTAGAATCACCGGATGCAATCCCCGCCAAAGGCTACATCACTGATCGACACTCACGCGCATCTCGATGTCGAGGCGTTCGCCCCGGACCGCGACGACGTGCTGGGACGTGCCCGTTCTGCTGGTGTCGTCGCGCAGGTGGTACCGGCGATCACCCGCGGTCACTGGGAAGGTCTGGCCGAGCTGACAGCAAGGCACGAGGACCTGTTTCCTGCCTACGGTCTGCACCCGGTCTTCCTGGACGTCCACGGCGACGCCGATATCGGCGCGCTGGACGCCTGGCTGTCGGATCATCCTGCGGTGGCAGTGGGTGAAATCGGTCTCGACGGCTATGTCGAGACCATCGCCAGCGGCGCAGCCTGGGACCGGCAGTGGCGGCTGTTCACCGCGCAGCTGGATCTTGCGCTGAACCACAGGCTGCCCGTGATCATCCATGCGCGGCGCGCTCTGGATCACGTGCTGAAGGCGCTGCGCCAGCGGCCGGGGTCGACCGGGATCATCCACAGCTTCTCCGGCAGCCGCCAGCAGGCGGACCAGGCGCTGGAGCAGGGTTTCTGTCTCGGCTTCGGGGGTCCCGCCACCTATCCGCGGGCCAACCGCCTGCGCCGATTGGTGGCCGACCTGCCCGATGACGCGCTGGTGCTGGAGACCGACGCGCCCGATCAGCCTTCGGTGAGCCACCGTGGGGAACGCAACGAGCCGTCCTTCCTGCCGGAGATCGCCGCCTGTGTGGCCGAACTGCGCGGAGTGTCGGTCGCAGAGCTGGCCCGGCAGACCACGGCCAACGCGCGGCGGATCCTGCACCTGTCCACCACAACGCCATGATGGAGCCTCGGTTGCGGCCGCGACACGCGCGGGGCCGGGGGCAAGCCGGCCTTGCGTTGACGGGACGCCGTGAACACATCCCGGCAGGCTTGATTGCGGCATCCATGCCTGTAACGCTCATCCCCTCGGACGCGCGGCAATCCCGAAGGATGAAAGCACAAGCGCCTATGGAGCAAACTGTAGGTCGGGTTAGCCCAAGGGGCGTAACCCGACGGGTCTGGCACCCACCCATGGCCGCAAAACAGCGTCGTCCCCGGCACCCCGGCACGTCGGGTTACGCTACGCTAACCCGACCTACAGAACTGGGCCGTGACTTTCACGCTGCCCAAGCCAACGGCAGGCCGGCTTGCCTCCAAAGCCGGCGGCCTGGTAATTCCCCGGAATGACCCTGGCTCTGGATCCCTTTTCCGAGCGCACCGGGCTCTTGTTGGGTACCGAGGCGCTGGCGACCCTGCGCAGCCGGCACGTGGTGATTGCGGGAGTGGGCGGCGTGGGCAGTTATGCGGCGGAGGCGATCGCCCGGGCCGGCGTCGGGCGCATCACCCTGCTCGACCATGACCGGGTCGCACCCTCCAATGTGAATCGGCAGCTGGTGGCACTGCGCTCCACGGTGGGCCGGCCGAAGGCGGAGGTGATGGCACAGCGCATCGCCGACATCGATCCGGAGATCCACGTGCATCCCCTTGCCGAGTTCCTGCGCCCTGAGAACGTGGCGCAACTGGTGCCGGCCGACACGGACTACGTGCTCGACTGCATCGACTCCATCGCCTGCAAGGCGGCACTCGTGGCGGCTTGCCAGGGAGGGAATCAGCCGGTGATCTCCAGCATGGGGGCGGGGGGGCGCATCGACCCGACACTGGTACGGGTCGGACTGCTGGCCGAGACCCAGCTCTGCCCGCTGGCGCGGGCGATGCGCAAGCGACTGCGCCGCCTGGGCGCGAGCCTGGATTATCCGGTGGTGTACTCGCTGGAGGAGCCGCGCAAGGGCACCGAGCATCGCCCGATCGACGGGCCGGTGCCGGGTCGAGCCCGGTCCATCAACGGGACCATCTCCTACCTGCCGGCGCTGTTCGGCCTGACCGCCGCCGGCTGGGCGATTCGGGAGATGATCGAGAAGTAGGTTTCCGCAGTGCGAGGAAGTGCCGCCGCTTGGGGTGTTGCTGCGGATTCCGTTGCCCTGAAAGCGGGAGCACCCTCCCGCGCTCCATAGGGGTCCTCCGGCGCGCAGCGCCTCTGGAGTGCGGCGGCTTGCCGCCGCTTTGGGCCCTGGCGCCGGTTCCGGCGTCGTGACAGCGGGAGCAAGCTCCCGCACTCCATATGCGAGTCAATGCGGGTCGGTGGTGATTTGAATCGCCTAGAGGTTCTCCGGCTCGCTGTCCACTGGAACAGGGCGCCCCTCCAGCCGCGCCACCTCGGTCTCGATCCATTGTTCGACTT
>NZ_REBW01000028.1 GCF_007692535.1 Thioalkalivibrio sp. | reverse complement strand
AGGGCGTAACCCGACGGCTCCCGCCAGCTCCGTCAGCGGCCAGCGCGCACGGGCGCGGATCGCCAGCCCCGGATCGACCGCGCCGGCCTGCAGGCGCCTGAGCCCGGCCAGCGCGATCATGGCGCCGTTGTCGGTGCAGAACGCCGGGCGCGGAAAGAACACCGGCACACCCTGCGCCTCGGCCATCGCCCGCAGACCGGCGCGCAGGGGGCGGTTCGCGGCCACCCCGCCCGCGACGACCAGCACCGGCGCCCCGCTCGCCTCCAGCGCCCGCCGGGTCTTTTCCACCAGGGTATCGGTCACCGCCTCCTCGAAGGCCCGGGCAATGACTTCCGGCGGGTACCGGCCCTTCTGCACCACGGTCAGCACCGCCGTCTTCAACCCGGAGAAGCTCATATCCAGCCCGGGCCGGTCCAGCATCGGGCGCGGCAGGCGCAGGTCCCCAGCCTCCGCGGTCTCGGCCAGCCGGGACAGCGCCGGGCCGCCCGGGTACCCCAGCCCCAGCAGCTTCGCGGTCTTGTCGAAGGCCTCGCCGGCGGCATCGTCGATGCTCTCGCCCAGCAGTTCGTAGTCCCCGAGCGCGCGCGCGTGGATCAGCTGCGTGTGGCCGCCCGACACCAGCAGCACCAGGAACGGGAACTCCAGCGCGCCGTCGTCGAGCAACGGCGCCAGCAGGTGCCCCTCGAGGTGATGCACCGCCAGCGCCGGCACGCCCCAGCCATAGGCCAGCGCGCGCGCGACCGATGCCCCGGTCAGCAACGCGCCGAGTAGGCCCGGTCCCGCGGTATAGGCCACCGCCGACAGCTCCGGACCGCGCACGCCGGCCTCGTCGAGGACCTCGCGCAACAGCGGCAGAATGCGCCGGATGTGATCCCGCGAGGCCAGTTCCGGCACCACGCCGCCGTAGACCGCGTGCAGGTCCACCTGGCTGTACAGCCGGTGCGCCAGCAACCCTGCCTCGGCATCGACGATCGCGATGCCGGTCTCGTCACACGAGGTCTCGATTCCCAGAACACGCATCATTCCCTTCCATCACCAGAAACTCGCTATCTCTGACCACAACACGGCCCATTGGATCGCCGCGATATCGCAACCAGCGTCGCGACATGCATCGCCACAGCCGTCCATGCCGGCACCAGGATCCGCTGTGCGTCGCTGGAGATGGGCAGAAATTCCGTCAGCCCCTGGACCAGCGCCAGCACCCCGCCCTGCAACCAATCCACACAATCCGTCCCCGAAAGCGTCGGCGAGCTTACAGACGTTCGCGGCGATCCGGAAACGTCCCCGGCGGCAGCGTACAGCCGCGCCCCAGCACCATCACCTGGAAGCGCTCGCCCATCTCGCCGGGCAGGGTGAGCATACGCACCTGCTGGCCCAGTTGCATGATCAGCCGGGGGTCGTCGTTGCCGGCGACGGACTGCTCGAACAGCGCGGGAAGGCCTGCGCCGAGCAGGAACTCACCCTGGGCCGCGTAGGCGAGGACGTCGAGCCCGGCCGCCTGCGCGCCCTCGGCCACCGCGGTGAAATCGACGCTCGCGGTCAGGTCCATCAGGCCGGGCCAGGCGAAGGGGTCGAACACGACCTGTTGCCGGTAATACCCCAGCAGCGTGCCGGTCCTGCGCTCCGGGGAGTAGAACGCGGAGCGCGGATGGCCGTAATCGGCGATCCAGACCAGCCCCTCCTCCAGCAGATCGGCAACCGAACGCAGCCACGGACCCAGCGCCGGCCGCCACTCCGACACATAGCCTTCGGGCCACGGACCGGTCGCCTGCTCGAGTTCCCGCACCACCCGTTCCAGCCCCGGTGGAGCCGGCCGCTCGGCGAACCCCAGATCCTCGCCGACGACGCTGACGCCGCACTGCAGAACCTGCCCATCCCGCCAGGCGAAGACCTCCACCGGCATCGCGTCCAGCACCTCGTTGGCCAGCACCACGCCACGGATCGGTTCCTCCGGAAGGGCGTCCAGCCACTCCACCCGGACCAGGCGCTCCGAACCCAGCAACGTCGCGAGCAGCGCCTGCTGCCGCGCGCGCAGGTCGGGGCTGACCTCGAGGATCCGGTATCGCTCCAGCCGGACACCGAGATCGTCGAGCCGGGTGATCACGTCGGCCGCCAGTCGTCCGCTGCCGGCCCCGAACTCCAGGATCTCGCAGCGTCCTTCGATCAGCACCGGCCCGAGCCACTGCGCGAGGGTGGCCCCGAACAGCGAGGACAGCTCCGGCGCGGTGACGAAATCGCCCTCCGGACCGAATTTGCGCAGCCCGTTCACGTAATAGCCCAGCCCCGGTGCATACAGGACCAGCTCCATGTAGCGGGGAAATGGCAGGAATCCGCCGCCCTCGGCAATCTCGGCGCGCACGAGATCGTGCAGGCGCGCGGACAGCGCCAGGGACTCCGCGTCGGGCTCCGGGCCGGGCCGCGTCGTGGGCGCTGTGCTAGATTCTGGACGATCAACCATCAGCCATGACCGGAGAGACCCAGGTGCTGGAAACGAGTGCGGCGGCCAGCGAAAGCCGGCCCCACGAGGTAGTGCTGATCACCGGCGCGGCGCGCAGGATCGGCGCCGAGATCGCGCGAACGCTGCACCGTGCGGACATCAACGTGCTTCTGCATTATCGCGGTTCCCGGGAGGCCGCCGCCACCCTCGCGGCGGAATTGAACGCGGACCGGCCCGACAGCGCACGCCTGCTGCAGGCCGATCTGCTCGACGAGCGCGCGACGATGGACCTCGGCGCACGCGCCGTCGCCGAGTACGGGCACCTGAACTACCTGGTCAACAACGCCTCGACCTTCTACGCCACACCGCTGGGAACGATCACAGGCGAACACTGGCACGACCTGATGGGATCGAACCTGAAGGCGCCGCTGTTCCTGACCCAGGCCTGCGCGCACGCACTCCATGAAACCGGGGGCGCGGTGGTCAACATCGTCGACATCCACGCCCTGCGTCCGCTGAAGGGCTACCCGCTCTACTCTGCCGCCAAGGCGGGCCTTTGGGCGCTGACCCAGGCCTTCGCGCGCGAACTCGGACCGGACGTGCGCGTGAACGGCGTGGCCCCCGGCGCCATCCTGCTGCCGGAGGACCTGGCCAACGTCGGCACCCACGAGGCCATGGTCGAGCGCACCGCGCTGAAGCGCCAGGGTCACCCCAGCGACATCGCGCGCACCGTGCTGTTCCTGCTGCGCGATGCGCCCTATATCACCGGCCAGGTGGTGCCCGTGGACGGCGGCCGTTCGGCGTCGCAGTGAGGCCCCGGCGTGAGAGATCTGCCGGCCCGGGTGCGTTATCCTGAGCGACAATCCTCACTTGCGGAGTAAACGCATGATCGATCCGAAGACCTTCGACGACCTCGCCCGCCGCATCACCGAGAGCCTGCCGGAATCCGTGCGCAGCTTCCAGAAGGACGTGGAACGCCAGGTCCGCTCGACCCTGCACCAGGGCTTCGACCGCATGGACCTCGTCACCCGCGAGGACTTCGACGTCCAGGTCGCCGTGCTGGAGCGCACCCGGGCGCGCCTGCGCGACCTCGAAGCGCGGGTCGCGGCGCTGGAAGGCAAGCCGGCGATGCCCGACCACGAAGGGTCCGACATCACCTGATCGACCACAACGGACTTCAGACGAGTCCGGCATCCCACGACCAACGGGAACCCACACTAACGGTCATGCCCGCGGAGCGCGCCACCCCGAAGCAAACCGTAGGTCGGGTTAGCCCGAAGGGCGTAACCCGACGGGTCTCGCACCCACCCATGGCCGCAAGGCAGCGTCGTCCCTGGCACGTCGGCACGTCGGGTTACGCTACGCTAACCCGACCTACGGGACTGGGACGTGTCTTTCTCGCTAACTGGCGCCGCTG
>NZ_REBW01000243.1 GCF_007692535.1 Thioalkalivibrio sp. | reverse complement strand
CGGTTTGCTAGGCGATTTCGACGAAGTGCACGATCCGGTCGAGACGCAGGAAGCGGCGACGGGTCATGGCGTCGCGCAGCACGAGGTACTCGGCATGGCGCCGGGTGCGCAGATCCTCGGGGCGGACGTATTCAATGTGGCTCATGCCCCTGCCGACCCAGCGCAGGCGGAGTGTGCGTCCGTGCAGTATGGCCAGCTCCAGCAGCGAGTACCGTTCGCAATCCATCGGCGAGTAGGCCGGTGCCAGTGTCATTCCCCCTCCCGCCAGACTGCGATCTCTGGGTCCTCGCCGGCGCCGGAATCGACGCGCCGGAAGACGATCGGTGAGCAGCAGACGCTGCAGTCCTCGACCCACTCGCGCTCGCCGCTGACCATGTCCACGCTGGTCTCCCCGGGTTCACCGCACCAGGGACAGGGATAGCTCACGAATTCAAGGGGCCTCGTCATGGTGGTCCAGAAACATCTCGAGCAGGTCGTTGAGAAAGCGCAGGCCCGGCTCGGTCGCGCGCAGGAACGCTCGATCCGCATCCAGCAGACCCCGTGCGCGCGCCCGGGCGAGCACGGGGCTGATGCCCTCCAGCGCCAGTCCCGTGCGCTCCGGAAACAGTTCCGCGGGGACGCCGGCCGTGAGGCGCAGCGCATTGAGCATGAATTCGAAGGGCAGCGACCGGGGCTCGATCGGGGCAAGGCTGATGGCGCGCGGGTCGCGCAGGTAGGCCTCGGGATGCCTCGGCTTGAGCAGGCGTGTCACGGTCTGCCCGGTCACGTCGGTGATCTTGCCGTGGGCGCCGGCCCCCAGGCCCAGATAGTCGCCGAACTCCCAGTAATTCCGGTTGTGCCGGCATTCGCTTCCCGCCCCCGCGTAGGCCGAGATTTCATAACGAGTATAGCCCGCGTGTTCGAGTACGCATTGTCCCTGGGCAAAGAGTTCATCGACGATCTCTTCCGCCGGCAGGACCGGGGGACGGGCGGCGAACAGGGTGTTCGGTTCCAGCGTCAGCTGGTACCAGGAAATGTGGCTGGGCCGGGCGGCAATAGCGGTCTCGAGGTCGGCAAGCCCCTGCGCCAGCGACTGGCGGGGGAGTCCGAACATCAGGTCCAGGTTGACCTCGTCGAAGCCGGCGGCTTGCGCCTGCGCGATCGCGGCATGGGCATCGGCATCATCATGAATCCGACCGATCTCCTGCAGCAGCGTGGGATCGAAGCTCTGTATCCCCAGGGACAGTCGGTTGACCCCGGCGTCGCGGTAACCGCGAAAGAAACCACGCTCCGCCGTCCCCGGGTTGGCTTCCAGCGTCACCTCCATGTCCGGCCTCCAGGGCAGGCGTGCGCGCAGGCCCGACAGGAGTTCGTCGACGGCTTCGGGCGAGAACAGGCTGGGCGTGCCGCCGCCGATGAAGATGCTTTCCAGCCGACGCCCCCAGACGCGTGGCAGTTGCGTCTCGAGATCCAGGAGCAGCGCGTCCACATAGGCCCGTTCCGGCAGGTCTCCGTGCTGCTCGTGCGAGTTGAAGTCGCAGTAGGGGCACTTGCGCGCACACCAGGGCAGGTGCACGTACACGGCCAGGGGCGGTGGCTGGCGCAGTTCCAGCGTCGCCCCTCGGGCCTGGGTGGGTGACTGGGTGGTCGTCATGCGGGGTCGCGTCCGGGCAGGACTCTCGCGTCGTGCCAGCCTTCAGGTGGCACCGGGCCGCTGCCGCAGACGTTCGGCCATGCTGCGCACGGCCTGGCCGCGGTGGCTGAGCCGGTTTTTCTCCGCGTCGGCGAGTTCGGCGGAGGTGCAGCCGAATTCGGGCAGGTAGAAGACCGCGTCGTAGCCGAAGCCGCGGCTGCCCGCCGGCGCCGATGCCACCCGGCCCTCCCAGGTGCCCTCGGTCAGTATCGGGGAGGGGTCATCGGCATGGGTCAGGAAGGCCATTACACAGCGGAAGCGCGCCGTGCGCTGTTCCGGTGGGACATCCTGAAGGGCCGCCAGAAGCTTCTCGTTGTTCTGACGGTCATCTCCGTCTGGCCCCGAGTAGCGCGCGGAGTAGATGCCCGGCTGGCCCTGCAGGTGATCGACCTCGATCCCCGAGTCGTCCGCCAGCGCGGGCAGCCCGGTGTGGCGGGCGGCGTTCCGGGCCTTCAGGATCGCGTTCTCGACGAAGGTCAGCCCGGTCTCCTCGCATTCCTCGACCTGCCACTGCGCTTGCGGCACGACCTCGAGCCCGATGGGTCCGAGCAGTTCGGTGAGTTCGCGGATCTTTCCGGCGTTTCCGGATGCCAGCACGATGCGTTTCATGTCCTTTCAGGGTCCTGAGTGGAGTGCAATCTTACGTCCTATTGGCCCAGGGTCTCGCGCTGCCGGGTCATGATCTCGCGGATGCCCTTTTCGCCCAGTTCCAGCATCGCATCGAGTTCGTCGCGGCGAAAGGCGTGTCCCTCCGCGGTGCCCTGGATCTCGATCACGCCGCCGGCCTCGTTCATCACCAGATTCATGTCGGTTTCGGCCTGGGAGTCCTCCTCGTAGTCGAGATCGAGCACCGGGACGCCCTGGTAGATTCCCACGGAGATCGCCGCCAGTTGTCCGTGCAGCGGATTCTTCTTCAGCAGGCCCTTCTTCAGGCAGTGATTCACCGCATCGCAGAGCGCGACATAGCCACCGCTGATGGCTGCGGTGCGGGTGCCGCCGTCGGCCTGCAGCACATCGCAGTCGACGATGATCTGCCGCTCACCCATGGCTTCGAGATCGACCACTGCGCGCAGGGCACGTCCGATCAGGCGCTGGATCTCCAGGGTGCGGCCGCCCTGCTTGCCGCGCGCGGACTCGCGCACCATGCGATCATGGGTGGCGCGGGGCAGCATGCCGTACTCGGCGGTGACCCAGCCGCGGCCTTTGCCCTTGAGGAAAGGCGGCACGCGGGTCTCGACGGTGGCGGTGCAGAGCACGCGCGTGTCGCCGAACTCGACCAGTACGGAGCCCTCGGCGTGGCGGGTGAAATGACGCGTGAATCGAACCAGGCGCATCTGGTCCGGCTGGCGGCCGCTGGGGCGCATCGGCTGTCCTCGAGGGTTGAATGAGCCGCGCAGTATACGGGAGCCGATGCGCGCACGCGTCCACCACGCGTCTACAATGGGTGCCCAGGCCCCCACCCCACCGCAAGGACATCTTCATGATCGCCAGCATGACCGGCTTCGCACGCCACGATACCGAGGCCCAGGGGCAATCCCTGGTCTGGGAGATCAGGAGCGTGAATCATCGTTACCTGGACCTCCGCGTTCAGCTGCCGGACGCCCTGCGGGCGCTGGAGACGGACGTGCGTGCCCGGCTGCAGCAGTCCCTGGGCCGGGGTAAGGTCGACGCAGTGCTGCGGCTGGAGAGTCCGGGAGAGGATGCCGTCGTGCGTTTCGATCCGGTGCGTGCCAAGGCCCTGGTCAAGACCATCCGCGAAATCGATCAGCTGATGGTGAACGGAGCCCGGGTATCGGCACTGGACATCCTCACCTGGCCCGGCATCATCCAGCGTGACGCGGCGCTGGACGCCGATGTACTGCGTACCGCGGTGCTGGAGGCTCTGGACGGGGCCATCGCGGACCTGAGGGCGATGCGTGCCGCGGAAGGGGAGGCCCTGCGCCAGACGCTGGAGACGCGCCTCGATGCCTACAGCGGTCTGATCCGGCAACTGCGCGAGAGGCGCACGGCGATCGTGGAGGAACAGCGCGAGCGCCTGCGCGCCCGGATCGCCGAGCTCGATCTGACCCTGGATCCGCAGCGCCTCGAACAGGAGGTCGCGTTGCTGGCGCAGCGCCTGGACGTGGACGAGGAACTGGACCGCCTCGACGGCCATGTCGCCGCGATGCGCGACATTCTCGACCGCGATGAACCCGTGGGCAGGCGGCTCGACTTCCTGATGCAGGAGTTCAACCGCGAGGCGAACACGCTGGGCTCCAAGTCGCACGATCTCGAGACGACCCGTGTCGCGATGGAGATGAAGGTGCTGACCGAGCAGATGCGCGAGCAGGTCCAGAACATTGAATGAGGCCCCGGCAGCCTCTCGGATGGCTCCTTGAAAATGCCTCCGCAACCCCCACATCCCTGTCAGGCAAATGAACAGACACTGATTGGAGATGAAACCATGACCCTGACGCGTTACGAACCCTGGAGCCTGCTGAACCAGTTGTCCCGCGAACTGGAGCGTCTGAGCGATACCGGCGGCCGTGAGGAGCAGGCGATTACCGCCGACTGGAGCCCCGCGGTGGATATTCGCGAGGAATCCGATGGCTACGTGCTGCATGCCGATCTGCCCGGTGTGGACCCGAAGGACATCGAGGTGCACATGGAGAACGGCGTGCTCACCATCCGCGGCGAACGCAGGCACGAGAGCAAGGAAGAGCGCGAGAACTTCAAGCGCGTCGAGCGCGTTCGCGGCAGCTTCTTCCGACGCTTCGCGTTGCCGGACACCGCTGACTCCGACAATATTTCCGCACGCTGTCAGAATGGCGTGCTGGAAGTCAGGATTCCGAAGCAGGCCAGGGTGCAGCCCCGCCGGATCTCGGTGGAAGGCTGACCCGCCTGCCGGAGGCTGCGGTAAGCAGCGCGCTGCCCGGGTCACCCGGGCGGCGCGCCTCGACTTGCCTGTCCGGTCGGGGGCATCATCTCCACGGCGGTGGGGGCTGCCCTTCGACACATCATCCACACCTTCGGGCTGACGGGGCCGGCTATGGAATTCAAGGACTACTACAGGATTCTGGGCGTGCCACGATCGGCCAGCCAGGATGACATCAAGAAGGCGTATCGGCGGCTGGCGCGCAAGTACCATCCGGACGTCAGTTCGCAGGCCGATGCCGAGGCCCGGTTCAAGGAAATAAACGAGGCGAACGAGGTGCTGTGCGACGCTGAAAAGCGCAGCGCCTATGATCGGCTGGGCGCCAACTGGCGCGCCGGGCAGGAGTTCCGGCCACCCCCGGGCTGGGCCGGGAACGGTGGCGGCAGGCACGCGGGCGGGCAGGGGTTCGACGGTTTCTCCGACTTCTTCGAATCCCTGTTCGGTGCCCGCGCCGGTGGCCGTCGCCGCAGTCCCGGTTTTCAGATGCGCGGTGCCGATCGTTCGGCCATTGCCGAGATCACGTTGGACCAGGCCCTGCAAGGCACCGAGGTCACGGTGAATGGCGGGTCCGGCGGCTCCCAACGTGTGCGCATCCCGCCCGGCGCCCACAACGGCACGCGTCTGCGCGTGCGCGGGCAGGGCGACCCCGGCGCCGGTGCCGGTGCCGCCGGCGATCTGCTGCTGGAGATTCGGGTCCGCCCGGACCCGCGGTACCGGCTGGAGGGCCGGGACCTGCACCGGGACCTGCCGATCACGCCCTGGGAGGCGGCGCTGGGCGCGACCATCGAGGCCCCGACCCCGCAGGGGCCGGTGCATCTCAAGGTTCCTGCCGGGACCCAGTCCGGCAAGGTCATGCGCCTGAAGGGCCGCGGACTTCCGGGAAAGACGCCCGGGGACCTCTTTCTGCGACTGATGATCGAGGTACCGCCCGTCGACGAAGCCGGCCAGTGGTACCAGGAGATGGCGAAGAACTCCGGTTTCCGGCCGAGGGCGCGACTGCGCCCCTGAGCCTTGGGGGGGCGGGCGGGTCTGCGCACGGACGACGTGACTCTGTCCGCGAACAGGCGCGCAGTTGCGCGCCTCGAGAATCTGGCGTCTCCGCCTTGCAGTGATGGGGGTCAGCGGCCGGGCGTGTTCTTCTCCACCCAGCGCTCGCTGCCGTCGCTGAGGCGTTCGCGTTTCCAGAACGGCGCCTCGTGCTTCAGGCGCTCCAGAATCTCGGCGCAGGCATCGCGCGCGGCGACGCGGTGGGCGGACCAGACGGCCACCAGCACCAGGGTGTCGGCGGGGTCGATCGAACCGACGCGATGCGCGACCTCGCAGGTGATCGAGGGCCAGCGGAACTCCGCCTCGGCGACGATGCGTTCGAGTTCGCGTTCGGTCATCCCCGGGTAGTGTTCCAGAAACATGCCGCGGATGTCCTGCGCGTCGTTGAAATCGCGCATGCGCCCGACGAAGACGCTGGCGGCTCCCAGCTTTTCCATCGGCAGCTCCTGCTCCCGCTCCCGGACCAAGGACCAGGGATCGAAGGGCTCGGAAAACAGGCGTACCGCCATTGTCTAGCCCCCGGTGACCGGTGGGAAGAAGGCGACCTCGTCACCGTCGGCGATCGCGCTGTCGAGGCGCGCATGGCTCTGGTTCACGGCCACCATCAACCGTGGCGGCGGCGCCTCGCGATGCAGGTGTCGCCACAGGTCGGCGACGGTGTCGATTCCCTCGGTCGCGGCGACCTGGTCGCCGTCGCGCCCCAGATCCTCGCGGAGACGGGCAAAATATTGAACGTTGATCGTCACGATAAGGCCCTACACATGGACGAGACACTCACGCATTATACTGCCATGAACAACCTCACTCATTTCGACCCCGCCGGACAGGCGCATATGGTTGATGTCGGCACGAAGCCGATCAGCCACCGGGTGGCCGTCGCCGAAGGCCGCATCGCCATGCTGCCGGAGACCGCCGCGCGGATCCGCGCTGGGGATCACCGCAAGGGTGATGTGCTCGGCGTGGCGCGGATCGCCGGGATCATGGGCGCCAAGCGCACGGGGGAGTTGATTCCGCTGTGCCATCCCATTGGACTCAGCAGGGTCGCGCTGGAACTCGAGGCGGGCGCCGATCAGGTCCGGGTGCAGGCCACCTGCGAGGTCCAGGGGCAGACCGGTGTCGAGATGGAGGCGCTGACGGCGGTCAGCGTGGCCCTGCTGACGATCTACGACATGTGCAAGGCCGTGGATCGTGGCATGCGTATCGAGGGTGTGCGATTGTTGGAGAAGCACGGGGGACGTAGCGGCAGCTGGTTCGCGCAGCCCCAGGTCGGAGAAGAGAGATGAAATGGATTCTGCGCTTGCTGGGGCTTCTCGGCGTACTGCTGCTGCTGGTGGTCATTGTTGGCGTCTACCTGGTCGTAACCTTCGATCCCAATGCCTACAAGGATCGGATCGAAGACAAGGTGGCCGAGGTCACGGGTCGTGAGCTGACCCTCGCCGGTAGCATCGAGCTGACGCTTTTCCCGTCGCTTGGCCTGCGCCTCGAAGACGTGCGCCTGGCCAATGCCGAGGGCTTCAACGAGACGCCCTTCGCCGAAGTCCGGGTGGTCGACGTCGCCGTGGCGGCACTGCCCCTGATCCGCGGCGAGGTCGATGTGCAGCGGATCGAGGCGGACGGTGTCAGCATCCATCTGGCCCGGGACGCGCAGGGGCGCAGCAACTGGGACGACCTGGTCGAACGGGCGGAGGAGGCACGCAGGGACGTGGTCGAAGAACACGACAATGCCGGCCCCGGCCGAGCGCGCGGGGCCTTCGACGAGATCCGGATCGCCGGGCTGGAGGTGACCGACCTTCGGCTGGAATGGGATGATCGGCTGGCCGGTACCCGCGTGGTGCTCGCGCCCATGAACCTCGTCGTTCGCGAATTCCGGCCGGGAATCGAAACCCCGGTGAAGCTCGACGGATCGGTGCGGATCGAGGAGGAGACTGGTGAGCCCATCGAGTTGGATCTGCGGCTTGCGGGCCTGTTGAACGCGGATCTCGCAGCGAACCGGTATGCCCTGCGCCGGGTCCAGACACAGTTCGACCTGCGGCATCCGGCGCTGGAGCCGGAGGTCAGCGCACGTCTGGAGACGGATCTCGTGCTCGACCTGCGGGATTCGGTGGCCCGGGTCGAGCGCCTGTCCGCGCACCTCTCGGACCTGCATCTCACGGGGCTGATCGAGGCTCGCGGGATCGGCGAGGAGGCGCTCGAACTGCACGCTGAGCTTCGCAGCAACACCTTCAATCCGCGCACGGTGCTCGAGAATCTGGGGCTCCAGGCCCCCGATACCGCCGACCCGGACGTTTTCAAGCGTGTCGCCCTCGACCTCTCTGTGTCCGGCGGAACGGAGAGCCTGACGGTGAACCCGCTGCTCATCACCCTGGACGACTCCAGCCTGCGTGGCGACGGCGGGGTGGACCTGTCCGGGCCACGGCCGATGATCCGCTTCGATCTGCGGGGCGACCGGCTCAACCTTGACCGGTATCTGCCCCCGGAGGTCGAGCAGGCGCGTGTTCCCGAGGTGCCGGGCGAGATCGCGAAGGCCGACATCCCGATCGACCTGCCGGCGGAACTGATGCGAGCCTTCGACGTCGACGGCAACCTCAGGCTGGACGGCCTGACACTGTTCGGTCTGACACTCGAGGGTATCGAGATGAAGCTCCGCGCCCGTGACGGGGAGTGGCGCATGGAGCCGCTGGCCGCCAGCGGGTACGAAGGACGCCTGGAGAGTCACTTGACCGTCGATGCGCGTGGGGACATTCCACGCTATGCCGCCCGGGTCCAGCTCGAGAACGTCTCCATCGGCGCGTTCCTGGAGGCCCTGTGGCAGGAGGAGTCGCGGCTGCTCGGAACCGGCAACGTCGCCCTGGATATCGATGCTGTCGGCGCCAGCGTCGATGCGCTCATGTCCAGCCTGAACGGCACGGGGGAGATGCGCCTCAGCGACGGTGCCGTGCGGGGCATCAACGTGGCGCGCATCATCCGCCACGCGGATGCGCGCCTGCGGGGCGAGACACCGGAGGACGACGGCGAGCCCAACGAGACCGACTTCACCGAGATGGGCGGCAGCTTTCGCATTGAGAGTGGCGTGGTCCGCAACGATGACCTGGTCGCCAGTTCGCCGCTGCTGCGGGCCACCGGGCGCGGTTCGGCCAATCTCCCGGAACAGACCATGGATTACCGGGTGGACGCCACACTCGTGGCGACCATCGAAGGCCAGAGCGGGCGCAGCCTCGAGGATCTGCGCGGCGTGAATCTTCCGATACGCATCACCGGCTCGTTTTCCGAACCGCGCTTCCGGCTGGATCTAGAGGACATCGTCCGGGAGCGCGTCGACGAACGGGTACGGCGGGAGACGGAACGCCTGCAGGAGCGACTGCTCGATCGGCTTGGCGTTGGCGATTCCGATGGCTCGGACGACAGCAACGCGCGCGAAGCGGAGCCTTCCGGTTCAGGTGGCGTCGATGAGGCGCTGGACCAGCTGCGTGAGCGGGGCCGGGGCCTCTTCCGCTAGCCATGCCGGGCCGTGGGTCGTCGCTGCTCTGCGTAGTGGCGGGGTGGCTGATGTTCCAGCCCTGGGCCATGGCGGACCCCGACATCGATGTCGCCTATGACGGCACGCGCCTCGAGTTCCGGATCGATGCCCCGGTTCAGGCGCCATTGGCCGCCGTCGTTGCGGTGGTGCACGATTATGACCGCCTGGAGCGTATCCTGCCCCTGGTCGTCGCGAGCCGTTTCCTGGGACCAGCAGGCGACGGCATCGACCGCGTATTCACCCTGATGCGGGGTTGCCTGCTG
The DNA here is from genome assembly GCF_007692535.1 of Thioalkalivibrio sp. Classification (GTDB taxonomy): domain Bacteria; phylum Pseudomonadota; class Gammaproteobacteria; order Ectothiorhodospirales; family Ectothiorhodospiraceae; genus Thioalkalivibrio. The sequence continues at coordinate 7,849 of NZ_REBW01000243.1, read as the reverse complement.
TTCGTCTGCCGTGAGGGACCGCACACCATCGATGTGCGCAGGGTGGATGGCGGGTGGTCATCGGGCATCACCGTTCCGGAGCTCAGCATGGTGCGCCGCGGGCAGTTCTCCTGGCAGATCGGTCAGGAAGCCGGCGACTCCGACCGCGCGCACATCCAGATGTACGGATATTTCGAACCCGACTTCGTTGTGCCGCGCCTGCTTGGACCGCCGCTGGTGCGGATGTGGGTGCGCTCGGAACTACGTGACAGCGTCGGCCGCATCGAACGGGCGGCCATCGCCCATCAGGACCGACAGGCCGTGAAGGAAGCCCCCCGGTGAGCCTCTTCGCTGCACGCCTGCTGGCCTGGTTCGACCGCCATGGTCGGCACGACCTGCCCTGGCAGCATCCGCGCTCCGCCTACCGCGTGTGGATCTCCGAGGTCATGCTGCAGCAGACGCGGGTCGGGGCGGTGGTACCGTATTTCCAGGCCTTCATGCGGCGCTTCCCGGATGTCCCGGCGCTCGCGGAGGCGCCACTGGACGAGGTGCTGCATCTCTGGTCGGGGCTCGGCTACTACGCACGGGCCAGGAATCTGCATCGGGCCGCGCGCCTGGTGCTGGAACGCCATGGAGGCGAACTGCCCGCCGACCGCACCGCGCTGGAAACCCTGCCGGGTATCGGGCGTTCCACCGCGGCTGCTGTCCTCGCGCAGGCGCACGGGCAGCGCGAGGCCATTCTCGATGGCAACGTGCGGCGCGTCCTGGCGCGACATGCCGCTATCGAGGGATGGCCCGGGAGCCCCGCGGTCCAGAAGCAACTGTGGGCGCTGGCGGAGGCCCTGTTGCCGGAGGCACGCATGGCCGATTACACCCAGGCGATCATGGACCTGGGCGCCGCGGTCTGTACCCGCGCCCAGCCGGCCTGCCAGCGTTGTCCGGTTGCCCCGGACTGCGCGGCGCTCGCGCAGGGGCGCACTGCGGAACTGCCCACACCGCGGCCAGGCAGGGCGTTGCCCCTGCGTACCCGCTGGGCGGCACTCGTCGTCGCACCGGAGGGCGTGTACCTCCAGCGCCGTGTCGCCGCTGGCATCTGGGGCGGTCTCTACAGCATGCCGGAGGCCGACGAGAAGCAGGATCTGCGGGATGCCATCCTGTCGCGCTGGACCGAAGCCCGGGAGGACGCACCCGACGCCGGAGACCGCATCGACCACGCCTTCAGCCACTATCGGCTGGACCTGCGCATTCTGCGCTTCCGGCTCCCGGCAGCGGCATGTGGGATCATGGAAGGGGAGGGGTCGATCTGGTATAACACGCGGCTCCCGGTGCGGGTCGGGTTGCCGGCCCCCATCGAACGTTTTTTGAGAGATCGAGGAAATATCGAAAATGGCGCGAACCGTTAATTGCGTGTACCTGGGCCGCGAGGCCGAGGGTCTGGCGTTTCCGACCTATCCCGGTGAGCTGGGCAAGAAGATCTTTGCCAATGTCTCGAAGGAGGCCTGGCAGGCCTGGCTCAAGCACCAGACCATGCTGATCAATGAGTACCGGCTGAGTCCGGTGGAACCGAAGGCACGCAAGTTCCTGGAGGAAGAGATGGAGAAGTTCTTCTTCCAGGGCGGCGCCACCAAGCCCGAAGGCTACGTCGACCCGAACCAGGGCAAGTAAATGCCGGAGTTGGCCCGCGGCCTCCCCGCACTTGGGGCAGAGAGGGCGCGTTCGGCTTGACGGCCGGGCCCGGTGCCGGTTTAATACCGGCCTTCGCCCGGAAGGCGACTCCCTCCGAAGTTCCGGCCAGGTAGCTCAGTCGGTAGAGCAGGGGATTGAAAATCCCCGTGTCGGCGGTTCGATTCCGTCCCTGGCCACCATCCTTTCAATGTCTTGGCCCGCCATGAGCGGGCTTTGTCGTCTACGCATTTTTTGCGAGGCGCAGACCCGATGCATCGGCGGTCAGGCGTCGGCAGGCTGGAAACCCCTTTCCTGCCTTGGCTCGGCGGCGCCGGTGCGGGCCATGATCCTGCCGCCCTTGATCGCGAGTACCTCGCCTTCTTCGACCGGTTCCCAGGCCTCTGCGGTCAGCGGGACGCTGGCGACCAGGGTGACGCGCTGGCGCGCCTCGGTGAGGCCCAGGGTCAGGCCTTCGATGGGTCTTGGGTTGCGGCCCTCGCGCTTGGAAGGGCAGGTGCGGCAGAGGCTGTAGAGGCCAGGGGGTTCGATCCGGCCGGAGGCCTCCTGCGTGCGTTCATGCCCGTGGACGTAGAGGTATTCGCTATCGGAATACAGAAAATTGGCCGGGCCGAAGCGCCGCAGGAGTGCTGCGAACCGGGTGATCGCGTCGAGCCGGGTCTCGAGCGAGGGAGATTCGCCAGGAGCCCAAAGCGGCTCCATCCGCGCAAGCAGGATGCAGAAGGCATGCTCTGAATCGGTGTCCCCGATCGGTCGGATGCGGCCCAGCTCAGGGCCGGTGGCCTCTTCGAGCCCGATCAGGTCCCCGTTGTGTGCGAACACGTGCATGCGTCCGCCGAGTTCGCGTGCAAAGGGCTGAGTATTCTCCAGCGACACCGCCCCCTTGGTCGCCTGGCGCACGTGCGCCAGCACCAGATTGCTCCGGTACTGCTGTTCGCGCAGAAAACGGATGCCGCTGCTTCGGCTCGCCGCGCCGGTTTCGCGGAGCCGGCGGGCGTCCCGCCCGGAGTAGAACGCGGCGCCCCAGCCGTCCTTGTGCGGCGCGCTCAGGCCGCCGCGCTCCGAAAAGGCCTCGAGCGAGATCGACAGCGTGGCCGGCTCCAGGCTGGACATGGCGAGGAGCTCACACACCGGTGGAACCTTCGTTGGGGACGCCGTGGCGGCGCAGGCCGGCGTGGCGACGTGCTGTTTCCGGATCGCGATACATGACCAAAAGTATCTGTCCCGCGGGGTCGGGGGTCAAACGGCAGCAGCGTTGCGGAAGCTGCGGGGAAGCCGCGAATTTCGGGAAACCCCCGGGACCCTCAACGCCGGCCATAGTCCTTGAAGCGCTCCACCACCCGTGCCACCTCGGTATCGGAAAGCAGGTTCGGTCCGCCCAGCATCAGGCTCAGGATGTACTGCCGGGCGAGGACCTCGACCTCGCCGGCCAGCCAAAGTGCCTTCCGCAGGTTCGGCCCGGTGGCGATCACCCCGTGGTTCGCCAGCAGGCAGGCGTGGCGCCCGTCCAGAGCCTGCAGGGCAAGGTCGGAGAGTTCCCGGGTACCGAAGGTAGCGTAGGGAGCACAGCGAATGTTCGTCCCTCCCGCGGCGGCAATCATGTAATGCGCCGCGGGAATCTCCATGCCCCGCATCGCCAGCGCAGTGGCGTGGACCGAGTGCGTATGCACCACCGCGCCGACCTCCGGCCGCGAGTGCAGGATCGCGAGATGAAACCGCCACTCGCTGGAGGGCCGTTCGCCCGCGTCATGGTGCCCGTCACCGGCGACGAACACGATGTCCGCCTCCTGCAGTTCCTCGTAGGGGATGCCCGAAGGGCTGATCAGCATTCCGTCGCGCCAGCGCGCGCTCACGTTGCCCGAGGTCCCCTGGTTGATGCCCTCGTGGTTCATGCGCAGGCAGGTCGCGATGATCTCGCGGCGCAGGGACTGTTCCGTTGCCTCCATTCAGGGCTCCCGGTGATGGTTGCGGGGCGCGCTCCCCACTGGTGACTATAGCCGCGCGAAGCGCTTTGATGCGCAGGTCCTGCAATCGTTTCCTGCCAGCACGGATGAGACTTGCTGGACGCGGTCCGATTTTCCTGGCGGCCGTGGTGCGCGCCCCGGCCTGCCGTGGGACAATGCACGTCATGGATTGGAACGCGCTGCAGAATGGATCGGACATCCGCGGAGTGGCAATGCCCGCTAAGGGTGCTTCCGCGGCCGAGGTCAACCTGACGCCCGAAGTGATGCAGCGCCTGGGTCTCGCCTTCGTCGATTGGCTGGCCCGGTCTCTCGGCAGGGAAGCTGCCGGGTTGACCGTATCGGCGGGACGCGACAGCCGGATCAGCGGGCCGCCGCTGATGACGGCGCTGATGGAGGGGATGGCCTCCGGTGGCGTCCGGGTGCTGGATTTCGGCATGGCATCGACGCCGGCCATGTTCATGAGCACGGTCACGCCGGGATTCGCCTGTGACGGCGCCGTAATGCTGACAGCCAGCCATCTCCCGTCGCATCGCAACGGCTGCAAGTTCTTCACCGCAACCGGCGGGTTCAACCGCGAGGACATCACCGAGCTGCTGCGGCTGGCGCAGCGAGATGATCTCCCCTCTGCGGACGCGCTGGGTGCGATCGTGACGGCCGATTTCATGACGGTCTACACCAGTCAGCTGGTCGCGCGTATCCGGGAGGGCGCGGCGCATCCAGAGCATCCCGACCAACCCCTGCGCGGTCTGCGGATCGTGGTCGACGCGGGCAACGGGGCGGGGGGCTTCTTCGCGGGCGACGTCCTCGAGCCGCTTGGTGCCGACACCACCGGCAGCCAGTTCCTCGAGCCTGACGGCACCTTCCCCAACCACGTGCCGAATCCGGAACACCCGGAGGCGATGGCCTCCCTGCGCCGCGCGGTGCTGGAGCATCGGGCCGATCTCGGCATCATTTTCGATCCTGACGTGGACCGCGCTGCCGCCGTCGACGCGCATGGCCACGAGATCAACCGCAACCGGCTGGTTGCGCTGGCGGCGGCGATGGTGCTGCGCGAGCACCCCGGCTCGACGATCGTGACGGACTCGATCACCTCGGATGGACTCACGGATTTCATCGAGGGGGATCTGGGCGGCGTGCATCACCGCTTCCGGCGCGGCTACCGCAACGTGATCAACGAGGCCCTGCGCCTGAATGCACAGGGGCAGGAGTGCTGGCTCGCGATCGAGACCTCGGGCCATGCCGCGCTCAGGGAGAATCATTTCCTGGATGACGGCGCCTATCTGATGGCGATGCTGCTGATCGAACTGGCGCGTGCACGGTCGGAGGGACGGGGTCTGGGTGCGTTGATCGCCGGCCTGCGCGAGCCGGCAGAGAGTCGGGAACATCGCCTCGGGGTGACCGCCTCCGACTTCGGCGTCTACGGCAACCAGGTGATCGATGCGCTGCGCGCCCGGGCGGCCGGGGAGCCCGGATGGGTCGTGGTCCCGGATACGCACGAGGGGGTGCGTGTTGCGTGCACGGCCCCCGAGGAGTCCGGTTGGTTCCTGCTGCGGCTGTCGCTACATGATCCCGTGATGCCGCTGAACATCGAGTCGGAGGTGGCCGGTGGCGTCGATCGGATCACCAGGCGCCTGCGCGCCTTTCTGGCCGGCTTCGAGCGCCTCGATCTCGACGCGCTTGGCCCTGATGCCGGGGCGCCGGCGCCGGCTGGAGATCTGTCACGGTGACGATTTCGATCCCGGCGGGGATGAATCTGCCGGGTGCCTGCGTCGGAATCCAGTAGAGCGCCGCGCAACAGGCCGGTCGCCCTGTTTTCACCGAAATACATCACCAAGGAGGCAGTCATGACGGTTCTGCGCAGTCTGGTCCTTTTGGGCGCGTTCGCGGCCCTCTTCCCGGTCGGTTCCGTGCAGGCGGAGGAGGAATTCCCGCTCGCGATCAACGTTCGTCAGATGCACATGGAGACAGCCCTTACGGCCGCCCGCGCCGCGATGGCCGCCTGCCGTGCGGAGGGCATCCAGGTTGGCGTGACGGTGGTCGACCGCCGCGGCATCGAGCAGGTCGTGCTGCGCGATGTGGTGGCTCCGCATCTGACGCTGGGCGTCAGCCGCATGAAGGCCTATACCGCCAATGAGATGAGCGTGGCGACTTCGGCGCTGGAGGAAGACGGCTATCGCAGCCCGCTGGCCCATGTGCCCGGGCTGTTCCTGGGCGCGGGCGCCGTGCCAATCGAGGCCGGTGGGGTCTATTACGGGGCGATCGGGGTCAGCGGCGCGCCCTCCGGGATGCAGGACGAGGCCTGCGCGCGTGCCGGCGCGGAAGCGATCGAGATCGAGCTTGAGATGAACATGTAATCCGGGATCGGCGCTGGTCCGGGGCCCGCATGCCTGTCCCGTGCCGGGCATCCGGGGCGGGGCGGTCCCTGTGGGGATATGCCCGGTCCGGCCCATAGCCTATGCCCCCGCGCCGCCTCGATCCTGATGGCAAAATCGGCATTGACGAGATCCTTTCCGGAGTCTAGCCTTCGTTGGGCGAACACCAGATGTAGTGCTTCGCGGATCACTTCGCACAACAAGTAGTAGAAACCCAAGGGATGTCATGCACATGCGAGGCAGCACGCACCTGCAGTCCGTCACCGCTTCGACCCGGGAGGTCCCCATGCAACCGGCGTCAATGGAAATCTGGGATCAGAAGTATCGTTTGAAGGCCAAGGACGGTGCGATTCTGGATCGCGACATCGATGGTACCTGGAAGCGCGTGGCGCGTGCCCTGGCCGACATCGAGGCGACCCCCGCGTTGCGCGAACACTGGTACGAACGATTCCTTCGGGCGCTGCGCCAGGGCGCGATTCCGGCCGGGCGCATCATCGCCAACGCGGGCGCGCAGGCGCACAAGCCCGCCACCTCGACGATCAACTGCACGGTCTCGGGGACCATCCGCGATTCCATGGACGACATCCTCGGCAGGCTGCACGAGGCCGGGATGACGCTGAAGAGCGGTTGTGGTATTGGCTATGAATTCAGTACGTTACGGCCGCGCGGCGCCTATGTTTCCGGTGCCGGGGCGTATACCTCCGGGCCGCTGTCCTTCATGGATATCTACGACAAGATGTGCTTCACCATCTCGTCCGCCGGCGGGCGGCGCGGGGCCCAGATGGCGACTTTCGACATCGGTCACCCGGACGTGGTGGAGTTCATCCGCGCCAAGCGCGCCGATGGCACGCTGCGCCAGTTCAACCTCTCGCTGTTGATCACCGCCGACTTCATGGCCGCCGTGCAGAACGATGCCCGCTGGCCGCTGGCGTTCCCGATCACCGATGTCGAGGCCACCCAGGGCACCATCGACCTGAACGATCCCGAGCAGGTGCTGTGGCGCGACTGGCCTAGCACCCAGGGCTACATCACGAACGATGCCGGCCAGGTCGCCTGCCGCATCTACAAGACCATCCCGGCGCGCCGGCTCTGGGACGTGATCATGGCCTCCACCTACGACTACGCCGAACCAGGCTTCATCCTGATCGATCAGTACAACGAGATGAACAACAACTGGTGGTGCGAATCGATCCGGGCGACGAACCCGTGCGGTGAACAGGGACTTCCACCCTACGGTGCGTGCCTGCTGGGCTCGATCAACCTCACCAGGTTCGTGGTCGGTCCCTTCACTGACGAGGCCCGTTTCGATTGGGATGCCTTTGGCGAGACCGTCTCGGTGTTCACGCGCATGCTGGACAACGTGGTGGAGGTGAACGGGTTGCCGCTGGCCGAGCAGCGCGAGGAGATCATGCGTAAGCGCCGCCATGGCATGGGTTACCTCGGGCTGGGTTCGTCGCTGACGATGCTGGGTATGAAATATGGTGACGATGACTCGCTGGAATTCACCGAGCGTGTGACCCGGGAGATGGCCCTGGCCGGCTGGCGGGCGGGGCTGGAGCTGGCGCGGGAGAAAGGGCCTGCGCCGATCATGGACGAGGATTTTACCGTGACCGCGAAGATGCTGCACCAGCGTCCCGAGATGGTGCGCGACGGTTTCGGACCGGGAGACCGTGTCAAGGGACGGGTGCTGCATGCGCGCTACAGCCGCTACATGCAACGCATCGCCGAGGTGGAACCGGAACTCGTGGAACGGATCGCGGCCGAGGGCTGCCGCTTCACCCACCACAGCTCGATCGCGCCCACCGGCACCATTTCGCTGTCGCTGGCCAATAACGCGAGTAACGGCATCGA
>NZ_REBW01000029.1 GCF_007692535.1 Thioalkalivibrio sp. | reverse complement strand
GGCTACGGCGGCAACGCGCTGCTCGGCAAGAAGTGCTTCGCGCTGCGCATCGCCTCGACCATGGCCCGCAACGAGGGCTGGCTGGCCGAACACATGCTGATCCTGGGAGCGGAGGCGCCGGACGGGACACGCACCTATATCGCCGCGGCCTTCCCCAGCGCCTGCGGCAAGACCAACCTGGCGATGCTGGTACCGCCCGAGCCGTTCCGCGAGGACGGCTGGAAGATCACCACGGTGGGCGACGACATCGCCTGGATCAAACCCGGACCCGACGGGCACCTGCGCGCGATCAACCCGGAGGCCGGGTTCTTTGGGGTCGCCCCGGGAACCAACGAGCAGACCAACGCCAGCGCGATGGCCACCATCCGCAGCAACAGCATCTTCACCAACGTGGCGCAGACCGACGACGGTGACATCTGGTGGGAAGGCCTCACCAAGACACCGCCGGAAGGTCTGACCGACTGGCGCGGCGAGCCCTGGGATCCGCTCAGCGGCAAGCCCGCCGCCCACCCCAACGCGCGATTCACCGCGCCGGCCTCGCAGTGCCCGACCATCGACCCGGCCTGGGAGGATCCGGCCGGGGTACCGATCCACGCCTTCGTCTTCGGCGGGCGGCGCAGCACCACGGTGCCGCTGGTGGTGCAGGCCTTCAACTGGAACTTCGGCGTCTACATGGCCGCGACCATGGGCTCGGAAACCACCGCCGCCGCCTTCGGCGAACAGGGCAAGGTGCGCCGCGACCCGTTCGCGATGCTGCCCTTCTGCGGCTACCACATGGCCGATTACTTCAACCACTGGCTGCAGATCGGCCGCGAGCTCGCCTACCCGCCGAAGGTCTTCGGGGTGAACTGGTTCCGGCGCGGCTCAGACGGACAGTTCCTGTGGCCCGGATTCAGCGAGAACATGCGCGTGCTGAAGTGGGTGATCGACCGGGTGCACGGCAACCGCCCGGCCCTGGAAAGCTCGCTCGGTCGCATGCCCAAATACGAGGACCTCGACTGGCGCGGCCTCGAGGACTTCACCCGCGAGCAGTTCAACGAACTGATGTCGATCGACCGCGAGGCCTGGAAGAAGGAAGTGCATTCCCAGGACGAACTGTTCTCCGAGCTCTACGACAAGCTGCCCAAGGAGTTCATCTTCATGCGCGAACTGCTGCTCTCGAGTCTCTGGCGCTCGCCCAAGCACTGGGGCCTGGCGCCGGAGCGGACCTAGACCGTTTTTTGACGGAAATACACAGCCACGGACGGGCACGGACGTAGGAGGCCAGCCTCTGGCCGATAGGACAGCCCCAACCCCTGATCGGCGAGGGGGCTCGCCTCCTACACCCGTGCTACCCGTGGATTGTTTTCATCCTTCGGGGTGTCTTGCCCGAGCGCATGAGATAATGCCTTGCGCCCAGAACGCGCTTCTGCTAACTTTCACCGCCTTTCGTGAAGGTCGAATCCCTTACTGGAGTTTTTCCATGGCACGAGTCTGCCAGGTGACGGGCAAGCGCCCGATGACGGGAAACAATGTTTCCCACGCCAACAACAAAACGCGTCGGCGCTTCCTGCCGAACCTGCACGCGCACCGCTTCTGGGTGGAGAGTGAGCAGCGCTTCGTCCGCCTGCGTCTGAGCAGCAAGGGGATGCGCGTGATCGACAAGCGCGGCATCGACGCCGTGCTGGCCGACCTGCGCGCACGCGGCGAAAAGGTCTAAAGGAGAAACGACATGGCCAAAGGCGTACGCGACAAGATTCGGCTGGTGTCCAGTGCCGGTACCGGGCACTTCTACACCACCACCAAGAACAAGCGGAACATGCCCGAGAAGATGCAGATCAAGAAATACGATCCCGTCGTCCGCAAGCATGTGATGTACAAGGAAGCGAAGATCAAGTAAGGCCCTGCAGGCACCCTGGCAGGACCCACAAGGCCCGGCTCCGTCCGGGCCCTTGTGTTTCTGGTCAGGCCGGCAGCTTCACGCCCCTAGTCCCGGACAGGCCGATCAGTCACCGAACATGGCACTGCCGCTGAAAACCAGTCTGCTGCCGCCGCATGCCTCCGAGTCGGGTTCATGTGCCTGCCTGCGCGTTCGCGCCGATCTCCCGCCCGCCGTGACCCTGAGCGACGGCTGCCTGCTGGTCGCGCCGGGCCTGGAGTCCGTTGCGGGTGGCAGCAGTGTCGAGGAATGGCGGGTCGACGGTCCCGGCCATGCAGCGCGTGAGGGGCCGGTCCACCTGCTCGAGCACGCCGACGTGCTCTTCGCGGCCTGGCACCAGCCCGACGACCCGCTGGCGGACAACGCCTATCAGGCCTATCTGAACCTCTTCCAGGCCATCCGCGCACGCGGTTTCCCGCACCCGATCCGCATCTGGAACTACTTCAGCCGAATCCACGGCGACGAATGCGGGCTGGAGCGCTACCAATCCTTCTGCATCGGCCGGGGCAAGGCCCTCGACGAACTCGGCGTCACCGAGGAAAGCATGCCCGCCGCCACCGCGATCGGGACCCGCGCCGCCGGCCTGTTCGTCTACCTGATCGCCGCCCGCAACCCCGGCCAGGCGATCGAGAACCCGCGCCAGGTCAGCGCCTACCGCTACCCGGAGCAGTACAGCCCCGAGAGCCCGGCGTTCGCCCGCGCCACCCGCATCGAGACCGACCTGGGGCCGCAGTTGCTGCTGTCGGGAACCGCCAGCATCACCGGGCACGAGAGTCGGCACATCGGCGACTGCGCCGCCCAGACGCGCGAGATCCTCGCCAACCTCGACGCCCTGCATGCCACGGCGGGCCCCGACGTGCCGCCCCCGGCCTGGCTGCGCGTCTACCTGCGCCGTCCGGAAGACCAGCCCGAGGTCGCCGCAATCCTGGCCCTGCACTACCCGCGCCCGCCTGCCCTGCACTGGGTGTACGGCGATGTGTGCCGGCGCGAACTCCTGGTGGAGATCGAGGGCGTGCATGCCCGAACTGCCTGAGGTCGAGACCACCCGCCGCGGGCTGGAACCCCACCTGCTCGGGCGACGGATCCACCGCCTGACCCTGCGCGATGCCCGGCTGCGCTGGCCGGTCCCCAACGACCTGCCCGCGCGCCTGGCCGGACACCGCGTCCTCAGCCTGAACCGGCGCGCGAAGTACCTGTTGCTGGAGACCGATGGACCCGCCCTGCTGCTGCACCTGGGCATGTCGGGGAGCCTGCGCCGCTGCGCCCCGGGAACCCCGCTGCGAACCCACGACCACCTGGTCTTCACACTCGACGACGGTTTCGAGATCCGCCTGCATGACCCGCGCCGATTCGGCTGCTGCCTGCCGCTGCCGGAGGCCCCTGCCGTGCACGCCCTGCTGGCCTCGCTGGGCCCGGAGCCCCTGGGCGACGACTTCGACGGCACGTATCTGCACCGGCTCAGCCGCGGCCGCCGCGCGGCGGTGAAATCGTTCATCATGGATCAGCAGGTGGTCGTCGGCGTCGGGAACATCTACGCCAGCGAATCCCTGTTCCTGGCCGGCATCCGGCCCGGCCGGGCGGCAGGACGGGTATCCCGTGCCGAATACCGCGAACTGGCCCGGCACATTCGCGCGGTGCTCAGCGATGCCATCACCCAGGGCGGCACGACGCTGCGCGACTTCGTGCGCGAGGACGGCAGCCACGGCTACTTCCGCCAGCACCTGCGTGTTTATGGCCGCGAGGGCCAGTCCTGCCTGACCTGCGCGACCCCGATCCGCAACCGCCGCATCGGCAACCGCGCCAGCACCTACTGCCCCACTTGTCAGCGCTGAGGCCAACCACGCGCGTTTGTCCTTTCAAGGGCATTTGCACCACGAAGGACACGAAGGCACGAAGTTCTGTAGGTCGGGTTAGCGTAGCGTAACCCGACGTGCCGGGGTCCCGGGGA
>NZ_REBW01000228.1 GCF_007692535.1 Thioalkalivibrio sp. | reverse complement strand
GTTAACGACTGTCACCGGCAAAGCCCGGGGCGCCGAGGAGTCGTACTGCTGCTGGCTAGCCCGGAACGACAACCGCGTGTAGCATTTCCGGCATGAGCGAAGATCAGGAAGACAGGAAGACAGAGGACCATGACGGCCTGCCGCTGGATCCGCCGCTGGACGCAGAGGAGGCGCGTGTGCTCGGTTGTCTGATCGAAAAGGAATCCGCCACACCCGAAGTGTATCCGCTGACCCAGAACGCAACGGTTACCGCCTGTAACCAGAAGACCAGCCGTAACCCGGTGATGCAGATGGATCCCGGCCGCGTTGGCTGGGTGCTCCGTCGGCTGGAAGAACGGGGCCTGGTGAAGAGTGATTTCGGGGCACGTGCCACTCGCTACGCGCATCGCCTGGACCCGGCATTGAACGTCAGCCCTGGCGAGCGCACGCTGATCGGCCTGCTGCTGCTGCGCGGACCACAGACCCTGTCCGAGTTGCTCACGCGATCGGAGCGCCTGCACCGCTTCGACGGTCTGGATGATGTGCGCGACCACCTGGACGCACTGGCGGCACGGGACGAGCCCATGGTCGTGCGCCTGCCCCGTGGACCGGGTCAACGCGAGGATCGGTACATGCACCTGCTCTGCGGCAGGGTGGAGGAGGAACTGCCGGCCCGGAGGACATTCTCCACGCCGACCGGTGAGGCGCCAGCCTCCGGCAACCTGTCCGAAAAGGTGATGGAACTGGAGCGGCGGATCGAAGCCCTGGAACGCCGCTTGGGGGAGGTTGAGGACTAGGGTCCTGTCATGCGTCTAATGGCGCCTTCCGCGAGACGAGAAGCAGAATCGGCCCGGCGTCCCGGAGCGATCCTGGCAATTCGGTTCCTGATTCGCACGAATCCTCCGCAGACAAGGACAATCGCATCGACCGCAGCGAAGCCGCTGCTGCCGAAGGGTCTCAGCGGGGCACCAGCTTTACGGACGACTTGGGCAACTCCCGGGTGAAACGGACCCAGATCCCATCGGGGCATTGGCGCGCGACCATCGCGTGGGTGCGATAGCCACCCTCGGAGGCACCCGGCTGCGGGAAGACAATCTCCAGCAGCCGATCCCACACGGGACCCGTGTATTCCAGAAAGCCACCGAGGCGGCAAAGCTTGCGGGCCTGCACCTTTATCCGGTGACCGTTCCCCAGAACCAGCCACACGCTGGTGCGAACCCAGGTGTTGTCATCATCCTGCATCACCACTCCCCCAATCGAATGACGCGTTCCCTTGACATACCCATTGCTGGATATACTACTTGCGATATCGATAATAAGGCCAGTGAGTGCCAAAATGGAAGTCCGCCTACTACCTAGGTAATTCTACCCAGACGGGCGATCCGTTCGTCCAGGCACATCTTTGCTGCGCAGTGCAGACCGGAATCACCATCGGCTCGAATGACTCACGGCGTGTCTTACCCTCGGGAGATGGAGGCATGTGCCGGCCGGGATTCCACGGTATGAACGGTTCAATGCAGCACTCGACCGACGACAGCTGCAGCCCGTCGAATGCGGGCTACAGCATGGGACGAAGGCTGGGCGACAAGCGGGACGAACTGCTGCTGATAGTGAGTTGTGAAAGGAGGCGGTCAGCTTGCCTGGATGGAAATCAGTCCTGCGGGGCCGAGTCCGGGTTCAGCATGCCCTCGAGACGCTCGACCTCAGCCCGAGCGTTGACCAGCTCGCTGACGTCATATTGCACGCCGAGATAATAGATCAGCTGGCCCGAGGCATCCCGCAGCGGCTGGATCGACAACCGGTTGTGGAACAGGGTCCCGTCCTTGCGATAATTGCGCAGTGTCACCTCGACAGGGCGATGCTCCCTGACTGCGGCACGGATCTCCTCCAGCGCGGGCTGATCCCGATCGTCCCCTTGGAGAAAGCGGCAGTTGTGCCCGAGGATCTCCTCGCGACTGTAACCCGTCATCCGCTCAAAGACGGAGTTGGCGTAGACGATGGGATTGTCCGGCATGTCGGGGTCGGCGAGCGTCACTCCGTTCACGCAGGTATCCAGGATCTGGGTCAATACGTAGGGGATGATTCCGGTGTCTTTCTCGACGGTGAACAGCATGGGTCGCTCCAGTGGAGGATACGGTCAGGAGGTGGTTGAGTCAGTGGATCGCTGGCCAAGTTCCCTTTCGACCAGGGCCTTCAGGTTGCGTACGACGCGTTCCGTGCCGTCCTGAACCGCGAAACGAATGAGTTTCTCGAACGGCCGCAGCGCGAAGCCGAGCCGCGCCAACTCGAAGCTGAAGGTCAACTGCGTGTTCTCCCCTTGCGGGTCGAATCGATAATCGATCACGAACGGGTCCTTGATCCCCTTGAAACACACACGATGCTGGGGATCGAGCACAATGACCCGGAAGTCGGTTTCGGTGCGGCGTCCCTGGTCGACGCGGACCTGATGCGCCGTCCAGCCCAGATCCAATGGCCCGTCGCTCAGGGGCCTCAGACGTTGGACCTCGGGAGACCACCGTGGGTAGTTGCGGACGAAATCATGCACGACGAAACGATAGACGTCTGGCAACGGACAGCGGATCAGGGTTCTGGACTGGGCCTTCACCATCGTTCAATCGGTTCCCATGGGGCGGTTTGCGGGAGAGCGCAACGGGACGGGGGCACGGACTCAGGGGGAAGATCATCCCGATTGGCTGCCCATCCTCTTCTGTCGAAGGATAGCAGCATCCCCGGGGCAGCGGCCAAGGCGCGGTTTGCCCGACACCCGTTGCGGGTACGGCGCCAGCCATCCTGACGGGCAATCCGGGGACGAAAAAAATCCCACTGCCCGGTTGAGGCTCCCGTCATTTTTCGCCCGCGTGGTCGTGAACGTTCTTCTGCCGTCGGCAGCCCGGTCCGCAGATATAGTCTAGATTACGGTATTTAACCGAGTTCAAGGCCCGGAAATAGGGCCAAGGGAGGAGTCACCATGCATGATCTGCCACCTGGAATTCGGTCCGCCCGCGCGGGCTGGGCGCACACTGGAACCCGCCGCCCGCCATTCGCGCATGAACCCGGTCCCGGGCAGGAATCGGTCTGGGACTATCCGCGGCCTCCCATCGTCGCTCCGGATTCGAGAGAAGTCCTGATCAAAACCGGGGACCAGACCGTTGCCCTGAGCGAGAGAGCTGTGCGCGTGTTGGAGACGGCGAGCGCGCCAACCTTTTACGTGCCGCCGGAAGATGTTGACGAAGCGCTGTTGATCCCGATGTCCGGGCATTCATTCTGTGAATGGAAGGGGCCGGCCCAATACTTCGAGCTCGCCCACGCCCCGGAGCGCGGTGCTCCGGTCGCCTGGATTTACCCGGAACCGTTCCCGGAGTTTGAGACGCTGGCCGGCTGGTATGCCTTCTATCCCGATCGCATTGCCTGCTTCGTGGCCGGCGAGCGGGTCCTGCCTCAGGCGGGGGGCTTCTATGGCGGATGGATCACCAGAGACGTGGTGGGACCGTTCAAGGGCGATCCGGGCACGTCCGGATGGTGATCCCGGCGGATGGTGATCCCGATCGTCAGGCCACCAGGAACATAGCCCGAGTGCCTCCTGGCTGCATCGAAAGGGGCGGAGAAGAAAAATGCCGATGTTAAGCGGTGGCCCGATGAACCGCATCTCCCAGCAACGCGCCCGCGCCCGTCAGTGGCGCATGCTTGTGCAGCCCGACGAATCGGCCACCGTGCAAAGCGACTACACAGAGCCAACACAAACCCCAAGAACGAAAAAGGCCACCCGCTCATAGTGGCTCACGCCATTGCTTACACTCGTGCACTTGCCATATCGCGGTTATCACGAATCCTCCGCGTTCGCCTTCCCCGCGGGTGGCGAGTCCTTTCGCAAATCTGGCGCCGGAAAGCCCATCGCCTGGGGTTTGGCCTCCTACGTCCGCGCCCCTTGAAACAGCCCCCACCTGACCACCGGAGGAGCTTGCGTGCTAATCAAACATTTTAATCAGGGTGACGCAGCATTGCTTCCTGGTGCCCACTGGTAGACCTCTTGGAAACGTCTGACATAGAAGAAGCGGGTAGTCTCGACGAGGATCAGATTGGAAGTATTTGAATCAACGAACTTTTGCAGGTAACCATGCTTGGCCGTGAGCGCTCGGCCCCACTCTTCAATCTCTTTCGGATCATCCAGAACTCTGGCGTGGCCAGTTATCGTCAGCCCGCAGATCAGGTTAATGCTTTCGGGTTGCTGAGAACGGTTGTCTATCATAAGCGATACTTTATCGTTACTGGAAATCAGGGTGAATTTTCTCGTTTGAGAAGGGGTTGAAAAAACGATCTGCCGCAGGTCTTCGCTGATGGCAAAGCTGATCAGTGAAACATACGGCTGCCCTTCACCTTGCGTGGCAAGAACGGCAAAGGGTTGGTCTTTGCAGAGCCCTTTTATTTCATCCAAAATCTCTGTCTCGGCCCCATTATTCTTGGTGGATACCACATCAACGAATTTAGGTTCATCGTAATCTCGGTTCAAAAACAAGCCTCCCTTAAAAAAGGTTCTTTGGATTCGGCCCTGGCTGGGCGAAGGACAAAGCGCCCAACCCCATCGACATCCCCGACGAAAAGGCCACGACCTGCGCGCACGTCCGTTCGGCGTCCGCTCACCGGCGGTACCTGGCTCCGGCCAATGGCGAGTACCGGGGGTGCAGGACCGAATCCGCGACGCAGGCCTACTACATTACTCTGATGGGCCCGGGTCGCGGGGTGTGTCCCGGTCCTGCTCGACGTCCCCACCTGATGATTTTGGGGGATTGAAACTCGTTTCTGGAACTGCGGTCCATGATGCATTAGCCGATCCTAATGGAGTGGGCTGACCCGGCCGAGAGTGCCGTCCGGCTAATATCCAGACGTGAACCGAGCAACCGGAGAACACACATGAAAAATACCCTGAAGTTCCTCGCCTCGACCGCCCTGATTGCCACCTTTGCCGCACCGATGCAGGCCAGTTCGGCTCATCTGCACGGTCCGGGCTATGGCTGGAGTCCCCACTACGGCAGCGGTCTGTACCACCCATGGCACGGGCGCGGGTCCGGGCGTGGGCACCTGTCCGGCGGCTTTGGCTTCTCGATGGGCGCCGGCGGCTACGGCCGTGGATGGGGCAGGGGCTACGGCAGGCCGTACTATGCCCACCATCGTTACCACGCCCGCAACTGGCGTGGCGCCCCCTACGCGATGATGGCCCCCGCCCCGACGACCAGTTCCGATAACGGCGCCTACTGAAAAGTCCCCGCCCCGCTCCCGAGAGGGGGCGGGGCACCCCGCCTCCCGCGACGCGCCCGTGGACAGGAGACACCTCAGGTCGCGGGCGAATGAGCCGTGATGAAGCAGCTGGCCGGCGTTGGCGTTCTTCTCCTGCACCCCCGTCCATCGGGATTGGGCTACCATCTACCATGCGGTCTGCTTTCCGGGCGGCAACGACCGTGTACCGATTCATGATGAAAAAGCACATATCACCACCAGGCAGACGCCATCGACGTTGTTTTCTCGAGACGGTCACGCTTGTCGCCTTGCTGGCGGTTCTGCCACTCTCGGGGCTGGCGTCCGAGGATCCGGCGATGACCGACACTCTCCTGCTCGACGACTTCCAACATGAGGATGGCCTCTCGAACGTCGGTACGCACTGGGAAGGGCTTACCGACCGCGTGATGGGTGGGCGCTCCGAAATGCAGTTCAGCCGTCGCGACAGCGATGCTGGCCCGGTACTGGTCATGCGCGGCCAGGTCCGGCTTGAGAATCGCGGCGGGTTCATCCAGGCAAGGCTCCCGCTTGACCCAGGTGGCGGCAGCTTCGATGCCAGCGCATGGGAGGGCCTCTACATCACGGTCCGCGGCACGCCCGGGCCATATTATCTGCACCTGCGCACCCGTCAGACCTGGCAGCCGTGGCAGCATTACCGTGCACCGATCGAGGTCCAACCCACCTGGCAGGAGCAGTTCGTTCCCTTCACCGCGTTCGAGGGCCGCGCCACCTGGCGCCGGTTGGACGTCAGCGCTCTCAAATCCTTGGGGATTGTCGCCTACGGCGAGGCCTTCGAGGCGGAAATCGAGGTGTCACGACTGGAACTCGGCAACAGGCCGATTCCCGTCCGCGAGTAAGGCACCAACGGTCCGCCCAGCAGGGATTCCCGCCAGATACAGCCAGACCTGATGGCGCGCCGGGGTCGGGCGTTGCAGCAATCCAAGCCAAATTTTGCGGTGGGTGGCCCACGACGACGTCGAACCAGACGTCGGGGAGCGGCTTGTCGGGCTGACCGGCAACCTGATCGAGAGGCCGCGCGTTCGCGGAAGGGTGTTGCATGTCGGTGACCCCGTAGGTCCGGTCGCAGAGCCCGCAGTGCGGATCCGCCGCTTACTCGGAGTTTCGATTCTGTACAAGCGCTGGCGGTGTGACGCGCGAGGTTACGCTGAGTGCAGTCACCGTGACGAGGATCAGACCCATCCCGAGAATCTGAACGAAACCCAGGCTTTCATGCAGCACCACGACGCCGAACAGCGTCGCGGTGACCGGTTCGACCATCGCCACGATGGAAGCCACGGCCGGCGCGGTATACCTGAGCCCGTTGATATACAAAGCGAACGACAAGCCCGCCCCGAACACGCCAAGCGCTGCGAACAGCGGCCAGTCCGGTGTACTCAGTACGGCAACCATCTGAGCGCCATCCCCCGGCCACATCAGGATGAGGACGAGTACCCCGAAAGCAATCGAGAGAATCGCCTGCGGACTGCCGTGCGAACCCGCGTACTTGAAGCCGAAGATGAACACCGCGTAGGACAGGCCAGCCAGCAGGCCGGCTCCGGCACCGATGAGGGTGACGCCGCCCGCGCCGGTGTCGTAGATCTGGGTAAGCAGCACGATGCCAACCATCACCAGCGCGATCGCAACCAGCTTGAGCACGGTGGGACTTTCAAGCTTCAGGGCAAAGGAAACGAGGTACACGAACACCGGTGCCGTGTACATCAGCGTGGCCGCCACCGCAACGCTTCCGTGCGCGATGCTCACGAAATAGAAAGAGAAGTTGCCGGCCACGCCCAGACCGGCCACGGCTGACCAGAACCACAGCCGACCACTCGCGAGGCCACTGCCGTGCGGCCGCCAGGCGAGCCAGGCGAGCACGAACACGAGCCCGATTGCACCCCGGTAGAACGAGACCACGAAGGCGTCCCAGCCATCGGCCATCAGAATGCCGCCGATCCCGCCCGACAACCCCCAGAAGAGAGCCGCCAGCACCACGAATCCCACACCCAAGCCCATCAATGGCTCCCCTTTCGTTGTCAGCGATGTGTGACGTAGCGTGGCTCACCGGCGTGCAGGAAGCATTTCCGTCGGTTCGAGACAACCAGCCAGATCATACATAGAGGCCATGCGTAGTAGAAAAACGACCAGAGACGCTGGCAGCGCGTCTGCCGGGCAACTTACCCGGTGCGGCCGCCGCTGCCCCTGCAAATCGTCAGAGTCCCGGGTGGCCCCTTGTGGAGAGTGTTCCACAAGCCGCGAGGACCGTCTCTACCACAGACGGTGGCCCCCGGAACCGCCTGGCCTGTTCCCCCGGGAGCTCGCCGCGGTAGAGGATCGCTTCGAGGATTCAGCGATCAAACCATTGGTTTCAGGGGTGGGCGGGTCCTATATCAAGCTGCGCCAGGGCGATCTGCGCGCCAAGGACGACGATTTGGGGTTGGTGCCCTTGCTGCATCTGTATGGCGCTTATCACTTTACGGATCGCACTTCGCTGGTGCTTGATTTCGAGGGTGCGGCCGCGTCGCAGGGGCGCGCCCTCGACTTTGCCGTCCAGGTGCGTCATGAGCTGCCGACAGGCTGGCATGTCTACGGCGGCTATCGCACGTTGGAAGGCGGCGCCGATAACAGCAGCGTCTATGCTTTTGCCTGGCTACATCACGCCTCGGTCGGCATCGGCTACCGGTTTTGATGTCGCTCCCTCAGAGAATGCTGGCCCGTCGAGGAGGAGCGACGCGGATCACCGGAGCGCCCGGGGGCAGGCGTCAGTCGGCGGGTTCCAGCCGCCAGATGCCGTCCTGATCGTCGCCGTTGTCGGTCGCCACGTGGATGATGCCGTCCGGGCCGACGCGCACGTCCCGAATGCGACCAAGCTTGCCACGAATGAGCTCTTCCTCGTGCACTGGGATCCCGTCACGGAACACGATGCGCCGCACCTGTTCGGTGCGCAGACTGCCGGCCAGGAAATTGCCCGACCACTGCTGGACGTAAGGGCTTTCCTCGGGTAGTGCCGCGAGTCCCGAGGGAGGCATGGCGGGTGTCCAGTCGATCACCGGGTCCACCATGCCTTCCCTATGGCGCTCGGTGTAGTCGAAGTAGGGCTCCTGGGTCTCGTAGCTCAGGCCGAGCGAAACCTTCGGCCACCCGTAGTTCTCACCGGCCTCGATCCGGTTCAGTTCATCGCCTCCCCGCGGCCCGTGATCGGTGGCCCAGATCTCGCCGGTGTCGGGATGCACCATCAGGCCCTGGATATTGCGGAGTCCAAAAGCGTAGATTTCCGGCGCGGCATCGTCGCGGTCCACGAAGGGGTTGTCGTCCGGTACCGATCCGTCGTCGTTCAGGCGCAGCAGGCTCCCGGCGTGGTCACTCAGATCCTGCGCGCGTGGCGGTTCCGGACCGCGGTCTCCGACACTCATCAGCAGGGTCCCGTCGGGCAGCCAGGCGAGGCGCGATCCGTAATGGCGGCCGGGTTGCGAGTATTGATTCTGGACGAAGATCTCCTCAACGTTCTCGAGTTCCAGTTCGCGCAGCTCGTCGACGATGATCTCCAGAAAGTGGTCGAGATCCAGTTCGCCGCGCGCGAGTGCGACGGCCGTCTCGTCGGGGTTATCGGGGTTCGAGCGAGAGTAGGTGAGGTACACGAGTCGGTTGTCCTCGAAATTCGGGTGCAGGGACACATCGAGCAGCCCGCCCTGGCGTTGAGCCGTTACCTCGGGAATCCCAACGATCTGCCGCGCGATGCCCTCCCGAACCCAGTTCAGACGACCGGGGCGCTCGGTCACCAACAGGTCGCCGTCCGGCAGGAAGGCGAGGGACCATGTGTGGTCAAGGCCGTCCACGACATTGACGAGACGCAGCGGCTGGTATTGGGAATCCACGATGTCGGACGCGACGGCCACGCCTGAGAACAGCAGCATTGAGGCCACCATCGTGGCGGAGACACATCTCGGCTTGTACATGGCATTCCTCCTGCAATGGGGGCTACAGCCCCAAACTGATCAGTGTGATTCGAGAGCGGCCGCGACGTCGGATCTTCCGGTCCGACGCCGGTGCAGCAAAACGTCAGAACATCTGGCTATCGCCTTCCAGGAACACGGCATGGGCATTGCGGCAGTCGGTCTCCTCGAACGCCGGGACGTTCGGGTATTCCGACCAGTCTGTCTTGTTCTGGCAGGGGGGTGGAGCGGGGCCGGCACGTTGGACGCGGCGCCAAGTCGGCAGGGGATGCTGGCCATGACCAGCCCCTGTTGTGATGGAGAGGCGCACCCACGATACATATCCCTATCCCACGAACGCTAGCGATAGTCTGCACCGCCCATACCGGTTTTCACATGGGGGAAATTACGAATGAGCCGACGCCCAAAGCAGCGCTTCGCGTACGAGCCCACGGCCGACCTCGCCGCGGTTGCCACAGCCTACGTCTACGGGCTTGTCCACAACCACCCTTACAACGATGGCAACAGGCGGGGCGCATCCGTCCGCCAGCGGGTACGGGGTGAGGTCCAGCGCAGTCCAGGCGGTTCTACCTGTTGCACGATGGGCCGTTCCCGGCGGGCAGTCAGGAAAAGTCGTCGGTAACCGCCCCGCGGCTGGCCGAACCCACGGTGCGGGCATACTTGCCCAGGACGCCCCGGTCGAAGCGCGGCGCCGGCGGCTCCCAGTCGGCACGGCGGCCTTCGAGTTCGGTCTCGTCGACGTGCAGCCACAGGCGATTCTCGGTGGCGTCGATCTCGATCGTATCGCCATCCCGCACCAGCGCGATCGCGCCGCCACTGGCCGCCTCGGGTGCGACATGGCCGACGACCATGCCGTAGGTCCCGCCGGAGAAACGCCCGTCGGTGATCAGGCCGACGGAATCGCCGAGGCCGGCTCCGATGATGGCGGCCGTCGGGGCCAGCATCTCCCGCATGCCCGGACCACCGCGCGGACCTTCGTAGCGGATAACCACGATGTCGCCGGCCTGGATCTCGCCGGCGAGGATGGCGTCCAGGCAGGCCTCCTCGGAGTCGTAGCAGCGCGCCGGGCCGGATATCGCGGTGCGCTTGAGTCCGGTGATCTTGGCAACCGCGCCCTCCGGGGCCAGGTTGCCCTTGAGCACGGCCAGGTGTCCCTGGGCGTAGAGCGGCTCGCTCATCGGCCGGATGATGGCCTGGTCCGCGGGGGGTGCATCGGGCACGCCGGCGAGGGTCTCGGCCAGGGTCTGGCCGCTGATGGTCAGACAGTCACCGTGCAGCAGCCCAGCATTGAGCAGCATCTTCATGACCTGGGGGGTGCCGCCCATCGCGTGGAACTGGGTGGTCACGTATTGGCCGGACGGCTTCAGGTCACAAAGCACGGGGACCTTGCGCCGGATTCGTTCGACGTCGTCGATGTCCAGGTGCACCCGGGCGGAGTGGGCGATGGCGAGCAGGTGGAGCACCGCGTTGGTGGAGCCGCCAACCGCCATCACCACAGTCAGGGCGTTTTCGAATGCCTCGCGGGTCATGATGTCGCGCGGGCGCCGGTTGGCGTGGATCGCCTCGAGCAGAACCTCGGCCGAGCGGGCCGCCGACTCGATCTTCTCGGGATCCTCCGCCGCCTGGGTCGAGGAGCCGGGCAGGCTCATGCCCATCGCCTCAAAGGCGCTGGACATGGTGTTGGCGGTGAACATTCCGCCACAGGATCCGGCGCCGGGGCAGGCATTGCGTTCGACGCCCTGCAGGTCCTCGTCGGAGAGCTTGCCGGCACCGTGCTGGCCGACCGCCTCGAAGGCGCTGACGATGGTCAGTTCCTGTCCCTTATAGTGGCCCGGCTTGATGGTGCCGCCATACACGAAGATACCGGGGACATTCATGCGGGCGAGTGCGATCATCGCACCGGGCATGTTCTTGTCGCAGCCGCCGGTGGCAAGGATGCCGTCCATGCTCTGTCCATTCACCACCGTCTCGATCGCGTCGGCGATCACCTCGCGCGAGACCAGCGAATACTTCATCCCGGGTGTGCCCATGGAGATGCCGTCGGAGATGGTGATCGTGCCGAAGACCTGCGGCATCCCGCCGGCTGCGCGCACGGCCTGCTCGGCACGGTCAGCCAGGGCACCAATCCCGATGTTGCAGGGGGTGATGGTGCTATGCGCGTTGGCGATGCCTACGATGGGCTTCTGGAAGTCATCGTCGCCGAAACCGACCGCGCGCAGCATCGCACGGTTGGGGCTGCGGCGAGGTCCCTCGGTCACGATGCGGCTGCGGCGGTTGTCTGGTGCCATGGTGCTCCCGTTGCGGTTAGTTCACGGATCAGGGGGTCAGTGCGCGCCAGGGTCATTCTGGCGCACGTAACGACCATTCAGGAACCGATCGAAGAACTGGCCGAGGGTGGGGTGCTCGATCTGCTCGCCCCGTATGTCGGGTTCCAGGTGGCGCTCGGCGACGTAGGTGCTGTGCGTGTGCCCGTCCACCAGCACGTGATACCAGGGCTGGTCCTTGGGCGGGCGGCTCCTGGCCACGTTTTCGTACCATTCGTCGGATCCGGCATAGACCGGATCCACGTCGATGATCACACCGCGGTAATCGAACCGGGTGTGGTGCACCAGTTCGCCAACGGTGAAGCGCGTCCGCGTGGTCATGATCCCCTCTTACCGACTTGGTGTTTGGCCCTGGGACCAACATGCGGAAATTGTGTCCATCCTGCAAGGGGCTTCAGCGAAGTCCTCACCGCAATCGATCGTCACACCCAAGCCAGCGCCGGTTCAGGATCGGAACGGGCAAGGGGGACAGACCCGAGCGGGCGGGTCGAGGTGCAGAACGAGCGGCCGCGACACAGCTTGACATGCGGGAGACGCCGCGGAAAATGGCGTTGTTTGGTCAAGGATGCCGGCCCCATCAACCCCATAGGCAAGGGAGTGCCCACATGCTCGCGATTTCCCGCCCTGATTGTCACGAAGACTCCGCAGGCAGCAACATTCGCGCCTTCGTCCGCGAATTTCAGCAATGGCGGGTCCAGCCGTGTTTCCCGGTCCCTGACAGGTGGAGACTCCGGAACAAGAATAGGTGCAGTCCCGGTCGGGGCCGCTCATCAGCTAACCCTCGGCGCTCCATTCTGCGAAACCCGGAACGCCTCTGCAGTGACGCGCTGCAGGGGCCGGCGGCAAACGGTCTTTTCGGGAGGGTCACCGATGTCTGAATACAGGTCGAACGGCCCCGTTCGGGCTCCGCAGCATCTCGGCGAGACCCTCGGTGCGATCTTTGCACGCTATCCGAGACTGCTCGGAACGCTCCTGCTGGTGGGCGTGCTGCTCGGCCTGCTGCAGGCCGCGACCGAGTCCGTGCAGGTCGAGGGCATGGCACTCCTGGAGGCCGGTGAGATGCCGGGGCCGGCCTTCTTTGTCGCGGTACTTGCAGGCCTGATCGGGAGTGCCTACCTCTGGGTGGTGGCGCTGTTGCGGGCAGATCACGCGCTCGCCGGTGACCGCGGGAACGGCGCATTCGCGCGGGCCGGCCGCGTGTTGCTGCCGGTGCTGGCCTATGCGTTGCTATATACCCTGCTGGTCGTGACCGGCCTGGTGTTGCTGGCGCTGCCGGGGATCTTCCTCGCGGTTCTGCTGGCCCCGGGCGTGATGCTGATCGTACTGCGGGATAGCGGCGTCTTTGCCGCGCTGAAACGCAGTGCAGTGCTGGTCTGGGGAAGCTGGTGGTTCAGCCTGGGGATCCTGCTGACAATCACCCTGGTGGCGGTGATCCCGCTTTCGATCGCCGAGATCGTCCTGATGGAGTTGCGGCAGTCCCCGGACCCGGGTGACTGGCTCACGCTCGCGGGCTTCAATGTGGCGGTGATGGTCCTGGTCCTGCCGCTGTTCACGTCCATGGCCTACACTCTGCTAGAGGCCCTGGAAGCGCGAAGGCGCAACGTGATAATGGAAGAGGATCTCCTTCGGCGCGCGGGCTCGTCGGGGTGATGCCGGGCACGGATCATGTGCGTTGCGACCCCTCGCTGCACGAAGACGACGATATGTGGTCGAATGGGCCAACGCCGAGTACCGGTAACGGCCCGGTGACGCACCGATTCAACAGGAATTCCGAATGCCCTCCAGCAAGCCTCCGGTCGTATGGTCCAACGCGGTCTTCTTTGCGCTGATCAACTTCACCGCCTTCATCCTCGTGCCGCTGTGGGGCGTGATGCACGGCTACAGCGGCTGGGCCTGGGTCTTCTTCGCCCTCTTCGTGGTCCTCGGCGGGATGAGCATCACCGTCGGGTATCACCGGCTTTGGGCCCACCATTCCTTCAAGGCGCGGGCGCCGCTCCGCGTGGTGTTGGCGATCTTCGGAGCGATGGCGCTGCAGAACAGCATTCTGCACTGGGCGGCCCGGCACCGGGTTCACCATCGCTACGTGGATGACGTGACCCGGGACCCCCACTCGATCAAGGCCGGGTTCTGGCACGCGCACATCGGCTGGATGCTGCGCAAGTGGCCCACCACCGAGGCGGATTTTTCGCGCGTGAAGGATCTGGAGAGGGATCCCATCGTGATGTGGCAGCACCGGCATTACTGGACACTGGTCTGGGTAATGAACCTGGGTGTGCCGCTCGGCCTGGGCCTCCTGTTCGGTGATGTGGTGGGCATGCTGCTGCTTGCGGGTGCCCTGCGGCTCGCATTGAGTCACCATTTCACGTTCTTCATCAACTCGCTGGCCCACCTGTGGGGTCGCCGACCGTACAGCGACGAGAACACGGCCGTGGACAATCCGGCCGTTGCATTGCTGACCTGGGGCGAGGGGTATCACAACTATCACCACGCCTTCCAGGCCGACTACCGCAATGGCGTGGCCTGGTGGCATTACGATCCATCGAAGTGGTTCATCAACCTCTGTGCGTGGTGTGGGCTGGCCTACGATCGGCACTGGACGCCAGCGTTCAAGATCCAGAGGGCGCGACTCGCAGTGCAGTTTCGCAGGCTCCAGCATCTCGCCGAGGCCGCCGCAGTGCAGGAGACCTGGCGCGGCGCGCTGGAGCGCGAGTATCAGCGATTTCGCGAGACCGTGAATCACTGGCAGGAGGTGCAGGCGAAAAAGGTCCAGGCGGGTCGTGCGGCGATGACCGACCGCTGGCTGAAGACCGAACTGCGGACGTCATTCAAGGAACTCGAATACCGTCTGAAGATGCAGCGCCGCCGTCTGCAGGTGCTGGCCGGTGAGTTGAACCAGCGGGTTCATTCCGGCATGTCGCCGCCATCGGTGTCCGGCTGATCCTGCCGTTCTGGCCGCCCTGGCCGAGGCACATTGATCGGCGGGATTGGACAGCCTTCCTCCATTCCCTGCGGGCAAGCCCTTCGCCGCGCGTCCGCACCCCGGGACCGGTTTCGATGACACCGCGATCGTGAACACGTTTTTCGCAACGGCGCCGCAGGGGCTGGAGGAATTGCTGGCCGCGGAGCTGAAGTCGCTGGCGCTGGACGGAGTGCGGGTGCGGCGGGGCGGGGTCGAGTTCTGTGGGGAACTGGTCGCGGCGTACCGGGTTTGTCTATGGTCGCGCCTGGCCAACCGTGTGCTGCTGCCGCTGGAGCAGTTCACCGCCGGCGATGAACAGGCCTTGTATGACGGGGTGAAACGGGTCGATTGGTCCTTGCACCTGGGGCCGGAAAACACGCTGGCGGTGGGCTTCACCGGCATCCGTGCGGCGCTCGGCCACAGTCGCTTCGCCGAACAGCGGGTCAAGGACGCGGTCGTCGACCAGATCCGGGAGCGCATGGGCAGTCGTCCGTCGGTCGACACCGAGCAGCCCGACCTTCGCATCAATGTGCACATGGTCGACGACGGCGTCACCGTCGCCGTGGACCTGGCGGGCGGCAGCCTGCACCGCCGGGGCTACCGGCGTGAGGGGCGGACTGCCCCACTGAAAGAGAATCTGGCCGCGGCCATGTTGTTCAGGGCCGACTGGCCGGAGC
This sequence comes from Thioalkalivibrio sp., assembly GCF_007692535.1. Lineage (GTDB taxonomy): Bacteria > Pseudomonadota > Gammaproteobacteria > Ectothiorhodospirales > Ectothiorhodospiraceae > Thioalkalivibrio. The sequence goes on along the minus strand of NZ_REBW01000228.1, from coordinate 2,191 downwards.
TGGCCAGCGAGGGCGGCGCCTTCGTCGATCCCATGTGCGGTTCGGGCACGCTGCTGATCGAGGCCGCGTGGATGGCGGGGGACTGCGCGCCCGGCCTGTTGCGCCGCCACTATGGATTCTTGAACTGGCGCGGCCATGACGATGCGGCGTGGGAGTCGCTGCTCGATGAGGCGCTGGAGCGTCGGGAGCAGGGGATCGGACACCTGCCGCCCATCCTCGGTTTTGATGAGGACCCGGACGCGCTGGAGACCACGCATGACCACCTGACCCGGGCCGGCCTGTCCGGCCGGGTGCAGGCGGAGCGGCGCGAGATCGGTCAGGCGCGCCCGCCTGGCGGCGCCGTGCGCGGCCTCGTCGCGACCAACCCGCCCTACGGCGAGCGGCTCGGCGAGGCGCACGAACTGCTGCCACTCTATCTGCGCCTCGGCGAGACCCTGAAACGCCATTTTCCGGGCTGGCGGGCAATTGTTCTCAACGGGTCTGGCTGTCAGGTCGGCCTGAAGCCCGAGCGTAGCTGGCAGCTCTACAACGGCCCGATCGAATGTCGCCTCGAGCGTTTCGAGATCGGCGCGCGCAATCCGGCTGAAACAACCGGGGCGGCGCCCGACCTGGTCAATCGCATCGCCAAGAACCGGCGCCAGCTGTCCCGGTGGCTCAGACGCGAGCAGGTCCAGTGCTTCCGCGTCTATGACGCCGACATCCCGGAATACGCCCTGGCCGTCGACGTCTACGACACCAGTGACGGCCGCTGGCTGCACGTGCAGGAATATGCGCCACCGCCCAGTATCGACCCCGGACGCGCCCAGGCGCGGCTGCGCGCGGCCTTGAGCGTCCTGCCGGAGGCCCTGGATGCGGACCCGGGCAAGCTGGTGTTCAAGGTCCGCCAGCGCCAGCGCGGTGACAGTCAGTATCAGCGACGATCCGAGCGGGGCCAGTTTCTGGAGGTGCGCGAGGGTCGCTGCCGCCTGCTGGTCAATCTGACCGACTACCTCGATACCGGCCTGTTCCTGGACCACCGCCCGGTGCGGACCTGGATCGGCGAAAACACCGGGAACCAGCGCTTTCTGAACCTGTTCTGCTACACGGGGGCGGCCAGCGTGCACGCCGCCGTGGGCGGGGCGCGCTCCACCACCAGCGTGGATCTCTCCGCCACCTATCTCGACTGGACGCGCCGGAACCTGTTTCTCAATCAGATGAACAGCCCGGACCATCAGCTCGTGCGCGCCGACTGTCGCCAGTGGCTCAAAGACTGCCGGGACAGCTACGACCTGATCTTCCTCGACCCGCCGAGCTTTTCCAACTCCAGGCGCATGGAAGGCGCCTTCGACATCCAGCGCGACCACACCGAACTGATTCGAGACAGCATGCGTCTGCTTGCGCCCGGGGGCACGCTGATCTTCTCCACCAACCTGCGCAGGTTCCGCCTGGATCCGTCTCTGGTCGGGACCTTCGAGATCGAGGACCGCACGGCGTGGTCCATCCCGAAGGATTTCCAGCGCAATCAGCGCATTCACCAGTGCTGGTTCCTGCGGCCGCGGGCGTGATTCTGCGGTGGATCGACAACGGCCGGAGTGAACGGAATCTTTCAGGCATTGGTGGTCCTGATGATCACGAAGATTCCGCTGACCGTCCGGTTCGCGCGCGACTGGCTGGGCCGTCGCGTGTGTGCTGGGTTCGGTTCCGGGGCGTCGCCTGGGGATTGGTGACTGCGGCGGCGCCGTTCTGCCGTCGTCCGGGCACGCTTGACACGGAGGCGCGGGTTGGCTGTAGTCGCGGGTGTCTGCATGCAACCAAAGGCCATTGGCAGGCCGCAAGAAAAGGAAGATCTGCATGATATTGGTCACCGGCGGAGCCGGATTCATCGGTTCCAACTTCGTTCTGCAATGGTGCCGCAGCGGTGACGAGCCGGTGCTCAATCTCGATGCCCTGACCTACGCTGGCAATCTCGCCAACCTGCAGTCGCTGGCGGATTCGCCGCTGCATCGTTTCCAGCACGGCGACATCCTGGACGCCACCCTGCTGGAGCGTCTGTTCGCCGAATACCGGCCCCGGGCGGTGGTGCACTTCGCGGCGGAGTCGCACGTGGACCGCTCGATCCACGGCCCCGAGACCTTCGTCGAGACCAACGTGACCGGCACCTTCCGGCTGCTCGAGGCGGCTCGCGCGCACTGGCTCGGCCTGACGGGCCCGG
>NZ_REBW01000030.1 GCF_007692535.1 Thioalkalivibrio sp. | reverse complement strand
CGCTAACCCGACCTACAGGACTACAGGACTCCTTGCGAGACAGACCAACCCAGCCCTTCCCTGGAAAGCGGGAGATTTGCGTTGGACCCATGAAAGCGGGTTGAATCCAGAGTCCTTGACCCTCTCAAAACGGAGAAACCGCATGCGAGCATCACTCATTGGAATGGGTATTCGGCTGATTACGGGCTCCGCGCTCGCGCTGGGCCTGGCAATGACGGCCAGCGCCGATCAACGTTTCATCACCATCGGGACGGGGGGCGTGACCGGTGTGTACTACCCGACGGGGCAGAACATCTGCCGGCTGGTCAACCGCGACCAGGCGACGCACGGCATGCGCTGCAACGCCGAGAGCACCGGCGGTTCCGTCTTCAATCTGAACTCGATCTCGGCCGGCGAAATGGACTTCGGGGTCGCACAGTCCGACTGGCAGCATCACGCCTATCACGGCACCGACCGCTTCGCGGAGCAAGGAGCCGATACCGAACTGCGCGCTGTGTTCTCGCTGCACCCCGAACCCTTCACGGTCCTGGTACGCCCCGACAGCGGCATCGAAACGTTCGAGGACATCGTCGGCAAGCGGGTCAATGTCGGCAATCCGGGTTCCGGACAGCGCGGCACCGCCGAGCGGCTGATGGCGGAATACGGCTGGAGCATGGGCGATTTCTCCCTGGCCTCGGAACTGCCCTCCCGCGAGCAGGGCCAGGCGCTCTGCGACAACCGCATCGACGTGATCCTGTTTACCGTCGGTCACCCCTCGGCCGCCATCCAGGAACCCATCGCCACCTGTGGGGCCCGGATCATTTCCGTGTCCGGTCCGGTGGTGGACCAACTGGTGGACGAGACGCCCTATTATTTCAGCGCCACGCTACCGGCCGGGATGTACCCGGGGCAGGACGATGACGTGGAGACCTTCGGCGTGGGCGCGACGCTGGTCACCTCGACCCGGACCAGCGACAACGCCGTCTACCACCTGACCCGCGCGGTGTTCGAGAACTTCAGCACCTTCAAGGGCATGCACCCGGCGTTCGCGGTACTGGAGCCCGAGAGCATGATCAGCCAGGGCCTGTCCGCCCCGATGCACGAGGGTGCGCTTCGCTACTACCGCGAGGCCGGGATGATGCAGGACTGACCGCGCACGGCAGGCCCTGAGACATGGCCGGCGATCGCAGGGCCCGGGATATCAGCCCAACCGAGGCCGCGGCGCTGGTCGAGCACATGGAAACCGGGGCGCGCCGCCCCGGTGCCCCCACCCAGCTGCTGGTCTACCTGACGGCCCTCAGCTGGTCGCTGTTCCAACTCTGGATCGTCTCCCCCCTGCCCTATTCGCTGGGCTTCGGGGTCGTCCCCGAGACCCAGGCGCGCTCGATCCACCTCGCCTTCGCCGTCTTTCTCGCCTTTCTGCTGTTCCCGGCGCGCCTGCCCTCGGCGCGTGGGCCGCACATCGCTGCCGGCTTCTACCTGTTCCTCGGCCTGGGACTCTGGCTGCTCGCCTGGCAGCAGCATCAGGCCGAACAGCCCTGGGTACCGGTCTACCTGCTGATGGGGACCGTCGCCTTTGTGCTGGCCTGGCCCGCGTGGCGGGTGGCGCCGCTGGAACGCATCCCGCTGGTGGACTGGCTGCTGGCACTTGCCGCGGCCTTCGCGGCGGGCTACCTGTTCCTGTATCACCAGGAACTGGCACAGCGCCCGGGCCGTCCGCAACTTGCGGACATGATCGCGGCCGGACTGGGAATGATGCTGCTGCTAGAGGCCACCCGGCGCGTGCTGGGGCCGGCACTGATGGTCATCGCCGGGGCCTTCCTCCTCTACACCTTTGCGGGCCCATGGATGCCGGACATGCTCGCGCACCGCGGCGCGTCGTTCGGCCGGGCGATGTCGCAGCAGTGGCTGTCGAACGAGGGGGTGTTCGGCATCGCGCTCGGCGTGTCGACCAGCTTCGTGTTCCTGTTCGTGCTGTTCGGCGCCCTGCTGGAGCGGGCCGGCGCCGGCGGCTATTTCATCCGGGTCGCCTTCTCGCTGCTGGGGCATCTGCGCGGCGGGCCCGCCAAGGCCGCGGTGGTCGCGTCGGGGCTCACCGGGGTGGTTTCCGGCTCGTCCATCGCCAACGTGGTGACCACCGGCACCTTCACCGTGCCGCTGATGAAGCGCACCGGCTTCTCGAGCGCCAAGGCCGGCGCGGTGGAGGTGGCAAGCTCGGTCAACGGCCAGCTGATGCCGCCGGTGATGGGCGCGGCCGCCTTCCTGATGGTCGAATACGTGGGCATTCCCTACGTTGAGGTGATCAAGCACGCGTTCCTGCCGGCACTGATCGCCTACATCGCCCTGCTCTACATCGTTCACCTGGAGGCCATGAAGGCCGGCTTGCAGGGCCTGCCCCGGCGCCACCCGACAGGCCCGGCGCGCAGCCTGTTGAACCTGGGCCTGTCGGCCAGCGGCCTGCTGGTGCTCGCCGGAGTCGTGTACTACGGCCTGGGCTGGATCAAGACGGTCGCCGGCGATCACTCCTTCTGGCTGATCGGGGCATTGATCGGAGCCGCCTACCTCCTGCTGCTTTGGCTGGCCAGCCGGGTCCCCGATGCGGGAGCGGAGCTGGACCCGAACATCACCGAGGTTCCGGATCCCGGACCGACCATCCAGGGCGGCCTGCACTTCCTGCTGCCCGTGGTGGTGCTCGTGTGGGCACTGGTGGTGGAACGACTGTCACCCGGTCTGTCCGCCTTCTGGGCAGTGCTGTTCCTGGTCGGAATCCTGTTGACCCAGCGCCCGTTGACCGCGTTCTTCCGCGGCCAGGGACACTATCGCCGCGCCGTTGCCGACGGGATCGTGGAACTCGGGGACGGCCTGGTGCAGGGGGCGCGCAACATGATCGGGATCGGCGTCGCGACCGCTGCCGCGGGGATCATCGTCGGGACCGTGGCCATGACCGGCATCGGCCTGGTGATGACGGACCTCGTCGAGCTGCTCTCCGGGGGCAACCTGATGCTGATGCTGCTGCTGACCGCGGTGATCTGCCTGGTCCTCGGCCTTGGGCTGCCCACCACCGCAAACTACATCATCGTCGCCACGCTGATGGCGCCGGTGATCGTCGACCTCGGGGCACAGAACGAGTTGCTGATCCCGCTGATCGCGGCACACCTGTTCGTGTTCTATTTCGGCATCATGGCCGACGTCACGCCGCCGGTGGGGCTGGCCTCCTTCGCCGCTGCCGCCGTGGCCCGCGCGGACCCGATCCAGACCGGCATCCAGGCCTTCTGGTACAGCCTGCGCACCGTGACGCTGCCCTTCGTGTTCGTGTTCAACACCCAGCTGCTGCTGATCGGCGTCGACAGCCTGTGGCAACTGGGACTGACCTTCTTCGGGTCGCTCGCGGGCATCCTGGTCTTTGCGGCCGCCACCCAGCACTTCCTGCTGGTGCGCAACCGCGTCTGGGAAACCGCGCTGCTGTTGCTGGTCGCGCTGACCCTGCTGGTGCCCGGCGTGTGGATGGACCGCATTCACACGCCGCTGACCTCCCTGCCCGCCACTGAAATCGAAGCCGTCGCCGAGGCAGCACCGGCCCAGGGCCACCTGCGCCTGGAAGTGTCGGGTTACGACCTGGACGGCGAGGAGGTCACGCGCCGGGTGATGCTCCCGCTGGGCGATCCCGCCCCCGGACAAGAGCGGCTGGCCGACGCGGGCCTCGGCCTGATGATCTTCGGCGACCAGGTCAACATCAGCTTCGTGCGCTTCGGCAGCCCCGCCGAACGCCTCGGCGTCGAGGGCGGCTCCCGGGTCACCGCCGTCTTCGTTCCCGCGGACCGCCCGGCACCCGAGTGGTTCTTCGTTCCCGCGCTGCTGTTGCTGGCCGTCGTGGCCCGCAACCAGCAGCGCCGAAAAGCCCTTTAAG
>NZ_REBW01000050.1 GCF_007692535.1 Thioalkalivibrio sp. | reverse complement strand
GATCGCCGCCATCACCTTGCGCGACATCTTTGTCGTCAGCAACCGGTCGCGGTTCTTCGTGAACACCGTGGGCACCCAGACCGGATCATCGATGCCCAGCCCTACGAATCAGCGGAACATCAGGTTGTAATCCATTTGCTCCATCAGCTGCCGCTCGGATCGGACAGAAAACAGGATTTGCAGCAGGCTGGCCCGGATCAGACGCTCCGGTGGGATCGAGGGGCGGCCGAAATCGGTGTAAAGCGCCTCGAACTCAGCATCGAGGCTGGTCAGCGCGTCATTCACGACCTGCCGGATCTTGCGCAGCGGGTGACGCGGCGGGATGCGCTCTTCCAAGTTAACATAGCTGAACAGCGACCCGCTCATCTCGTCCGTCCCACACATCATCACCCCCACCATTGCAGTGGGAAGGGTGAATCATGTTCTCAAATCGTTGTCGAGACGGGACTATTTCAGCAACCTGTTCTCATGATCGCTGCCAAGCCCTTGTTTCATAGTAATTTCACCGGCGGGGCCGGGCGCAGCTTGATGGGGATGCGCAAGGTTGGAGACGGAACTGAGACGACGGTTGAGCAAGCTCTCATACGCGGGTTGGATACCGCATGACCGTGGTTTCGTCTTGGGGCTGCCTCGCTCTAAGTGGCGAGCGTCGGCTTGGCCGGCTCATAACAGGGCACGAGGGTTCCCCACCGCGTTCCGCCCCCAACCTTGCGCATCGGCGTAATCAGGGTGCCTTGCTTCTTATCAGCCTTGCGTGCCAGCCGGAACGACATGTGGTGGCGTTACAGCCCGGGCGATGGCCCAGATGAAGCCAACCATTTCGCGAGCGATGGCCGTGGTGACGACCACCTTCGCTTTCCCAGCCGCGACCAGATGACGGTAGCGTTGGCACATCCGCAGCTGGCCCTTCCAGGCGATGTCCCGCACGGCCTTGGGCAATCCCTCTATCCTGTCGTGAAGCTTGCGGCTGACGCGCGCCTGCATTCGGTAACTCCAGGCACCTTCGATCAAAGCTCGTCGGGCGAGACCACTGCCGGCCTTCGTGATGCCGCCGCGGCGCACGGTAGCCCCGCTCGAATGCTCGGAGGGCGTGAGACCGAGATATGCCATCAGCTGACGCGGATTGTGGAACCGTTGGAAATCCCCGACCTCGGCCACCACCGTCACCGCGACGATGAAGGCCACACCGCGCATCGCCTGCACAGCCTCGACCACGGGCGCCAGCGACCAGCTGGGCAGCAGGTCAGCGATCTGACCTGTCAGTCGCTCGACCCGGATCTCAGCATCGGTAACTGCGTCTACATAGTCTTGGAAGACGATCTGCTGGGCGGGATGGTCGAACCGCACCGTCGTCAGCCAGCGCCGATAGGCAACCGTCCAGCCCTTCTTTCCCGGATAGATACGGCCGTGGCGGAGCAGAAACCCCTGAAGATGTTGTCGCGCCTTTCCCAAAACCCGCATCGCAGTCGTCCGGGCGCGAACCAGATCGCGCATCGCCTCATGCGCCGCATCCGGCACCCAGACCGCCGTCAGTTCACCCGCCCGATGCAGCTTCGCCAACATCACCGCATCGCGGCGTGTGAGTGCTGGACGTAATCTCCCCAAAACGGCTGGATGAATTTTCCCCAGTTTGGCGCGACGGAGGGTCAGGCGGGCATGCCCGCCTGACCCTCCGTCGCGCAGAATTACCCCTGCTGATGCCAATGGAAGGGCCTGCAGGTGGTTGGATTGAGGGAGATCGTGATGATCTTGGAGTTGAAACGACAGGGGCTTGGCGTCAGTGCGATTGCGCGGCAGACCGGGCTAGACCGCAAGACGGTGCGGAAATATCTCGCGCAGGGCCTCGAGATGCCGGTCTATGGCCCGCGCGACGTGGGGGAGCGGCTGGCCGAACGCTTTCGCGCCTATCTTGCGGAACGTCTTCATGCCTTCCCGGGGCTCTCGGCGCGCAGGCTGCATCGTGAGGTTCGGGCGATGGGGTATGAAGGGGCCTATTCCACGCTGACGGAATATCTCCGGCTGATCCGGCCCGCGGTGCCTCGGCAGTTCGAACGGCGCTTCGAGACGGCGGCGGGTCAGCAAGCACAGGTGGATTTTGCCGAGTTCCAGGTGGAGTTCAAGGCCGAACCCGGCGTGCTGCGCAAGGTCTGGCTGTTCAGCATGGTGCTGGGGCACAGCCGCTGGCTCTGGGGGCGGTTCTGCCCGAACCAGACGCTGGAAACGGTGATGCGCTGTCACATCGCGGCATTCGGCGCGATGGGCGGGGCCTGCACCGAGATCCTCTATGACCGGATGAAGACGGCGGTGATCGGCGAAGACGCCGCGGGTGTCGTGACCTACAACGAGTCCCTGGTGGCGCTGTTGGCTCATTACGGTTCTGCACCACGGGCCTGCCAGCCGTATCGGGCCAAAACCAAAGGCAAGGTTGAGCGGCCCTTCCGCTATGTGCGGCAGGACTTTTCCCTCGGCCGCAGCTTCCACGACATGGACGATCTGAACGCCCAGTTCGATGAGTGGCGCACGACCATCGCCAATCCCCGCGTGCATGCCACTACTCAGCGTATCGTGGATGAACACTTTGCCGAGGAACAACCGCAGCTTATGGCCATGCCGGCCCGTCCCTACGACGCGGTGTTGACCGTGGAACGGCGGATCAGCCAGGAAGGCATGGTCGCGGTCGGTGGCAATCAATACAGCGTGCCCGACACCACGCGGCGGCGGATCGTCGAGGTCCAGAACCACCCTGCCGAGGTTCGGATCTTCGAGGACGGCCAACTGGTCGCCAGCCACCCGGTGCTGGAAGGCAAGAACCAGCGCAGGGTTGACCCCAGCCATCGCAAGCCCGTCCCGCCCGCACGCCGCGCGGTTCAGCTTACCACGCGCCCGAACGATGCCCCGGTGGCGCGTCGTCCTCTGGCTTTCTATGAGGCGGTCGGGCGCCGTCTGGCCAATGCGCCGGGGGGCCGCCCATGATCCCGGTCACCGAACGCATCCGCCAGAGCCTCGTCAGCCTGCACATGGCCCGCGCCCTGGAAACGCTGGACCAGACCCTCAGCCGACTGGAAAAGGGCGAGATCAGCGCCATCGAGGCCATCGACGAACTGCTGGCCGAAGAGCTGAACCTGCGCGAAGGCCGCCGCATCGGTGTTGCCCTGCGCACCGCCCGTCTGATGCCGATCAAGACGCTGGAAAGCTTCGACTTCTCCTTCCAGCCCTCGCTGGATCGCCATCGCATCATGGCACTGGCGCAGTTGGAGTTCATCAAGCGGGCCGAGGTTCTGCACTTTCTTGGCCCGCCGGGCACCGGCAAAAGCCATCTCGCCACCGCCATCGGCGTCGCGGCGGTCAGGGCGGGGCGCAGTGTCTACCGCTGTTCCCTGGCGGAGCTGATTGAAGCCCTGACCAAGGCCGAGCGTGAAGGGCGTCTGGCCGAAAAGATCCGGTTCTATGCCCGTGCCTCGCTGCTGATCATCGACGAGATCGGCTATCTGCCCATAACCAGCGGCGGCGCCAATCTGTTCTTCCAACTGGTCAACGCGCGATATGAAAAAGGCGCCATGATCCTGACCTCGAACCGTGGCTTCGCGGAATGGGGCGAAATCTTCGGCGATCCTGTCGTCGCGACCGCGCTTCTGGACCGCCTGCTGCACCATGCCGTCGTGGTTCAGATCGAAGGGGCCAGCTACCGGCTGCGCCATCATGCCGATCTGATCCCGGAACACACCCGATCACATGCAACCATCACCCCACCGCCGCCGCCCAAACGCCGCGGCCGGCCACCGAAAAACGGAGGCGCCAATCACATCCACGGCTGATCGCCAGACCCGCGAGGTGGGGAATTTTGCGCCAGCACTTCCGGGGAAATTTGATCCAGCATTTACACGGCGGTCTGTCTTCACGCGATCGCCCGCCTTCACCGGAATGAGCGATGGGGCCA
>NZ_REBW01000057.1 GCF_007692535.1 Thioalkalivibrio sp. | reverse complement strand
CCCGTCGGGTTACGCCCTTTGGGCTAACCCGACCTACAGTTTGCGGCTTTTCATCGTCAGGGGTGGCGCAGGGCCATGAAAGTTAACGTGAAAGTCACGATGACGCCCGCGCCCCGTTCCAGCCTATGGAGTGCGGGAGCTTGCTCCCGCTATTTGGCGCCGGGGATCGCCCGGCGCCGCACTCCATAGGCGCTTCCGCTTTCATCATTCGGGGTGGTGCTTTCCGAGGCCATGAAAGTTCGTCTTGTATTGCACGGGCCGATCGCCTATGCTTTCGCGCTTTTCTCGCCGCTCTCGGCGACTTCTTGCCTCACCGTCGGAATCTTCGTTCCGGGCGGGAGGCTGTCACCCGTAAGGAGTAGTTTGCATGCGTCATTATGAAGTGGTTTTTCTGGTCCATCCCGACCAGAGCGAGCAGGTCCCGGCCATGATCGAGCGCTATCGCGCGATGGTCGAGAGCCAGGAGGGCATCGTCCATCGGCTCGAGGACTGGGGGCGCCGTCAGCTGGCCTATCCGATCCAGAAGCTGGTCAAGGCCCATTACGTTTTGATGAACGTCGAGGCAGGCGAGGAAGCGGTCGAGGAACTGGTCAGCGCATTCCGGTTCAACGACGCGGTTCTGCGGCACCTGGTGATGCGTATGGAGAAGGCGGACTCCGAGCCCTCGCCCTTGGCCAAGGGCCGCGAGGAGGAGGAGAGCGGCAAGGGCCGTCCTCGTCGCGATGACCGCGGCGGGCGCGGCGAGGACGAAGACGAGGAAGAGGACGTCGGCGCCCGCGCCTAGTCTCCACCACCGCACGCGTCCCTTAATCCATATTGCTTCCACCCGATTGTCTCAGGAGTCACTGTCATGGCCCGTTTTTCCCGTCGTCGCAAGTATTGCCGCTTCACCGCCGAAGGTATCGAGTACATTGATTACAAGGACCTGAATCTGCTCAGGAACTTCATCACCGAGACCGGCAAGATCGTCCCGAGTCGGGTGACCGGGACCAGCGCGAAGTACCAGCGCCAGCTGGCCACCGCCGTGAAGCGCGCGCGTTTCCTGGCGTTGCTGCCGTACACCGACAACCAGTTCTAGGCCTTTCCGGAACACAGGGGCCGCCAATGCGCCTGTTGGCCGACTTTGCCATGCAGGGGCGCTGGCGCGCAGTGGGCGCGGCAGCGGGCCTCGGCGCGCTTGGCATCTTCGTTCCGCCCATCGCGATCCTCAGCGGTGCCGTCGTCGCCCTGGTGGCGTTGCGCCTGGGAGTGGGGCAGGCGCTTTTCGTCGCCGGCGTCGCCTCCCTGATCCTGGGTGCGCTGGTCCTGGCGCTGATGGGTGGGTCGCCACTGATCGGCATCATGGCTGGGCTTGCGCAGTGGCTGCCGGTGGTGGCCATGGGTGAGGTGCTGCGGCAGTCGGTGTCCTGGCGCACGACCCTGTCCATGGCGGCGCTGGTTGCCGGGACGCTGGTGCTGACGGCTCGATTGCTGGTGCCGGACCTGGAGGCGGCCTGGGTCGCCGTCGGAATGCAGATGCTCGCGCCGTTCATCGAGGCGGGCGGGCCGGCGGCCGAGGAACTGGAGGCGGCGCTGGTCACGGTCGCACCGTTCCTGACCGGGCTGCTGGCCGGGATCTTCCTGCTCAGCGTGGTCCTGAGTCTGGTGATCGCACGCTACTGGCAGGCGCTGCTGTTCAACCCGGGCGCCTTCGGCCCCGAGTTCCGCGCCCTGCAGATGGGTCGCTACGTCAGTATCGCGGCAGTGATGCTGGCTTTGTTCGGGCAGTTGGCGGGTGTGCCGCTGGCGCTCGAGCTGGCGTTCATCCTGGCGGTGCTGTTTTTCCTTCAGGGGCTGGCCGTGATGCATGCCCTGACCCATGCACAGAACATGAGCAACTTCTGGCTGGCCGGTATGTACGTGTTGATGGTGCTCGCGCTGCCGCAGATGTTCCTGCTGATCGCAGCGCTGGGCGCGATCGATGGCGTGGCAAGCCTGCGCGACCGGTTCCCGGCACCCGGCAGTGGCAAGGGTGGCGAGGACTGAACAGTTCGGATGGTTCGCGTGTAAACTCTGCGCGACCGGTGTGGATTCATTCAACGATTTACAGGAAAACCAAGATGGAAGTCATTCTGCTGGAAAAAATCGATAGCCTGGGCGGTCTCGGTGACAAGGTCCGCGTGCGTCCGGGTTATGCCCGTAACTACCTGCTGCCGCAGGGCAAGGCCAAGTTCGCCACGCCGGAGAACATCGCCGAATTCGAGGCCCGCCGTGCCGAACTGGAACGCGCGGCGACCGAGGCACTGGCTGCCGCCGAGACGCGGCGCGAGAGCCTGACCGGCATGGTCATCGAGATCACGGCGAAGGCCGGGGGCGAGGGCAAGCTGTTCGGTTCGATCGGTGCGTCCGACATCGCCGACGCAGTGACCGCGCGCGGCGTGGAAGTGGAGAAGCGCGAGGTGCGTCTCCCCGAAGGCCCCCTGCGCCAGGCGGGAGAATACGAGATCCAGGTGCATCTGCATGCCGATGTGGACGCCGATATCCGCATCATCGTGACCGGCGAGGAATGATCCTCGGCGGGCTCGGGCCCCGGGCGGGGCCTGAGCCCGGGATGGACTCCATGTCAGGACCGTCATGACCCAGGGCTTTCGCGTGCCGCCGCACTCGGTCGAGGCGGAGCAGTCGGTGCTTGGCGGGCTGATGCTCGACAATGAGGCCTGGGATCGGATCGCCGACCGCATCGGCGCCGACGACTTCTACCGGCACGATCACCGGCTGATCTTTCGCGCCATCGCCGCGCTCGCCGAGCGCAACGCACCCTTCGACATGGTCACCGTCGCCGAGCAGTTGCAGAACGCCGGGCAGTTGAAGGACGCCGGCGGCCTAGCCTATCTCGGCGAACTCGCCAGCCAGACCCCCAGCGCTGCCAACATCAAGGCCTACGCCGATATCGTGCGGGACCGCTCCGTCCTGCGCTCCCTGATCTCCGTGGGTACCGAGGTGGCCGACTCCGCCTTCGCGCCGGAGGGGCGCCCGACCCGCGAACTGCTGGACCTGGCCGAGCAGAAGGTCTTTGCGATTGCGGAGCGGGGCGCGCGGGGTGCCCAGGGCTTCCGCGGCATGAAACCGCTGCTGGCCGCGGCGGTGGAACAGATCGAGCACCTGTTCGAGACCAAGAGCCCGATCACCGGGATCGCCACCGGTTACCAGGATCTCGACGAACTCACCTCCGGCCTGCATCCGGGCGACCTCATCATCGTTGCCGGGAGGCCGTCGATGGGGAAGACGTCGTTCGCGATGAATATCGCCGAGTACGTGGCGATGAAGACGGCGAAGCCGATCGCGGTTTTCAGCATGGAGATGCCGGGTGAGCAGATTGCGATGCGCCTGCTGTCGTCGATGGGGCGGATCAACCAGCAGAAACTGCGCTCTGGGCGGCTGGACGATGCGGACTGGCCGCGTCTGACCAGTGCTGTGTCGATGCTCTCCGAGGCGCCGCTGTACATCGACGATACCCCGGCCCTGTCGCCCACCGAACTGCGCGCGCGGTCGCGCCGGCTGATGCGCGAGCACAAGGGCCTCGGTCTGATCGTCGTGGACTATCTGCAGCTGATGCAGTCCCCGGGTTCGCGCGAGAACCGAGCGACCGAGATCTCCGAGATCTCGCGTTCGCTCAAGGCGCTGGCGAAGGAACTGGGTGTGCCGATGATCGCTCTCTCCCAGCTCAACCGCTCGCTGGAGCAGCGCCCGAACAAGCGCCCGGTGATGTCCGACCTTCGCGAATCGGGCGCGATTGAACAGGACGCGGACCTGATTGCCTTCGTCTACAGGGACGAGGTCTATAACGACGAGAGCCCCGACAAGGGCACCGCCGAGATCATCATCGCCAAGCAGCGCAACGGCCCGATCGGCACCGTTCGGCTGACCTTCCACGGCCAGTACACGCGCTTCGAGAACTATCACCCTGACGTCTATGGTGTCGGCGTCCAGGCGTGAAGCGCGCCGCCCGCATCCAGCGTAACGCCGGCGCCCTGCGCCACAACCTGTCCAGGGCGCGCGCGCTGGCTCCGGAAAAGCGCGTCTGGGCGGTGATCAAGGCCGATGCCTATGGGCACGGCATCGAGTGGGCCGCCGCGCAACTGGATGGGTTTGCCGACGGTTTCGCCATTTCCTGTATCGAGGAAGCCCTGGTCCTGCGTTGTGCGGGCGTCACGGCGCCGATCCTGGTCCTGCAGGGTCCGCGGGAAGCCTCGGAATGGGAGGTGTGTCGCAGCCATGCGCTGCAGCCCGTCCTCCACGATGAGGCGCAATTGCCGGGTCTCGCCCGTTTTCGCGGCGTGTTGCCGGGGCTCTGGATCAAGCTCGACACCGGTATGCATCGTCTGGGCTTCGCACCGCTCAAGGCGCAGATCCTGCTTGAACAGGTCCAGCGCCATCCCGCCGCGCGCAACGGCCTGCATTGGTTGACCCATCTGGCTTGTGCCGACCAGCCCGGGCATCCCCAGAACCGGGTGCAATTGGATCAATTCGCCTCTGCCGTGTCCGAGTTGCCCGGGCAGCAAAGTTTCGCGAATTCCGCGGCGGTCGTATCCGGGCTCGCCGCCGCGGCCCCGCGGGGCGCCTGGATTCGCCCGGGTATCATGCTCTACGGGCCCAGTCCCTTGCTGGGGGAGGATGGGCCGGAACGGGATCTGCGACCGGTGATGACGGTGACCGCGCCGCTGATCGCGGTGAAAAACCTGGAGCCGGGGGCTCACGTCGGCTATGGCGCGACCTGGACGGCCACGCGCCCCACCCGGGTCGGCGTGGTCGCGATCGGCTATGCCGACGGCTATCCACGTCATGCCCCCTCAGGCACGCCGGTGCTGGTGCATGGGCGGGAATGCCCACTGGTGGGGCGGGTGTCGATGGATATGCTCGAGGTGGACCTCAGCGGGGTGCCCGATGCGCGGGTGGGGGACTGGGTGACACTGTGGGGTGAAGGCCTGCCGGTGGAGCGCGTGGCGCGCTCGGCGGGAACCATCGGCTACGAGTTGCTGACCCGTGTGGCCGGGAGGCTGCAGATCGTCGAACCCTGAGGCGCGTGGCTCCGGGCACAAAAAACCCCGCCGTGAGGCGGGGTCTGGGGCTGCGAAATGACTTCGGTCAGATCTTGGACGTCGGGACGAAGCCGAGGTTGTCCTCGTCGATGCCCTCGACGACCGGTTCGTTCAGCTGGGCGACACCGATGTTGATGGTCTTGTGGTCGCGCAGGTAATCGGCCACCACGTCCCAGATCATGCGTCCGGTGTTTCCGGCCGGCTCTTCCTGCACGCTGGCCCAGCCACCGACCACGTACTCCTTGTCGGGATCCAGCGGCTTGCCGTCCAGTTCCATCGAAAGGATGCGTTCGCCGATCCTGTTGGTCGGGTTGATCGCGTATTTCAGGCCGCCGACGCGGACCATGTCGCCACCCTGCTGGAAGAACGGGTCTTCATGGAACAGGTTGTCGGCGACGTCCTCGAGGATGGTCTTGATCATCGAGCCGGTCATTACGTTGCGAGTGACGGCGGGGTAGGTCAGGCCGGTCTGGTCCATCACGTGTTCGAAGGTGATCGGCATGCCCGGCATGACGGTGGTGCCCCAGCGGAAGCCGGGTGAGAAGGAGATCTGTGCGTCGATCTGCTCGTTGATGGCATCGACGATGACCTGGTCGAAGGTACCGTTGAAATTGCCGCGGCGGTAGAGGAGGGAGTCGGCAACCGCGAGTTCCTCGGACAGCTTCTCTTCCATGTTGAAGGTCTCGCCGTTGAAGGTGACCTCCTGGTTGCGCATGTTGGTGATGTACTCCTGCATCTCCGGATCGGGGTCGATCAGGTTCGAGAATACCGGCAGCAGGTTGTACTTCCAGCTCTGGATCTTGCCGTCGCGGAAGTCGAAGTCCATCACGGCCAGGAATTTGGCGTTGGAGCCGGCGTTGGTGACCAGGCAGGTCCCGCCATCCGGGGTCTTCACCGGGCTGGGCGCAGGCACGGCGTCATGGGTGTGGCCGCCGAAGATCGCATCAAGACCGTCGACCATCCCGGCCATTTTCAGGTCCACGTCCATGCCGTTGTGCGACAGCGCGACGACGATCTCGGCGCCCTCGGCACGGGCGGCGTCGACCTGGCGCTGCATGTCATCCGGCCGGATGCCGAAGGACCACTGCTCGACCATGTAGCGGGGGTTCGCAATCGGGGTGTACGGGAAGGCCTGGCCGATGATGGCCACGTTCACGCCATTGATCTCGCGGATCACGTAGGGCTTGAAGATCTGGTCGCCCCAGTCGACGTCGGTCACGTTTTGGGCGACGAAGTCGATGCCCGCCGCTGCGAAGTCGTTCTCCACGACCTCCATCACGCGGTCCGCGCCATAGGTGAACTCCCAGTGCCCCGTCATCACGTCGCTGGTGAGCAGTTTCTGCGCATCGACCATGTCCTGCGCGTTCGTCCAAACGCCGGTACCGGTCCCGCCGCCCCAGGTGTCGCCGCCGTCCAGGAGCAGGGCTCCAGGGCGCGAAGCCTTCATCTGCTTCACCAGGGTGGAGAGGTGTGCGAAACCGCCAACACGCCCGTACTGCTCCGCGGCCGCCACGAAATCGAGGTAAGTGTAGGCATGTGACTTCTTGCCGCCGGGCTCGATGCCGTAGTGCTTCAGCAGGGCCTCGCCGACGAGATGCGGCGGCTGGTTGCGCATGCCTGCGACACCGATGTTGATGTTGGGCTCGCGGAAAAAAATCGGGTTCAACTGCCCATGACAGTCGGTGTAATGCAACAGGCTCACGTTTCCATAGCGCGGCAGGTCGTACATGTTGCCACGGCCGGGGCTGCTGGCAAGACCAGTGAGGGGGAAGCCGGCGACGCTGGCGGCGGCGAGCATTTGCAGGAATTCACGGCGGTTGACTTGCATCGGTTTTCGACCTCCTGGTGGATGGGAATCACGTCGAGCGCAGGGGATTCGGCGCGAACACCTTACCTGACGCGTGGAGGCCGCGCTTCATTCCCTGCGGGGAGTCCTCGCCGGCTAGCGGGAGTCCTGCCGCGCCACCTGACGGGCCGTGTCGCGCTTGTGTTCGATACGCTCGACGTCCCGCGGAGTTGCATCGCGCGCCACGAGAGCGTCGTCGAACTGTCGGACCGCCTCGTCGTACTGGCCCCGGTGGAAGAAATACTCGGCCATCGCCTCGCGGCTGACCGCGATGCGTCCGTCGGCATCGGCCGCGTCGGCCTTCAGGCGGAGCAGATGCGGGTCGGGGGTGGACTGCCGGCGGAGCACCTGCTCCACCATCCGCACGGCTTCGCGATGCTGGTTTGCCTCATGATATGTGTGGGCCCGGAGGGCCCCGATGACGGGGTGCCCCGGGTAAACCGAATCCAGTTGCCCGAGTTGTTCCAGCGCCTCCGCAAACCGGTCCTGTCGCCGCAGCAATGCCGTTTCGGCCAGCGCCAGCACAAGCGTGGGTGCTTCACCCGCCGGGATTCGGTCCAGCAGCTGCTCGGCGGCGTCGGTCTGGCCAAGTTCAAGGTGGGCGACCGCGGCCTCGTACAACTGTACGAGGCTGTGCCTGCGCCGGGCCTCGTGATCCCGGACGCTGCGCTGGGGATCGGACAGGGCGCGCACCCGGGCCTGCATCCAGTCGAAGAGGCCGGTGTCGTCACGGGTGAAGTCGCCTGGAATCTGTTCGGCGCGGCCGCGCGCATCGCTGATACGGCCAAGGGTTACGGGATGGGTGCGCAGGTATTCGGGAACCGCGTCGTGGGCCCCTCGCGTCAGTTCCTGCATGCGTTCGAAGAAATCGGCCATCGCATGCGGATCGAAACCGGCGGACGTGAGGATCTGAATGCCCACACGGTCGGCCTCGGCCTCGTTGCTGCGGGTGTAATCGATCTGCGATTGCATCCCGAAGGCCAGGCCGCCCGCGATGGCGGCCTGGCCGAGCTCCGGGTCGATGCTGGCAGCAAGGATTCCCGCCAGGATTGCGAGCCCGGTGGTGAAGTTGATGTCGCGTCCGCGGGCATACATGCGCGCGATGTGGCGCTGGGTGATGTGCGCGATCTCGTGTGCGATGACGGCGGCCAGTTCGGCCTCGTCCCTGGCGGCAACGATCAGGCCCGTGTGCATGCCAACGATGCCGCCTGGCATCGCAAAGGCGTTGACCTGACTGTTGTCGATGGTGAGGAAATGGAATGTTCCGGAGGCATCCGGCGCATTCGAGACCAGGCGGCGGCCCAGTGCATCGATGTAAAACGCGATCTCCGGATCTTCCACCAGCGGCATCACGCGACGGATCTCGCGCAGCAGCGATCGGCCGAGTTCGAGTTCCTCGCTGGGGGTCAGGAGTCCGCCGGAGGCGTCACCGAGGTCGGGCAGGCGTCCCGATTGACCGTAGGCGACGGTGAAGGCCAGCCCGGCGAGAAGGAACAGGCCTGCGAAAGTTCTTTTCATGCATCGAGGATCCGTCGTGGCGAACCCTCGATGTCCGCAGATTCCGGGCTGCTTACTTGCCCAGGCCTGGCGCCGACGAGTAGGTCCGCATGCTGTCGCGGGTCTCCCAGAGCTTGGGCTTCAGCATCGCCTCGGGGATCATGAAGCGCTTGCGGTCCAAGACCGGGTGCGTACGAACGATTTTGACCACCGCATCATAGCCAAGTTTAATCAGCAGGCCGAGATCGGCACCGGAGGTGTGGCGGACGATCATGTAGTCGTCCTCGGTCCGGTGCACGTAGATGTTGGCGGGGCGCAACCGGCCTTCCCGGTCGCGCAGGGTAACGGCGTAATGGCCGTCCTTCGTAAACGCGTTCTTTTCCATACCGATCTCCGTGTCAGGGGTGGCGCTCCGGAACTCGCGCAACCTAGCACAGCACGGTCGGCAGGGCAGTTATCCCCATGCTTTGCAGACCGTATATTGGCACCTGCTAATATTTCGAGTAATCTAGCTTGCTATCGTCTCGGTGAGTCTGTATTCCCGAGCACCGATGCACAATCCGGTTCCGTTTCGCGCGCGCCCGACCCCGGCAGGGCCGGTGGCTTGAAGACGGACCCGACGAGAGGTAAGCCATGTTCGGAGTCGCGATTTCAGAAGTTACCCCGCAGACCCTGGAGGAATGGGACGCCGAGGGCCGGGAGTATCGCCTGGTTGACGTCCGCTCGATGGCGGAGACCGCGCGTGGCGTGCTGCCCCATGCTGAACTCATTCCCCTGCACCTGATCCCCCTGCGCAAGGACGAACTGGCCGGCGACAAACCGGTCGTTCTCTATTGCCAGACCGGGGCACGCTCGGGACAGGCCTGCGCCTTCCTCGGGCAGCAGGGCATCAGCGATGTCCACAATCTGGTGGGGGGCATCGTGGGCTGGGCCAGGGCCGGAAAGCCTATTCTCCCGCCAAATTAGTACTTTCTTGTATTAGAATTCGTATTCGCCTATAAGTTCGTCAACCTTTCTGAGATGCTGTACGTGTCTGGCGCAAGCGGATTGTGGCGGACTCCACCTTATCGATACACCGAGAAATAGAGAGGAGATTAGAGTAATGGCCAATTTCGACCAAGAGCTGGATGCTTCCGGACTCAATTGCCCCCTGCCGATCCTGCGCGCGAAGAAGACGCTTTCATCGATGGACAGCGGTCAGGTGTTGCACATCATCGCCACCGACCCCGGTGCCGTTAAGGACTTCCAGGCCTTCGCCAAGCAGACCGGTAACGAGCTCCTCGAGCATCGCGAGGAAGGTGGCAAGTTCTTCTTCCTGATGAAGAAGGGCTAACCGGCTCGCGCAGAACCCCCAAGCGGCCGGTCCCGTTCGCGGGCCGGCCCCTTTTTTACCCGTAATAACCTACTAAAACGAACAACAAATCCGGCGGTTGTCCTGTGGTAAATGGATTTGCGAATTAGACCTGATCTAGTTTGATTCCACAGGATTCCTGCATCGCCCAACAGCGAAGAGGTGCAACATGGCGACATATGCTGAGATGCAGCAGATCTTCGACGACATCCGTGGCGATTTCCGCTACGACCACGAGCTCAACGGGTGTCTGAACTGCGGGATCTGCACGGCGACCTGCCCGTCGGCCCAGTTCTACGACTACTCGCCCCGCGAGATCGTGCAACTGCTGTGGACCGAAAACGTCGAACAGATCTACGACGCGATGCAGGAGAAAATCTGGGCCTGCGCGCAGTGCATGACCTGCGCCGCACGCTGTCCCTTCAAGAATTCCCCCGGCGGCCTGGTCGCAATCATGCGCGAGGTCGCGATCAAGCACGAAATGCAGTCGGCCAAGGATGTGCTGCGCCCCTTCGGCCGCGTGATGCTGAAGCTGATCACCACCGGCAACCAGTTGTCGCCGGACATGATCCAGCCCGACCATTTCCCCGACTGGGGTCCGAACATCCAGAAGGTGGAAGGGGACCTCCGCATCCTGCGCAAGGCGATCCCGGTGAAGACCCTGCAGACCGTGGAGACCGCTTGGGAGGTCTCGCTGAAGACCTCGGTGGAAATGTACACCATCTGGGAAATGACCGGTGTACTGAAGTCCCTCGAGCTCATGGACGAAAACCTCTTCGACGTCATCGAAGACTTCATCGACGAAAAGCGTGAAGACTACGAGGAATGGCTCGAAGAGCAGGAAGAAGATGACGATTGAACCCGTGCCGTCATCCCCACCCGAATCAACCAGGAGCACATCGATGAGCGATCAAACCCCAGGCAACCACAACCAGAGTGCCGCCGGCGCCGGCGCAGGTACCATGAAGCCCGGCTTCCACAATACCGACGGCCAGGGTGTTGCCGGCCACGGTTCGTTCTTCCAGGCCACCGACCTGTCCCGCGAGGACGCGATCAAGGCGACCGACTGGGTGCGCAAGCACGTCGATCGCCGCACCATTGATCTCGGCGACCGGATGGATGACATCCGTGAGCACATGTATGAGTTGGAGAAGGACGGCCAGATCATCATCCACCGGATCGGCGATCAGCACGAGCCTGCGACGGTGAAAACCCTGTTCGGCTGGGAAAAGAAGATCCCGACCAAGCAGCTCTGGCACCACAAGTCCTGCGGCCAGTGCGGCAACATCCCGGGTTACCCGACGTCGCTCCTGTGGTTCATGAACAAGTTCGGCTTCGTGCCGGGCAAGGACTACCTGGACGAGACCGATCAGACTTCCTGCACGGCCTGGAACTACCACGGGTCCGGTATCGGCAACGTGGAGTCGCTGGCCGCGGTGTTCCTGCGCAACTTCCACCAGTCCTATGTCTCGGGCAAGCAGCACGGCCACGAGCTCGGCCACTTCTTTCCGCTGGTGCACTGTGGCACCTCCTTCGGCAACTACAAGGAGATCCGCAAGTACCTGGTGGAAAGCGCGGAACTGCGCGAGAAGGTCACCAAGATCCTCGGCAAACTGGGCCGTCTGGTCGATGGCAAGCTGGTGATCCCGGAAGAGATCATCCATTACTCCGAGTGGGTGCACGTGATGCGCGATCGCATCGCCTCCGAGCTGCAGACCATCGACGTCTCGAACATCCGCACTACCGCGCACGTCGCCTGCCACTACTACAAGATGGTGCACGAGGACGCGATTTACGATCCCGACGTTCTCGGTGGCAACCGCACCGCGATCATCACCTCCACCGCGAAGGCGCTGGGCGCGCAGGTGATCGACTACTCGACCTGGTACGACTGCTGTGGCTTCGGCTTCCGGCACATCATTTCCGAGCGCGAGTTCACCCGCTCGTTCACGATGGACCGCAAGATTCGCGTGGTGCGCGAGGAGGCCAACGCCGACGTGCTGCTGGCCAACGATACCGGCTGCGTGACGACCATGGACAAGAACCAGTGGATCGGCAAGGCGCACGAGCAGAACTTCCAGGTACCGATCATGGCAGAGGTTCAGTTCGCCGCACTGGCCTGCGGTGCCGACCCGTTCAAGATCGTACAGCTGCAGTGGCACGCCTCTCCCTGCGAGGACCTGGTCGAGAAAATGGGAATCTCCTGGGACGAAGCCAAGAAGAATTTCCAGGCCTACCTGAAGGAAGTCGAGGCCGGGAACATCGAATATCTCTACAACCCCGAACTCGCGTACGGAGGCAAGGCATGAGTCAGGACACAGTATTGGTCGTGGGTGCGGGCCCCTCCGGCCTCACTGCGGCGGCGAACGTTGCCGCCGCGGGTTACAAGGCCGTGATGGTCGAGAAGGAAGACGTCCTCGGCGGCGCGCCGATCATCTCCGGTTACGCCAAGCTCGTTCCCTCCGGCGAGTGGGCCAAGGACGCGATCGGCCGCATGGTCACGCGCGTCGAGGATGACGCCAATGTGACCATTCACAAGGAAGCCAGGGTCGCCAAGCTCGAGGGCGAGGCCGGCAACTTCACCGCCACGCTGAGCAACGGCGACACGGTGAACGCGGGCGCGGTGGTGCTGGCGACGGGCTTCACCCATTTCGACTCCATCAACAAGCCGGAGTGGGGTTTCGGAACCTTCGAGGACGTCCTGACCACGACCCAGATGGAACAGATGGTGACCGCCGGGAAGATCGCCTGCCCATCCGACGGCCGTGTGCCGGAGCGGGTCTGCATCCTTCTCTGCGTGGGTTCGCGCGACCGTCAGATCGGTCGTGAGTGGTGCTCGAAGATCTGCTGCACCGTTTCTGCGAATCTCGCCATGGAGATCAAGGAACTCTCCCCCGAGACCGACGTGTTCATCTATTACATGGACATCCGGACCTACGGGCTGTACGAGGACAAGTTCTACTGGAAGTCCCAGGAAGAGTTCAAGACGAAGTTCGTGAAGGCACGTATCGCCGAGGTCACCGCATCGGGTGACGGCCGCCTGCTGGTGAAGGGCGAGGACACGCTGGTGAAGCGCCCGATCGTGATCCCGTTCGACATCGTTGTCCATGCGATCGGCATGGATCCGAACGCCGACAATCCCGAGATCTCACAGGTCTTCGGTGTCGGCCTCGAGAAGCACGGCTTCATCGAGCGCGCCGAGCACTACACCAACACCTGTGGCACCACCCGCAAGGGCATCTACTCCTGCGGCGCCGCCTACGGGCCCGAGACCATCGACGATTCCATCGCCCAAGGTGCCGCCGCCGCTGGTCGAGCCATCGGTGATCTGCATGCGCTGGTTCAGAAAGCCAGCTGAGGCCGAAGCGGCGGCTTCGGGTTCGGGGCTCGTCCCCGAGCCGCTCCAGGTGACCTTCAACAAGGAGATCCTGGGGATGAAGCTGGCCGGGCTGCGGGCCGCGATCAGCGAGGCCGGCGGCGTCGACGGTCTCGAGACCTTCATCGAGGCCTTGCGCAGCAAGCACGAGGTCTTTGCCGGCATCACCGCGAAGGGCGTGGATATCGACGGCGCCGATCTTCGTACGCTCGGCGGTCTGGTGTTTTCGGTGCGCCGCAAGCTTGGACCGCTGCTGGCGGAGCGCGAGGGTGCGATTCTGGAAGGCGTCCGGGAACTGGTGCTGTCGGAGCTTTCGATTGACGACCGCCTGCATGCCTTTGCTGAGCTTGCCGGCGAGGACCGGAAACTGCGCCGGGCGCTCTGGGATTTCGCCGCGGAGATCCTGCACTTCCGCGACCCGGATACCGTGCCGCTGGCAAGCCGCTGGGTCTGGGATACCTCGACGACGACTGGGGCGCTGCGCGAGTTCATTCGGGGCAATGACACCCTGCGGCAGATCCCGATCGGCGAGACTGTCGCAGCGATCGAGGGCGCGCGACTCTGGTTCTACGACGCGCTGGCGGAAGAGGGTTTCTACCGGGATCTGCCCTTCGTGACCGATCTGATCTGGTCGCAGGCCTACTCGGACTACGCCCGCTCGCTGTCCATGAGCATGGGCCTGATCGATGCCCAGTTCGGCGCGAAGCAGGATCCGCTGGAACTGATGGTGAAGATGCTCGGCATCGACGCGCCGAAAGGCCGCCTGAAGCCGGCTTCGGACGAGACGATACATTAGAACGAACCGACAGGAAGGTCCGGGAAACCGGACGCCGGGAGAGAGAACGTCATGGCGATACACGAAAAATCACTGATCGAGGCCGAACGCCTGCTCGAACACGACTCACTGGTGGTCGACGGCGTAGATGTGTCTGGCCACTGGAACACCATGATCACGCCGCGCACGATCAAGGACTACGACGACGACTTCGAGGCCAAGATCCAGACCTACACCGGCGCTGAGAACGTGCACCGTTGCTGGCAGTGCGGTTCCTGCACCAACTCCTGCACGATGTACGCGCAGAACGTGCAGTTCAACCCGCGTTACTGGATTTACCTGACCCGGCTCGGACTCACCGAGGAACTGATCAAGGACAAGGACATCATCTGGCAGTGCGTGTCCTGTAACAAGTGCACCAACATCTGTCCCAAGGACGTTAAGCCCGAGGGTGTGATGAAGGCGCTTGCGCACTGGATGGAAGAGGAAGGCATCACCGAGAAATCGCCCTCGACCATCTTCGACGAGGAGTTCACCGAGCAGATCTACCATTACGGCCGGATCGAAGATTCCAAGGTGATGAAGAACTTCTTCAAGAAGTCCGGCCAGCCGCTGATCCAGTCCTGGCTGATCGAATTCACCAAGCGCATGATGAAACGGCTGCCCGTCGCCCACGGCTTCCGCATGGGGATGAACGTCGTGTTTACGCCCAAGACCAAGAGCTGGGGCAAGACCGGTGAGGTCCTGCAGGCCTACGTCCGCGAACAGAAGGAGGCCGCTCATGGCTAAGGTTGCTTACTACCCGGGTTGTGCGCTGGAAGGTTCCGGCGGCCCCTACGACCGTTCGACTCGTCAGTTGGTGAAAGCCCTCGGCCTCGAGATGGAGAACCTGCGCGACTACAACTGCTGCGGCGCAATGGAGGTCAAGAACGTCCATCCGATGCTGCAGACGTACCTGTCGGCGCGCAACATGGCGATCGCTTCCGAGCAGATGGGCATGGACACCGTGATGGCGCCGTGCAACGGCTGCTACCACAACCTGAAGAAGGCCGAGTTCGAGACCGCGACTTCGCAGGAGGCGATGAACACGGTGCAGGACCTGGCCCGAAAGGCCGACGATCCGGTGTACAACGGCGACGTGCGCACCCTGCACCTGCTTGAGTGGCTGATGGAGGAACTGGGTCCGGAAGGCATCAAGGAGCGGATGACCAAGAGTCTGAACGGGATCAAGATCGCGAACTACTACGGCTGCATGTACACGCGGCCGCGGCAGATCTTCCCCGAGAAGGACCAGGGCCCCGGCTCCGAGTCCAGCTACAAGCCTCACTTCATGGACGACCTGCTGGCCGCAGCCGGCGCGGTGAACGTGGACTACCCGCTGAAGACGTCGTGCTGCGGTGGCGCGCACACCCTGTCGGACTCCGACACCTCCACGCAGCTGGTGCTGAACCTTCTGCAGGCAGCGGAGGACTCCGGTGCCGAGGTGATCGCGACCGAATGCCCGACCTGCCATTCGGGCCTGGAAATGCACCAGGTCCGGGCGGAGACCGAGTTCGGGATCAAGACCGGCGTGAAGGTGCTCTACTTCACGCAGTTGCTGGGTCTGGCACTGGGTCTGTCCCCGCGCAAGCTGGGCATCCATGAAAACGTCAGCGACTCGATCGGACTGTTGAAGGAAAAAGGCGTCATCTGAGTTCGGGTCCGTACGGGCAGCGGCCTCGCCCGAGACGGGCAGGCCGCTCGTGGGGTGCCAATGAGCGCAGCGAATGGCACCGTCCGGGCGCTCGCAGTCACGCACCGGCGTCG
The DNA here is from genome assembly GCF_007692535.1 of Thioalkalivibrio sp. Classification (GTDB taxonomy): domain Bacteria; phylum Pseudomonadota; class Gammaproteobacteria; order Ectothiorhodospirales; family Ectothiorhodospiraceae; genus Thioalkalivibrio. Next base: position 1,873 of record NZ_REBW01000057.1, on the reverse strand, counting down.
TCGACCAACCCCGGTGCGTTTCAGCTTGCGCCTCACGGCACCCTACGGGATCATGTCGAGGGGGATGCGTAGGGCGGAAGAGCGCAGCGTCATCCGCCGTTGCGCCTGTGCGTCGTCCCTGACGTGCAAGATGCCCAACGGCTATTGCAGGAGGCGGTAGATGGATTGCAACGGGTGCGAGTTTCATCCCGAACTGTTCTACGATGACGAATTTCAGATCTGGATCCGCCGCGAGGACGACGACACCCTTACGGTGGGGATGACCGACCTGTCGCAGACGATCGCGGGCAAGATCATTCACGTCCGGGTGCGGCGCCCGGGTACGCGACGCCCGCCGGGCAAGCCGGTCGCGACCATCGAGAGCGGCAAGTGGGCGGGTCCGATTCCCAATTTCATTGACTGCACCATCGTCGAGGGCAATGCCGAGGTCCTCGAGAATCCCCTCCTGCTGAATTCCGATCCCTACAACGCGTGGGTGGCCCGGGTCGAGGCTGCTGAGGGCGCCGAGGCCGCGCTAAGCCGGTTTCTGACTGGTGACGAGGCGGAGAAGGGTTACTGCCAGCGCGCCCGGGACGAAGACATCCATTGCCAGCGCCGGACGCGCTGAACCGAGGCCCAGATGAACGCAGAGCACTACCTGGACAACGAGGAGCAGACGGTCGTGATCATCATGACCTCGGGCCCGACGGAACCCGGGCGCTGCGCGACGCCCTTCTACCTGGGTTCGGTGATGGCCTCGATGGATATCGACGTGCATATCTTCTTCACCATGGAGGGTGTGCGCCTGATGCAGCGTGGCGTCGCCGACGATCTGAGGGCGATGGAGGGAGGCAAGTTGATTATCGATTTCATTCGTGATGCGAAACGCGCAGGCGTGTCCCTTCATGTTTGCCACCCTGCTTTGCCGGGGTATAAAATCGACCCATCCACCGATCTCATTCCCGAGGTCGATGAAGTCAACCGAGCCAGCGAGCTCGCCGACCTGGTCCTACGCAGCGACAAGACGCTTACTTTTTAAGACCATTCATCCGATTTATTAATCAATACTGGAGGGCATCATGGGTGCAGTTCGGGGTTGTGATATTCCTGAAGATCTGCTCTATAACATCGAAAGTAACGTGTGGGTGCGTAAGGAGAGTGACGGCACTGCCACGGTTGGTTTGACTTCCTACGCCTGTTCGCTCGCCGGGCAGATCGTCTCCTATACGCCGAAGAAGGCGGGCAAGACCGTGAAGAAGGACAAGTCCTGCGCCACGGTCGAATCCGGCAAGTGGGTCGGTCCCGCGAAGACTCCGGTCACCGGCGAAGTGGTCGAGACCAATCCCGCGGTCGCCGCGAAGCCAGGCCTCATCAATGAGGATCCCTACGGCGAAGGCTGGCTGGTCAAGATCAAGCCTGAAGACTGGGATGGCGAGTCCGGCGATCTGAAGACCGGTGCCGACGCCCTGGCCGCCTTCGAGGCCAAGATGGAGGCCGACGGCTTCGGCGGCTGCTGAAGTCGATCGTCTGATCCCGGGATCAGCCGCCGACCCGTGAAAATGGGTCGGCGGCTTTTTTTTGGCTTCCAAAAAGGGGTCGAAGGCGATCCCCGATACTGAGTTGCTGAGGGGCGATTTTGCGTGCTTTGATCCGCCCTCGCGTTTTCGTTTTTATACCTGCGCGTCTTCTTTCTTCTGAACGAAGGTTCTGTCATCGCGGGTCCTGATCGGATCGAATGTTTAGATCCATTTAGCGTGAAAGTCACAGCCCAGTAGGTCGGGTTAGCGCAGCGTAACCCGACGACGTCCCAGGGACGACGCTATTTTGCGCCCATGGGTGGGGTGCGAGGCCCGTCGGGTTACGCCCTTTGGGCTAACCCGACCTACAGTTTGCG
>NZ_REBW01000031.1 GCF_007692535.1 Thioalkalivibrio sp. | reverse complement strand
ACGAAGACCGCCCAGCCGCGCAGGCTGGCCCCGATGTCCGGCGACCAGTGCCGCGGCTCGAAATCCGCATGGTTCCAGAATCCGTCGGGGTATGGCCCGAACGCCTGGGCCAACCCCGGCAGTGGCAGAACCTGCAGCAGCACGGTACCCGTGAACACCGCGAAGAAGGCGATCCACACGCGGTTTGGTGGCGGTAGTGCGCCGCGCAGCGGCAGCGTGGCGAGCAGGCCCGCGAGCAGCGCACCCGAGACCAGCAGCAGTTGCGTCGCGGTCAGTGTGAGCGGGTTGCGGTGGCCCATCATCAGGGGCAACGCCAGCGCAACGGCCACCAGCACCAGCGTCGCCGCGAAGGGGCCGGGACCCACCGGTGCGCGCGTTCGCGAGCGGCGGCGATACGGCGCTTCATGATCAGTAATCGATGCTGGCAATGTACCACTCCTGGCTCTGCTCGATCAGCCCGTAGCGAATCGGGCCGCTCGCGGACACCTGGCGCCCGTCGGGGTAGTGAATCTCGAGGTCGAACTGGCCGGAGGCGATCCAGGCCTCGGGTCCCCGGTCGACCGTTTCGATGTCCACCTGCAGGCGGCGCAGGTCGGAACGCGCGAAGATACGGGCATAGTGGCTGCGGAACCAGTCCCGGCCCTGGTGGCGGTTTTCGCGGGGGTGATCGGCGAGCAGACGCATCAGGGTCTCGATATCGCCCCCCTCGAAGGCGTGCCGGTACCGTTCGATCACGTCGACCACCGGTTCGAAGCCATCGGGGCCCGACACGGTGCGAACGTCGTCGCCATCCACCTGCGCCGGCGCCACGGCCTCCAGCGCATGGGCCCCGGGAGCCGTATCCCCGGCCGGCCCGGCGACCTCGCCCGGCGGGGTCTCCTGCTGCCGCGCCTCCACTTGCTGGGCCTGGGCCCAGCGGTTCGGGGCCTGCGCGAGGTAGACGTGGAACACGGTGGCAAGCGCCCCGATGACGGCCAGGCCGACCAGCTTCGCCTCCAGGTTGCGCGTCCCGCGCAGATGGTTCTGTAGCAGCACCTTCAGGCCGGGGCCGAAGCGGATGCTGCGGGACCGCCCGGAGGGTCGCGCCGCCCCGGTTTGGGGGGAACCGAGCATCGGCCGCGGTCCCAACCGCTCCGGCGGTGCATGGCGAAACCTTCGGTACGAGCGCTGGATCGCCTGGAACCTCGAGGTGAGCCAGCCCGCAAGTTCCGCGGAACGATCCGGGTGGAAGGCCGCGAGCAGGCGCCGGTACTGAAGACGGCGCTGGATCGCATCGCCGCCCAGCCACGCCGCCGACTCGCTCAACTCGTCCTCGACGAAGAGGACAGCGTCGAGCTGCCGGTAGACCAGGTCCAGCAGGAAGGGCTCTGCGCCCGGCTCCCCCAACAACGGGGTCAGGTCGTTACCGCCCCCCTTCCCGCCGCGGCCACTGACCCACGCGAGCACCACGCGCAGCTCTGCATGGTTCAGGTGTTCCACCTCAAACAGGCGCAGGCTCAGGGCGAGATCGCGCAGGTCGTTTTCGTCGAGGTCCATGCGCAGTGTTCAGTCGTCGGCGGGTGCAGCCACCGGCTCGAGCCGCAACGCGTCCAGCCACAGCCGGCCGGCCAGGAAGCGATCGAAATCGAGCCGCGTCGGGTCGCGCCGGACCTCCAGATCCAGCACACCCGGCGCCCCGGAGGTCTCGATCTCGATCGCGAACGGCGTCCAGTCGAAAGCGGCCGCCGGAAGCTCGATCCGGGCGGATGCGCCCTCCCCGCCCGAGACCCGCAGGTACGGCAGACTCGTCGTCGTGAGCCCCTCCGCCCGCCAATACCCCGAGAGCACCCAGGCACGCGACCCCGCCAGGGTCGGGATTCGCAGCGACAGGCCGCGCATCCCGAGATTTTCGCGACCGTCGAAATCGACGCGCAGGCTGGCGGGGGCGGTGACGTGTTCCGCCGTATCCCGCATCACCTGTGCGCCGGTGGGCACGCGGGTGCGCCAGTGCAGGCCGCGCCCGTTTCCGAGCGCGTGCTGGAAGTCGCCGTTGGGTACCGTGCCCGGATCGTAGTCGGGGAAGCTCTGCCACCAGACGTACATCGCATACTCGGGTTCCCCCTCGGCCAGCGCGAGGTCGACGAAATCCAGCAGACCGGGATCGTCTGCCTGACGCGGTTGCGGCAGCCGTTCCCAGGCCTGCACGGCCAGGTCCAGCCAGGCGTAGCGGCGGGCGACGTTCAGCGCCGCGAGCAGGTGCCGCTCGCCCTCGGGCAGGATGCGCTCGATCAGCGCGTTGGCGTCGGGTAGCCATTCGAAGGCCAGCACCAGCGCATCCCGGGTACCGGCCGGGTTGTCCTGCAGGAACGCACGCAGCGCACGCTCGGCGCGTTCGTAGTCGCCCAACTCGTAGGCGAGCGACGCGGCCTGCCAGTTGAGCTGCCGATGCCCGGGCTGCACGGTCAATGCCGCCTGTGCGTAGTCCAGCACGCGTTCGGGGCAAGCCCCGGCCAGGTGCGCGTTCAGCGCGCGGGTGAACCAAGGGAACGGGTCCAGTGGGTAGCGCTGTAGCTGCCAGGCGATCACCGCCTCGGCGGCCTCGGGCTCGAGGCCCAGGGTTTCCTCCGGTGCTGCGGCCAGGGCGCGCCCGCTCAGGCCGCCCCAGGGCTGGCGCGCCTCGAGCCGGGAGAGGCTGGCTTCGAGTTCGGACCAGTCCAGACTGCGCAGCGTCTGGTGCTCCGTCCACACGATCCATAGCGCGGCGACACCCGCCAGGGGAATGAGCAGCCAGCGCAGCACGAAGCCAGCCAAGGGGGGTCAGGAAGCCTTGCGGTGCGGGACTGCCTCGTTCTCGTCCATTTCCCGATGACCCTTGTCCGGCTCGTAGTTGTAGTAGTAGGCCGAGTAGTAGGAGTACTCGGGGCTGTCGAGGTCGACCCGATTCAGGACTACGCCGAGCAACGGGGCCTGGACCTGGCGCAGCCGCTGCACCGAGATCCGGAAGTTCTCCTTGCCGGTCTTGCCGGCCCCGGCCACCATGACCACGCCATCCACCAGGCGCGATGCGACCACCGCGTCGGCCAGGCCCAGGATCGGCGGGGCATCGACGATCACGTGATCGAAGATCCGCCGGCAATCGCTGAGCACCTTTGCCAGCTGGTTCGAGCTGAGCAATTCGGCAGGGCTGGGGGTCGCGTGCCCCGCGGGCATCAGCGACAGCCCGTCCAGGCCGCTTCCGTGAATGACCGGATGTTCGGGCTCGGTCCCCGTGCTCACCCGAGAGATGGCGTCAGTCAGCCCCGGTGAACGTGGTATGCCGAAATCGCGGTGCACGGATGGCCGGCGCAGGTCGGCATCGATCAACAGCACCGACGCACCGTTCTGCGCGAGCACCGTGGCCAGGTTGGCCGCCGCCGTGGTCTTGCCCTCGCCCTGCGAGGAACTGGTGAAGAGCAGGACCTTGGGCATGCCCTCCGGGGTCGAGAACATCAGGCTGGTGCGCAGGGACCGGAACGCCTCCGAGACCGCCGATTTCGGATGGGTGGCGCTGTAATGGGTCAGCGTTCGCTCCGGCCGGCCCCGAACGCCCGTTGCGCGCTGGTCGCGTGGACGCAGCAGGGGGATGAGGCCGAGCACGGGGCGGTCCACCAGGCGCTCGATGTCTTCCGTGCGGCGGATGGTGCTGTCCAGGAACTCGAGCAGCAGCGCGAGCGCGATCCCGATCATCAGGCCGAGCATGGACGCGATCGCGAGGTTTTTCTGGAGGCTGGGCCGGAACGCTCCATCCGGCATCCTGGCTTCATCGATCACCGAGATGTTGGACTTCTGCACGCCGGCTGCCACGCCGATTTCCTTCATGCGCTGCAGCACCGCGTCGTACAGTTCGCGGCTGGTCTCGTATTCCCGGCGCAGAATGTTGTACTGCACGCTGCGCTCGTTCAGCGTCATCAGCTGCTCCTCGCGCTGATCGAT
>NZ_REBW01000149.1 GCF_007692535.1 Thioalkalivibrio sp. | reverse complement strand
CTGACATAGCGCCCGATGTTCTCATCGAAACCACGGGTCTCAGCGGCCTTGTCGGCGACTCGTGGGTCGGCCATCACCCGCGCCCGGGCGCTGGCCATGCTCTCCATGTTCTCGACGGCCTCCAGGCAGTTCTCGTAGATTCCGGCGAACAATTCCCGGTTCCACTGCATCAGGTCGTCGGTCGCGCGGCCGTGGCCCGGGACCCAGATCTCGGAGCCGGCCTCGACCTTCAGGGCGTCGATGTAATCGAGAGAGCCCTGGAAGGAACCGTCGTCCATGTTGGCGATCCGGCGTTCCATCGCGACATCCCCGACGTAGGTCAGGCGGTCCCCGACCACCTCCATGGAGATGTCGCTCGGCGTGTGCGCGACGCCGTAGTGATGCATGCGCAGGGTCACGGCGCCGAACTGGAACTCGTCGCCGTGATTCATGGTGCGGTTCGGTGCAACCACGCGGGTGCCCATGGTGGCGCCCTCGGTCCAGCGCTCCATCAGGCTACGCCAGAGGTCGCCCTGCACGCCCTCGATCTCCGTCTTGGTGTGCGGGTGCGCGTAGATCGGCAGATCGTCCCCGTACTCGTTCACGAAGGCATGGTTGCCCAGCCAGTGATCGCCGTGATAATGCGACACGAAGATCGCGACCACCGGCTTGTCGGAGACGGTGCGGATCATGCGGATCGCCATTTCGCCGATCTGCAGCGAGCCGCCGCTGTCGAGGACCACCACGCCGTCGTCGGTGACCACGAAGGTGATGTTGCACATCATTCCCTGGTTCCTCGGGGTCGGGAAGACGTCCTCCGAGTAGATCATCCATACGTTCTCGGAAAGCTGCATCGGCTTGATGTCGGGAACCGGCGGTCCCTTCAGAAAGTCGTTCAGGTCTTCGGCGAATGCGGTGATGTGCGGTGCCGTGGCGATCACGCCTGCGGCGGCAAGCGATCCGGCTCCAATCTGGAGAAAGCGGCGGCGGGACATGGTGGGCAGATGCAGCGGCATGCTTGGGACTCCATGAACGGGTAGCGGCGGGTTGCCGGGTGGAAAACGTCGGGTACAGGACCCGTGTCGAATCCGGGGGATGGTCTCAGGACGCACGGCAGAGCGGAAGCCTTCCCCTTCGGGAGTCGAAGTTTGCCGCGTCCGTCGCGAGGCCGCGAATTCTTCACCGCTTCGGGTGGATTGCCAGCGCCCGGGTAATCGGGGTGCCGCACGCCCTGCATCACGGCCGGGCCCTTTGGATGGCCGGGCCGACAGGCCCCTGTTGGTATACTGGGGCCCGCCGCCAATGGTGTCGCCCCGCAGCTGTTCCGGTTTCCCGCCGGCAGCTCCGGACGCCACGTCACGCACCTGTCCGGGCCGCCCGGAGCAGGGTCATGCGGCGGATTGCCGGCGGGGGTGCTACCGTGTCGCCGGTTTGCTTTCAACGACTCCGAATTGGGCGATGGCCGGGGGTAGGATGCGTTTTCGTGGAATAGTCTGGATCGTTCTCGTCGTACTGATGCTCCTCGCGCTCATCGCCTTCTTTCTGACGCCGGACCGCAGCCAGGTGCAGCGTTTCGAGAACCTTCCCTGGCAGATCGAGATCATCGCCGAGGATCACACCCGTGTGCTCGGCATCGAACTCGGGCAGACCACCTTGATGGAGCTCGCCGGGCGCCTCCCGGTGCCGGACATCCGCCTGTTCGTCGAGCCGGACGGCACCCGTACCGTCGAGGCCTTCTACGCCAATGCCCGGATACCGCCGTTCGAGGCCAACCTGGTGCTGGTGCCCGACCTCGACGAGGACGGGATGGCTTTCATCTGGGAGGAACGGACCTCGGAACGGCCGATGCCCAGCGGCGCCCGCCGCTACGGGCTCAGCGACGACGCGCTACGGGCGCTGGGCCGCACGCCCGCGGTGGAGATGAGCTATATCCCGCGTGCCCGCTGGGATTCGACCCTGTTGCGCGAGCGCTTCGGGGATCCCGCCGGGCACCTGCGCATCGGCGACGACCAGGAATACTGGCTGTACCCGGACGTGGGCTTGGCCATCATGGTCCCCATCGGTCGTGGGCGGGTCCTGATGCACTACGTGACGATGGAACGCTGGGAAACGGTGCTGGAACGCCTGGAACAGGCCGGCGAGCGCCTGCTGGAAGCCGCTGGCGGGGGAGCCTCCTGATGTCGCCGCCGTTCTGGGAACGCCCCTTGGAGACGCTGGACGCACAGGAGTGGGAGGCGCTCTGCGACGGCTGCGGGCGTTGCTGCCTGCACAAGCTCGAGGACGAGGATACCGGGGAAATCGTCCATACCTGGCTGGCCTGCCGCCTGCTGGACTGCGACACGGGCCGCTGTTCCGACTACGCGAACCGGACCCGGCGCGTGCCCGACTGCCTGCAGGTAAACATCGGGACCGTGGCGGAATACGAGTGGCTGCCGCCGACCTGTGCCTATCGGCTGCGCTTCCTGGGTGAGGCATTGCCGGACTGGCACCCGCTGATCTCGGGGGATCCGGAAACGGTCCGGACGGCAAAGGTCTCGGTGGCAGGCCGGGTGGTCCGTGAGGACGAGGCACCCGACCTGCCATTGATCGACTTCGTCGTCGATTGGCCGGGTCAGTGGCCGCGCGCAGCCAGACCTGCGGCCAGACGAGGCCCCGCGAAGCCATCCTGAGCATTCAGGAAGCGAACGAGGCGTTCGCGAAAGTCCTCGACCGTCGAGTCCTTTACCTCCGGCAGATCCGACACGTGCCGCCACCAGCTTGCCAGGACGGGGTAGTCGTCGGGTTGCCAGGGGCTTTCCGGATCCCGCAGCAGGTCAAGGCGCATCAACACCGGCGTCAGTGCCGCGTCGAGCAGGGAGAAATCCGGCCCGGTGAAGCAGGGGGCGGCCTTGCATTGCGCCTCCAGCCGTTTCAGGCTCTTCGCAGCCTCGTCGCGGTTCGCCTTGAATGCCTCTTCGGTCGATGCCGTCATCCAGCGGTGCATTGCCATGACCAGATCGGATACGAAGGCGATCCAGGCGCGTTCCAGGGCGCGTTGCAGCGGATCCGCCGGTAGCATGGGAGGCGAGGTGATCTCGTCGACGTACTCGCTGATCACCGCAGACTCGAATACCGCGGTGTCCTGGTCCACCAGCAGCAGCGGCACCCTTCCTGTCGGGGACTTTTCCAGGAACCAGTCCGGCAGTTCCTGGGGGTTGAGAAGGGTCAGTTCAAACGGAACATTCTTGTGTTTCAGCAGGATGACGCTACGCTGCACAAAGGGACAGAGAGGAAAGCTGACCAGATGAAGATGGGGCAGGGCCATGGGATCTCCAGACGGCTTGTGGAATCGGTTCCCGGCGGACGCAGCGGGCGGGGCATGTGACCGCGGCTGACTCCAGTGATGCCGCGTTGCGCTTGGACAAATGGCTCTGGGCTGCGCGCTTCTTCAAGACCCGGGTGCTCGCCACCGAGGCGGTTGCAGGGGGCAAGGTGCACGTAAACGGCGATCGCTGCAAGCCCGCCCGCAAGGTGCACCCGGGCGACCGCCTGACCGTGCAGCGGGGTGAGGAGGTCTTCGACGTCGAGGTCCTGGGCATCAACGACAAGCGCCGGCCGGCTGTCGAGGCCCAACGGCTTTACGCGGAGACCGCGGAGAGTGTCGCCCGGCGCGAGGCCGAGACCGAGCGGCGCCGGCAGCAACGGGGCGAGGGCGGTCGCGCCCGGCGTCCGGACAAGCGAGAGCGCCGGCACATCCGGCGTTTCATTCGGAAGGAGGGGGAGACATGAACGCAGAACGTCCGAAGACGCCGCTGTTGGCCGTCGATCTGATCATCCGCCATGCGGCGAATCCCGGCCGCATCGTCGTGATCGAACGGATGAATCCACCGCCCGGCTGGGCTCTGCCCGGCGGTTTCGTGGACGAGGGAGAGACGGTGGAGCAGGCAGCCCTGCGCGAGGCGCTCGAGGAAACCAGCCTGGAGATCAGACTGGAGACCCTGCTCGGCGTCTACTCGGATCCCGAACGTGACGAGCGCGGCCACACCGTCAGCGTGGTCTATGTGGCACGGGGTGAGGGGGAGGCGCGGGCACAGGACGATGCGAAAGCGCTCACCTGGCTGGACCCGGAAGACCGGGCGCAGCCGCTGGCCTTCGATCACCGGCGCATTCTCGACGACTACCTGCGCTACCGCGCCACCGGAGAGACGGCTCCCATCCGCCATATCCTCCGCTGAGGGGGCCTCAGCCTGAGGCGCCCGCGGCGTTTCGGAACTCGCGGGAAAAGGCCTGCTATGCATTTCGCCTGGCAGGGCGGCTGCACCTGTGACGTCATTGCGCTGGATGAACTGCAACTGCCGCAGGTATCCGGCCACCGCAGCGCTCCGCTGCGTCGTGCGGGACAGTCGGTGCGGTGCATCAGGAGGGCAAACTGTTATCATACGGGCCTTTCACGCCGACGACGAACCTTGGTGAGCCAGCCAGTCCCAGCCCCCATAGAGCCGCGGGTGTACACCCGCGATCAGCACCCGATCTCGCGGGCCGCAATCAGCGAAAATGCGCTGAAGGTCCTGTACCGGTTGCGTGACGCCGGGTTTCGCAGCTGCCTGGTCGGCGGTGGCGTGCGGGATCTGCTGCTGGGGCGGGAACCCAAGGATTTCGACGTCGCCACCGATGCCCATCCGGATGACGTACGCCGGCTGTTTCGCAATTGCCGGCTGATCGGGCGGCGCTTCCGGCTTGCCCACGTCACGTTCGGGCGCGAAATCATCGAGGTGGCGACCTTCCGCGCTCCCTTCGGCGCCGAGGACGAGGAAGGCAACATCGAACTGAGCGAGGAGGGGCGCATCCTCCGCGACAACTGTTACGGCACCATCGAGCAGGACGCATGGCGGCGTGATTTCACCATCAATGCGCTCTATTACGATATCGCGAATTACGCGGTCCTCGACTTCACCAACGGTGTGCTGGATCTGCACGAGGGTGTCCTGCGCCTGATCGGGGATGAGCCCGAACAGCGCCTGCGCGAGGATCCGGTGCGCATGCTGCGCGCGGTGCGCTTCAGCGCCAAGCTCGGATTGCGCATCGCCCCCGAGCTGGATCACGCGATGCATCGTCACGCCGGCCTGATGACGTCGGTGGCGCCGGCCCGTCTGTTCGACGAGGTGATCAAGCTCTTCCACAGCGGCGCGGCGGTCACCTGCCTGGACGAACTCGAACGCTTCGGGCTGTTCGAGGCGCTGTTCCCGCAGGCGGCGGCCTGCTTTGCCGATCCGGAACTCGGCCTCGAGCGGCGCGCCTTTCTGGTCGAGGCGCTGAAGAACACCGATGCCAGGATTCGCGACGAACTGGGCGTCCACCCGGCTTTTCTCTACGCGGCGGTGCTGTGGGCCGCGGTACAGCGCGAGGCGCAGGCGCGGCTGGCTGCCGACGAGGATCCCGTTGCCGCCTGGCAGCAGGCGATGTCCGTGGTGCTGGAACGGCAGGTCCAGCGGGTCTCGATCCCGAAGCGTTATTCGCTGGTGGTGCGCGAGATCTGGGACCTGCAGCAGCGCCTGCCGCGCAACCAGGGCGGGCGTGCCCTGAAGCTGTTGACCCACCCGCGTTTCCGTGCAGGCTACGATTTCCTCTGTCTTCGAGCGCGTGTGGGTGATGCCGACCCTGACCTCTGCCAGTGGTGGACGGAATTCCAGCAGACGGACGAGGCCCGGCAGCAGGCGATGGCGCGTGCCCCCGGCGGCGCTCCAGCGGCTCGCACTCGGCCGCGAAGGCGGCGCCGAAAGGCCCAGTCGGCCTCATGAGGCCGCCCGTCCATGTTTATATCGGGATCGGCGCCAATCTCGGCGATCCCGTCGCGCAGGTATTGCATGCCTGCGCGCGACTCGCGCGTGATGTGCCACGCAGTCGCCTGATCGCGCGCTCGAGCCTCTACCGCAATCCGCCGATGGGCCCGCAGGATCAGCCCGATTACGTGAACGCCGTGGCCCGGCTCGACACGCAGCTGGCGCCCCGCGCGCTGCTGGACGAACTCCAGGGCATCGAGGCAGCCTGCGGACGCCGGCGCGACGGCTCCCGATGGGGACCGCGCCTGCTGGATCTCGATATCCTGCTGTTCGGAGACCTGGTGATCGATCAGCCGGGCCTTCGGGTACCGCATCCCGGCATTGCGGAGCGGGATTTCGTCCTTTTCCCACTACAGGAACTGGATCCTGACCTCGTCATCCCGGGTCTTGGCAGCGTCGCGGCGCTGTCCCGGCGCATGGCCAGCAAGGGTCTTGTTGCCATCGCCGAGGAGGCGCGCGCGTGAGCCTGGCCGATTTCCGTTTCATTGCCGTCGAGGGTCCGATCGGTGTCGGCAAGTCCAGCCTTGCGCAGATGCTGGCGCGGCATCTCGACGCCGAGGGGCTGTTCGAGACACCCGACGAGAATCCGTTCCTGGAGCGTTTCTACCAGGACCGCTCCAAGCACGCGCTGGCCACGCAGCTGCACTTCCTGGTGCAGCGGATTCGCCAGCTGACCCCGCTGGCGCAGCTGCAGCTGTTCGAGCGGCTGCATGTTGCGGATTACCTGGTGGACAAGGACCCCCTGTTCGCCGAGCTGAACCTGGCGCCGGACGAAATGGAGATCTATCGGGAGCTGTTCCGGCAGCTGCGGCCGAAGCTGCCGCGCCCGGACCTGGTCGTCTATCTGCAGGCGCCCGTCGAGGTGTTGCTGGAACGCATCCGCGGGCGGGGGCGCAGCTACGAACGCCGTATCGACGCCGCCTACCTGGAGCGTCTGAACGCGGCCTACACGGAATTCTTCCATCACTTCGATGCGGCCTCCCTGGTGATTGTGAACGCCACCGAGATCGACTGGGTCAAAAATGAGGCGGATTTCCTGCAACTGGTCCAGTTCCTGGACCAGGTTCACGGCGGCAGGCACTATTTCAATCCGCTTCCAGTGCACCTCTGACCGGTTACGGAGGCCCCGATGCGCAACACCATTCGTACGCTCGAGAAACACAAGCAGGAGGGCCGGCCGATCACCTGCCTGACCGCGTATGACGCGAGTTTCGCCCGGCTGCTGGATGCCTCGGACATCGACGTGATCCTGGTTGGCGACTCACTCGGCATGGTGGTGCAGGGTCATGAAACCACACTGCCAGTGACCATCGAGCACATGGTCTACCACCTTGAGGCCGTATTCCGCGGTACGCGGCGCGTGATGCTGATGGCAGACCTGCCCTTCCTCGGTGACCGCGACGTACTCACCGCCCTCGAGCAGGGCGGGGCCCTGATGCGAGCCGGTGCCCAGATGGTCAAGGTCGAGTGCAATGGCGGTCACACCGAGCTGGTCAGGCGCCTTGCCGGTTCCGGCATCCCCGTCTGCGCCCACCTTGGCCTGACACCGCAGGCGGTGCACCGCCTGGGCGGGTTCCGGGTGCAGGGCCGGGAGGCAGCGGCGGCCGAGCGCATGCAGGCCGAGGCGCGCGCGCTGGAGGCCGCGGGCGCCCAGTGCCTGCTGCTCGAGAGCGTGCCCGAGGTGCTCGCCACGCGCATCAGCCACTCGGCAGGGGTGCCGGTGATCGGCATCGGCGCCAGTCCGGATTGCGACGGTCAGATCCTGGTGCTGCAGGACGTGATCGGTCTGACGCCCAAACCGCCGCGCTTCGCGCGGGACTTCATGGCCGATGCGGACAGCCTTGCGGGAGCGGTTGCGGCCTTCGCCGAGGCAGTGCGCAGTCGCGCTTTCCCCGAGTCCGGTGTCCACACCTTTGGTTGAAACCGATGCGTATCGTCCGTGACCGCCGGCAGGTCATGGCGCTCTGCCGCGAGTGGCGGCGCCGGGACTCCCTGAAACTGGCATTCGTCCCCACCATGGGCAACCTGCACGATGGGCATCTCGCGCTGGTGCGGCATGCCCGTGAGCGCGGTGACCGCGTGTTGGTCAGCATCTTCGTCAACCCGCTGCAGTTCGACCGGCCCGATGACCTGGCCCGGTATCCGCGGACGCTGGAGGCCGACACCAAGAAGCTCGCCGAGGCCGGCGTCGATGCGCTGTTCTGCCCCGAGGTGGGCGAGATGTACCCCGACGGGGCCGCGATCCTGGCGCGGGTCGTCGTTTCGGGCCTGTCCGAGGGGCTCGAGGGCGGGTCCCGGCCCGGACATTTCGACGGTGTCGCGACGGTGGTGGCAAAGCTGTTCCATCTGGTGCAGCCCGATGTCGCGATCTTCGGCGAGAAGGACTATCAGCAGCTGCTGGTGATCCGGGCCATGGTCGAGTCCCTGGATTTCCCGGTGCTGGTCGATGCGCTGCCCACGGTGCGCGAGAGCGACGGCCTCGCGCTGAGTTCACGTAACGGGCGCCTTTCCGATGCCGCGCGTCAACGGGCGCCGGAGCTTTACCGTTGCCTGCGCGACACGGCGGAGGCCTGCCTGCTGGAGCCGGATCAGTGGCCGAAGATCTTTCCGGAGCTCGTCGCAAGTGCACGGGAACGGCTGAGCGCGGCGGGCTTTCGATGCGATTACCTGAGCATCCGGCGTGCCGACGACCTGGGCCAACCGCGGGCCGGAGACCGTGACCTGATCCTGCTCGCCGCCGCTTGGCTGGACGACGTTCGCTTGATTGATAACCTGCGTCTGCAATACGGTAGGTTTGCCGGTGCTCGGTGATTCCCTCATAATGCACCGCACAATAACCGTTGGTTGCCAGCGTCACCGGGGATACTGCCGATGATGGTCACATTACTGAAGGGCAAGCTGCACAAAGCCCAGGTCACGCACTGCGAGCTCGAGTACGAGGGCTCCTGCGCGATCGATACCCGCTTGCTCGACGCCGCGGGCATCCTGCCGTTCGAGCAGATTCAGATCTACAACGTGGACAATGGCGAGCGCTTCACCACCTACGCCATCGAGGCGGAAGCCGGATCGGGTGTGATCTCCGTGAACGGCGCGGCCGCGCACAAGGCGGCGGTGGGGCACCGGGTGATCATCTGCGCCTATGGACAGCTCGATGCCGCCGAGGCCCGCGAGTTCACCCCGAACCTGGTCTATCTGGGATCGGGCAATCGGATCACGCACACGGGTCATCAGATCCCCGTCCAGGCTGCCTGACGTCGAGGTCCGTGGCCGGGACGTCGGGTTACGCCCTTCGGGCTAACCCGACCTACGCTGCGGGGGCGTCGTTGCGGTCCCGTAGGTCGGGTTAGCGTAGCGTAACCCGACGTTCGCGCAACCCGACACCCCGACTCACCCCGTATTGCGCATGCCAGCGGCGATCGCGTTGATCGAACGCAGCAGCGGCGACATCCAGGGGTTCTCCTCTTCGTCATCCTGTTGCCTCGCCTGTAGCGCGCGCGATTCCCGCAGCAGGTGGATCTGGATGCTGTTGAGCGGATCCAGATAGGGGTCGCGGCGTTGCAGCGACAGCGCCAGCAGCGGGGTTTCGTCCATCAGGGCCTCGATTTGAGTGACCAGCAGGACCTCCCTCACCGTGCGGGCATATTCCTCCTGTACCCGGGAATAGACCATGTCCGCCAACGCCCGGTCGCTGCACAATTGCGCGTATTCCGCGGCGATTCGCATATTGGCCTTGGTCAGGGCCATCTGGCTGTTGGAGAGCAGGGAGCGGAAGAACGGCCATTCCCGGTACATGCCCTGCAACAGTTCCAGCCTGGCGGGGTCATCCCCGCGCCAGGCCTCCAGCGCACTGCCGATGCCATACCAGGCGGGCAGGGTGTGGCGGGACTGCCCCCAGCCGAAAACCCAGGGTATTGCGCGGATCGAGGCCTTGGATCGGTCGCTCCGGCGCCGGTGCGAGGGGCGTGAACCGATGTTCAGGAAGCCGATCTCCTGCACCGGGGTGCTTTCATAGAAATAGTCGAGCACGCCGGGAGTGCGGTCGACCAGGTCGCGGTAGCTGTCCTCGCCGAGGGCCGCAAGTTCGTTCATGGTCGCCCGGTATTCGTCGCGGTCGCTGGTCGGTTTGCGGATCAGGCTGCGGCTGGCCAGGATCAGCCCGGTGGCTCCCATCCCCAGTTCGTACACGGCCGTCTCTACGTTGCTGTACTTGTACGACAGCACCTCGCCCTGTTCGGTGAACTTGATCCGACCCTGCACGGTGGCTGGCGGCTGGGCGAGGATGGACTCGTGGGTGGGGCCGCCGCCCCGGCCAACCGTCCCGCCGCGCCCGTGAAACAGCTGGCAGCGCACCCCGAACCCGTCGGTGATCGCGACGATTTTCTTCTGCGCCTCGTACAGGTTCCAGCTCGACGCCAGGATGCCGCCGTCCTTGCAGGAATCCGAGTAGCCGAGCATGACCTCCTGGATGTTGCCGTTCGCGGCCAGCATGCGGGCATAGCTGGCGTGGCCGAGCAGCCCGTTGAGAACCTCTTCCACGTGCAGCAGATCCTCGATCGTCTCGAACAGCGGGGCAATGCGCAGGTGACAGAAGGGCCTTCCATCGGCCTCGCCAACGAGACCGGCCCAGCGTCCCAGCAGCAGGACCTCGAGCACGTGGGAGGCCGCGTGGGTCATCGAGATCACGTAGGTGCCGATCCCCTGCGGCCCCACCTCGCTGCGCATCTCCCGAATCACGTCGAAGACCTGCATGGTCTCCCGGATGGGCGCATCCAGCGCCTCATGATCGATCGCGGGCAGTTCGGTCCGGTCGATCAGGGCGCCGAGCAACTCCAGCCGCGCGGCCTCGTCCAGCGCCTCGTAATCCGTCGCCAGCCCGGTCTGTGCCAGGATCGACGCAATCGTTGCGCTGTGCACCGTCGACTCCTGACGCACGTCCAGGTGGTGCAAATGAAAGCCGCAGGTCTCGACCAGGCGGATGAAATCGGTGAGCTCACCGCCGGCAACGTTGCGTTCGCCGTGGCTGATCAGCGAGTCGTGGATCACCCGCAGATCGGCGAGCAGGGCCTCGGCACTGCTGTAGGCGGAGCTGACCGGGAGGACCGCGGCCTCGCCGGCGAGGCGCCGGCCCACGGTCGCGAGGGTCTCCCGCAGGCGGTAGATCATGATCTGGATCTTGCGCCGGTAGGGCTCGGTCTCGTAGCGGTCCCTGGAACCCTGGAACACCGCGGGCGAGATGCTGTTGTCCGCCTCCAGGCTCGCGAGAAAGGCCTCCGAGGGCTGACACATCAGTGAAGAGTGGGTCAGCACATTGCGCAGGTTGGAAACCCGTTTCAGGTACTCGCGCAGGACCTGCTGCATGGCCAGCCGGCAGGCCACCGCGGTGACCGCCGGGGTCACGTTCGGGTTGCCGTCCCGGTCTCCGCCGATCCAGGACCCGAAACGCAGGAAGGCCGGAATGTGGATCGGCAGGGCGCCGTCCGGTTTCATGCCGTAGGTGCGCCGAACCGCCTTTTCCAGGAACCGGTAGGCGAGGGGGATCGCCTCGAACAGGCTTTCCTCGAAGTAGAACAGCCCGTACTTGATCTCGTCACGCACCTGCGGCTGCTTGACCCGGACCTCGTTGGTGCGCCAGAGAATCTGGATCTGAGTCTCGAGTTCCTCGATCAGCAGTTTCCGCTCCGCGGCGCCGATGCGCGGGTTGTTGAGCCGGTCGGCGGTCTGGAAGACGCGCCGCTGGTTCTGCATCGTCGTACGCCGCCGAGCCTCCGTGGGGTGGGCGGTGAAGACAGGAGTGTAGCTCAGCTCCGACAGGAGCTTCTCCAGTTCCGCAGCGGTGACGCCCTCCGCACGCAGCTCGCGCAGCGTGCGGTCGAAGGAGCCGATCCACAGTGGATCTCCGCTGCTGACCTCGGCGCGGCGCCAGCGGTAGAAGAGGTCTTCCTCGGCGATGTTGACGAGGCTGAAGTAGATGCTGAAGGCGCGGATGATGCGTTCGGTCGTCTCCGGTTCCTGATGGACGATGCAGCGCATCATGCGCTGGCGCAGACGCGGATCCTCACGCTTGCGCAGGCTCACGAAGCCCTTGCGCAGGGTTTCCACCGCGTGGAAGACATCGTCCCCCTCGAGCCTTCGGATCACCCTGCCCAGCAGATCGCCGAAGAGACGGACGCGAGCGCGCAGCTCCTTGTCCTTGGGAAGAAAGCGTTCGCTGTTTCCGGTCAGGGTCATGGGTCCCTTGGCTCTGGATCTGCACCACCGGGGCCGGCATCAAGGCCGGCCCCGGTATTCGTGGCTGGCGGGCATTATACCCCAGCGCCGGACCTGGCCCTCACGGCCTCGGAGCGCGGTACCCCTGACGATGAAAAGCCGCAAACTGTAGGTCGGGTTAGCCCAAAGGGCGTAACCCGACGGGCCTCGCACCCACCCATGGCTGCAAAACAGCGTCGTCCCCGGCAACCCGGCACGTCGGGTTACGCTACGCTAACCCGACCTACAGAACTTTCACGTTAAGCCCGCAGGCTGCGGTAGAGGTCGAGATAGGCCGCGGAACTCGTGTTCCAGCCGAAGTCGCGACCCATGCCATTGCGCATCATCGATCGCCAGCGTTCCTGTCCGGGTTCATCGAACAGCGCCAGGGCGCGCTCGATCGCGCGGGTCAGGGCGGCGGTGTCGGCGGGCAGGAAGCAGAAGCCCGTGGCCGTGCGATCACCCAGGGTCGCGGGGTTGGCGTCGATGACCGTGTCCGCGAGCCCACCGGTCGCGTGCACGATCGGGGGCGTTCCATAGCGCAGGCTGTACATCTGGTTCATTCCGCAGGGCTCGAAGCGCGACGGCATCAGGAAGGCATCGGCACCGGCCTCTACCCGATGCGCCAGGCCCTCGTTGTAGGCGATGACCGTGCTGCAGGCTTCGGGATGGTCGTATGCGAGGCTGCGCGCCCAATCCTCGAACCCTCGGTCGCCGTTTCCGACCAGCACCAGCTGCATCCGGCCGGCCGCGAGCAGGGGTGCGCAGGCCTCCAGCAGCAGGTCGATGCCCTTTTGCGAGACCATGCGTCCCACATGGCCGAGCAGCATGATGTCCTCGCGCTCCGGCAACCGCAGCTCCCGCTGCAGCGAAGCCTTGTTCTGCGCCTTTCCCGAGAGATCGTCAGCGCTGTAGTGCGTATCCAGATAGCCATCCTTTTCCGGGTTCCATTCGCGGTAGTCGACCCCGTTCAGAATGCCATGCAGGCTGGAGGCCCGGGCCCGCAGCACACCGTCCAGCCCCATGCCCTGCTCCGGGGTCTGGATCTCGCGGGCATAGGTGGGCGAAACGGTGGTGATCAGGTCCGAGAAGACCAGGCCGCCCTTCATGAAGGAAAGCTGGTTGTGAAATTCCAGGGCCTCCATGTGCCAGAGGTCCTCGGGGAGGCCGAGGGCATGCCGGGTCTCAGCGGGGAACAGGCCCTGGTAGGCGAGATTGTGGATCGTGAACACGATCGGCGGCCGTCGCGGATGATCGCGCAGGTACACGGGAACCAGGCCGGTCTGCCAATCGTTCAAATGCAGGACCTCCGGCATCCAGTCGAGTTGTGCCTCGTCGACGCTCATCGAGGCCACCGCGCTGGCGAAGGCGGCGAAGCGCTGCGGATTGTCGGGCCAGTCGCTGCCGTCGGTCGCGCGGTAGGGATCTCCGTCGCGCTCGAAATACCTGGGCCAGTCGACCAGGTAGACCATGACCGAGGTGCCGGGCAGGTAGCCCTGGATCAGGCTCCAGGGTGCATCCGCCGGTCCGGGCAGCCGTGTCGGATCGGCCAGCCGACTGGCCGCGCGCGGGTAGGCCGGAAGAACCAGGCGCACATCCTGGCGGCGTCGCTTCAATGCGGCGGGTAGACTGGAGCTCACGTCGCCCAGGCCGCCGGTCTTCACCAGCGGGAAGGCTTCACTGCTCGCGAACAGGATGCGCATGACGACTCCGGTGACGCGTTGTGTGGCCGAGCGTGCCATTGTAGTTTAGGGCGTGCCCACTTTTCCTGCCGAGCCACCGAGGTGTCGCCGTGCCGCAGACCGAATCGCTTCCCCTTCCCTGGTCGCTGCTGAAAGAGGCCCGGGACCGCCTGCGGACGGTCACCCTGCGCGAGCTGCTCGCCGAAGATGCCGGGCGTGTCGATCGCGACGTGCTGCATGCAGCCGGCCTGCGGCTGGATTGGACCCGCCAGCGCCTGGATGCCGCGGCATGGGACGACCTGTACGCGCTGGCCGGAAGCGCTGACGTGACCGGCGCGCTGCGGCGCCAGCACGAAGGCGGCCACGTCAACAGCACCGAGGATCGGGCAGCGCTGCATACGGCGCTGCGCCTGCCGCGCGATGCCAGTTGCATGGTCGACGGCCGTGACGTGGTCGGCGACGTGCACGCAGTGCTCGATTCGATGGGGGCCCTGGTGCGCAGGGTGCAGGATGGCACCCACGTCGGCTACTCCGGAAGGCCGATACGCAGCGTGGTGAACATTGGCATCGGTGGCTCCGACCTCGGTCCGCGCATGGTCTGCCGGGCCCTGGCCCCGTTTGCGGCGGATACGGCCGAGGGGCGGCCTCTGCGGATGCATTTCGTCTCCAACATCGACGGAGCGGCGCTGGACGCGGTGCTGCGCGAAACGGATCCCGAAACGACGCTGTTCATCATCGCGTCCAAGACCTTTGGAACCCAGGAGACCCTGATCAACGCACGCTCCGCGCGCTCCTGGCTGCTCCGGCACACGGATCACCCAGAGGCGGTGGCGCGTCACTTCGTCGCGGTGTCGACCCACGCGGGCCGGGTCGAGGAATTCGGCATCGACACCCGCAACATGTTCGGGTTCTGGGACTGGGTGGGCGGACGCTATTCGGTGTGGTCGGCGATCGGTTTGCCCATCGCGCTCTACCTCGGCATGGACGGTTTCCGGGCGTTCCTCGCCGGTGCGCACGAGATGGACCGTCACGTACTCGATGCCCCGGCGGCGGATAATGCTGCCCTGCGCCTGGCGCTCGTGGACATATGGAACCACAACCTTCTCGGTGCCTGCGCAAGGGTCGTGCTGCCCTATGACGAGCGCCTGAAGCTGCTGCCTTCCTACCTGCAGCAGGCGGAGATGGAGAGCCTCGGCAAGGGGGTGCGCCATGACGGTACGCCGGCGGAGCATGAAACCGGGGCTCTGGTCTGGGGTGCGGTGGGTACCGATGGGCAGCACGCCTTCTACCAGCTCCTGCATCAGGGTACACGCTGGGCGCCCACGGAATTCATCGGGGTCGCGCGCCCCGAGCACGGCCTGCCGGAGCACCACCCGATCCTGCTGGCGAACCTGGTCGCGCAGGCCGAGGCATTGGCCCTGGGCAAGACGGAGGCCGAGGCCGCGGCGGAGATGCTCGCCGGCGGTATGCCCGAGGAGGACGTCGCGCGTCTCGCCCCGCATCGCAGCTTTCCCGGCAACCGACCCAGCACCCTGATCCTGCTCGAGCGCCTCGATCCGCGCACCCTCGGGGCGCTGGTCGCGCTGTACGAGCACAAGATCTACCTGCTGGCGACGATCTGGGGCATCAACGCCTTCGATCAGTGGGGGGTCGAACTGGGCAAGCAGCTTGCCGGGCAGGTGCAGGAGGACTTCATGGCGGCAGCGCAGGGACATCCGCACGATCCCGCGACTTCCGCGACGATCGACTGGCTGCGCGCGCGGCTGCCCGGGAGCTGAGGCGTGCAGAAACCGTTTGCACCGTCGGCGGAACAGAACAAGGACCCGATCCTGCAGGTCCTGCTGCAATGGTTCGACCGCCCCGGCACTGTGCTGGAGGTGGGCAGCGGCACGGGTCAGCATGCGGTGCATTTCGCACGGAACCTGACGCATCTGACCTGGCAGCCGAGCGACGTTCAGGCCCATGTCGGCGGGATCGAGGCCTGGCGTGCGGAGGCCGGGCTGGTGAACCTCCGGCCAACCCACGTCCTGGATGCCTCGGGCCCCTGGCCCGAGGAGGTCTTCGATTACGTCTTCACCGCCAATACCGCGCATATCATGCACTGGCCGGCGGTGCTGGCGATGCTGTGCGGGGTGGGCCGGGTGCTGCGCGCTGGGGGCGTGTTCGCCATGTACGGACCTTTCGCGCGCAGCGGACGACACACCGCAGTGTCCAACGCCGAGTTCGACCGGGCCCTGCGCCGCTCGGACCCCGGCATGGGCGTGCGCGACATGGATGACCTGAGCCGCGAGGGCATGAAGCACGGCCTGCAGATCGAGGACGTCATCCCGATGCCGGCGGACAACTTCACGCTGATCTGGCGCAGGGCCTGAGACCCGTCAGCGCTGCCATTCAAAGCTGGACCCGGGAAACTCCGGCGAACCCCCGAAAC
This sequence comes from Thioalkalivibrio sp., assembly GCF_007692535.1. Taxonomy (GTDB): domain Bacteria; phylum Pseudomonadota; class Gammaproteobacteria; order Ectothiorhodospirales; family Ectothiorhodospiraceae; genus Thioalkalivibrio. Next base: position 1,510 of record NZ_REBW01000149.1, on the reverse strand, counting down.
GCTCGGAGCCACTGCCGGGGCGGCCGCGGTCCCAGGTTTCGGGGCGGAACTCGGGTTGGGTCTGGTAGCTGCTGCCCAAGGACGGAGCACTGGGCCATTGGTGCTCGAAGCTGCCCGCGGCGGGGGCCGAAGGGGCCCTGCGGCGCGGCTCGGTGGCGGGAAAATGATCGCGGTCCGGACGCGCACCGGGCACCGTCCCGGGCATCTCTCCGTATTGCGGCAGGCTCCTCGGATCTGCGGCGGGTGGTTGTGCCCAGGTCGGCCTCCCGCCGGGTGGCTCTCTGCCATCCCGGGTGGCTCCGGGTGCCGGACGGGGCAGGGTTCCCTGGCCCTCCCGACTGCCGGGGAACTCGCCGCGGAGGGTCCTGGGGGCGAACTCGGGCGGTTCCGGTGCCCGGCCGGCCGGCGGCGTGGCACGGCTGCCGGCGGGCGGGCTTCGGGTGGCATCGCCGGTTTCACGCTGCCGCTGCTGGCCGAACGGCTCCTCGAATTCCGCGAGGTAGCCGGGTGGGGGGAATTCGGGCCTTCCGCTGAACGTCTCACGCGGCCCCGTGCGCTGCTGCACTCGAAGCAGCACGCCACTCTCCAAGGCGCCGGCCTCTACGCTCTCCTCCCACGCCGCCGTGCCCGGCTGGCTGACGCCGAGTGCGAGTGCGGCCAGCGTGAGGGTCCCGATGAAACTGTTCTTTCTCATAATCACTACGTTATTTCCGTATATGTTGCGCCCAGCCTAAGAGAATAGGACAGAAAGCGGCCAATTCCAGTCCTCGCCACCCGCGCGGCCCCGGTGAGCCCGCGCAACCGCCGCAATGGCCCCGGCAGCCAGGGCGGTGTGCGGGGAATGCCATGCTTTGACGCTGACTGCAGCTTCATGTTGAATGGGGCGACTTCCCGACGGCGCCGAAAAGGTGGACACCAGTGGCTGCAACGGAACAGGCAGGCAACGACCCCCCCCGCATACAGATCAGTCCGCCGGTCTTCATCATCTCGGCCGCACTGACGCTGGCCCTGGTTCTGTTCGCCGCCATCTTCACCGGACCTGCGGGAACGCTGTTCAGCGCCGTGCAGGGGTGGATCGTGGAATCGGTGGGCTGGTTCTACGTGCTGGCGGTGGCCGGCTTCATCGTGTTCGTGATCTCGCTTGCGCTGTCGGGTTTCGGCCGCATCCGGCTGGGACCGGATCACAGCGAGCCGGATTACACCTACACGTCCTGGTTCGCGATGCTGTTTTCGGCCGGCATGGGGATCGGCCTGATGTTCTTTGGTGTCGCGGAACCGGTGATGCATTACGTGTCGCCGCCGGTCGGTGAGCCGGAGACGGTGGAAGCGGCGCGCCAGTCGATGCGCATCACCTTCTTCCATTGGGGCGTGCACGCCTGGGCGATCTACGCGGTCGTGGCCCTGTCGCTGGCCTACTTCGCCTTTCGGCAGGGTCTGCCCCTGACCATCCGTTCCTCGCTGCACCCGCTGATCGGTGATCGCATCTACGGCCCCATCGGCCATACGGTGG
>NZ_REBW01000241.1 GCF_007692535.1 Thioalkalivibrio sp. | reverse complement strand
TACCGCGGATCGCGCCAACGTAAAGCGCGGCAAAAACTGTGCTCGCCGCAAGTTCACGTGTCACGTAGTTTCGATTATAGGCACCTTCAGGAAAAATATCTTTCAGCCGCTTGTGAATTTCAGCGCGAGCAAGAATAGGCGCAAGCATTAACCGCACTCGCCGGCATAAAGTGTTTCGAGGACAGCATGGACCTTCTCGGGCGCCGCTCCACAGATCACAAGTTGATCTATCTTTTCCATTTCTCCCAAGGAGGGAAGTGGCAATGCCTCCAATTCATATGCTGAAACCGCAACGCTTCCACTAATGCACCGAAAAGCTTGATCAACTATTCTGCTGTTCAACACCTGTGTTAGTGTTGGGGGTGTTTGTAGCGGCTTTTCTTGGATGGTGCTTATCTTGTTGATTTGATTTTCGTCTATTACTGCTCCGTGTTGTGCGATTTATTCAGCGGGAAGCTCGGCTGCTATCAGCCGACGGGTTTGCTCTTTTGCTGTCGTGCGCTGAAGCAGAACGCAGGGGCGAACGACCTTTAGCCACTCATCACTTTTCCGCGTTTGAAAATACGGAGAGTGATTGCGTTTCGTGGCGCGAAATCGGAAGGACCCGTCACTCGTTACCGACTCTGCCCAGATCAACGGATAGGTGCCCGGTTTCATATCATTACGCAGTTGGTCCTTGTGTCGGTTCCAGACCAGTGGGCCAGTGGCGACTTTGTACCCCAGATCGGCCAGCCTGTTCGGCATCCTCGTCAATTGCTCAGCGAGCGCACGGTGATGCGGCTCGCGCGGTGCTATCCAAGGACCGCTCTCGTCAACGGGAAGCCGGAAGCTCCCAACTTCTTCAACCTGCGCCCGGCCATCGCGTAGGCCGAGAAAATGTACGGTAGCCTCGCCAACCTTCCCCTCGCGGCGATAGGTGGCAAGCACAGCCTCCTGCAAGACATCCTGAAACACACCACGCCGGGCTTGAAGGAAGTCAACCGCGACTGGCGGCGCCTCGCTGGACAGAAGACCCCGAAGAGCCTTGAAATATTGTCCCGCGAGAAAACTGGTCGGCGTAACGTAGGCGATAACTCCACCTGGTTTTGTCCACCTGATCGCCAGATCCGTAAAAACGCCATACAGATTCGCGTGCCCGTAAAGGCTGCGGCGATAGCACTCTCTCTGGTGCGGTGCGAGTGTGACCCGGCCATATGGCGGATTACCGATGACGAGATCGAAGCCGTCGCTTGCGGGAAGCTGATCAAGGGCATCGCAGACCTGCACAATACTCGGGAACGACCGATCGGCAGCCTTTGCTGTAGCGCGGCAATCAGGATGAGACGAGCGCGTCAAACAGGATGAGATTCTGCGACCGCGATTTTGTGAGCTTGTCCGATTGATGTGTCGCGGACAAGCGTTTTGTCGGGGCTGATTGTCGGGGAGCGTCAATCAGGGTTGAAGTCGGCGGCTGAAGCCTGCTTGGGAGGGCGACCGGGTCCTTTGGCCTTCACTGCTGCCTTTCGTCGATAGCTTTCGACATTCATTTCGAAGATGGTTGCGTGGTGGACGATGCGATCGACCGCGGCGAGCGTCATTGCGGGATCCGGGAAGATGGTGTCCCAGGCGCCGAACGGCTGGTTTGCGGTGATCAGCATGGATCGTCGTTCGTACCGCGCACTGATCAACTCGAACAGCACGCTGGTCTCGGCCTGATCCTTGGTGACATAGGCGATGTCATCGAGGATCAGCAGGTGGTATTTGTCGAGCTTGGCAATGGCGGCTTCGAGCACGAGATCGCGCCGGGCCTGCTGAAGTTTTTGCACGAGATCGGTGGTGCGCGTGAAGAGCACGCGGTAGCCGTTCTCGACGAGCGCCAGCCCGATAGCCGAACTGAGATGCGATTTGCCGACGCCTGGCGGGCCGAACAGCAGGATATTGTTCCCGTTTCCGATCCAGCTGTCGCCGGCAGTGATGGCATTGATGTGGGCCTTCGAGAGCGTGGGGACGGCGTTGAAGTCGAAACTGTCGAGCGTTTTGCCCGGCAGAAGCCGTGCCTGAGCGAGATGGCGTTCGATTCGGCGCCGATCACGCTCTGCCAGTTCGTGCTCCACGAGGGCATTGAGCAGGCGGGCCGCACGCCAGCCTTCCTTGTCGGCCTGTTCGGCAAAACGAGGCCAGAGTGCCTTGATGGCCGGCAGGCGCAGCTCATTCAGGGCAAGGGTGAGACGCGCAGCGTCAATATCGGTCGACGTCATGCTGCTGCCTCCTCCGCGATTGATGCGGAACTGAGCAGTTGATCGTAGCTCGACAGATCGGCCAGATGCACCTCGACCCCGGGCAGGCTTTCGGCGAGGGGCGCAAAGAGTGCTCGCAGGGCCGCGATGTCCGGCAATCGCTGCTGACGCATATCCTCTTCGAGCTGGGCTGCGAGTTCGGCCTCGCAACCGCGGTCATGGGCCAGCGCCAGAAGATCGACGATCATGCGGCAAGCCTGTCGTTCCGTCGCCCGTTCCAGCATCATGTCGAAGACCTCACGGAATACCTGCCGTGGAAACAGCTGATCGCGGTAGACCAGCCCCATCAGTGCCATGGGTTTTTTGCGCAGCGAATGGATGACGTGATGATAGTTGACGACATGCTGATGCGGGCCATGCCGACCAGCACGCCGGCGGGGCAGCGTCATCAGGAATGTCGCTCCGAGAAACAGTTCCAGCCGGTCATCATAGAGCCTGCCCCGAAGCTGATGATGGATCAGCCGGGACGGGACGGTGTAGAAGACCTTGCGCAACATGAAGCCGCCAGATGATGTAACCCGGACCGTGACCTGCTCATGATCGGTGGTGCGGCGGACAGGAAGCGGTTTGAGGCTGGCCCGCTCGATATCAATACGCTTGGCGTTGCGGGCATTGATCCGACCGACGACTTCGTCGATGAAGCGCCGATAGCTCTCCAGATTCCCGAAGTCTCGTGACCCGCGCATGGCGAGGGCGTCCTCGATCGCCCTCTTCAGATGGCCGTGAGGGCCTTCTATGGAGCCGTTCTCATGAGCGAGGCCCCTGTTATTGCGCGATGGCGTCATGCCGTAATGGCGGCACAGGGCGTCAACGCGATCGGTGAGATCGGCCTGCGCCGATTGATCCAGATTCTTGAACGCTGCTGAAAGACTGTCGGTCCGGTGTTCTTCCGGGACGCCGCCGAGAGACCAGAGGGCATTCTGCAAGCCCTCGGCCATGGCAACATAGCTCTCGCCGCCCAGGATGACATGGGCATGCTCGAAGCCGGAATAGGCCAGCCGAAAGTGATACAGCCGATGGTCCAGGGGTTGGCCGGCGATACTCACTGCCAAGCGGCCCATATCGGTAAAATCCGACAGGCCCATCTTGCCCGGCTTATGAACCTGGCGAAACATCACCTCCTGTTCGGGACCATATACGGCCCGCCATTCGCGGATCCGCCGCTCCAGCGTTCGCCGGATACCGGGGCTCAGATCGGGGTGGCGGCGAAGCAGTTCTTCGAAGATCGCGACCGGTCGAAGGCCAGGAGACGATCGCAGAAGGGGTACGACTTCCGTATCGAAAATATCCGCAAGCGGGTCCGGGCGGCGCCTGCCACGTTCAGGCTTCTTTTGTGAAATCAAAACCGGGTCGGCTTCCAGCCGGTAGCCGGTAGCACGGCTCAAGCCGGCTTTGGCGGCGGCGATGGTAACGGAATGGGTTTGTCTGAGCGTCATGAACAGCCTCATCTGTCTATCGGTGACATGACGGCCCGGCATCAACGATCTCCCCCTCAGGAAAACCGCTTTCTATCCGAACCGATCACGGTCCTCAGACACGCCCGTTCCGGGCGAAACGCGGATTTGGGGTCTCTCCAGTCGGGCTACGCCCTCCCTTCGAGCTCCCAAATCCGCGTCTCACCTTGATTGACGCTGGCGTCTCACTTTGATTGTCGCGCTGCACATTCTGCCGTGCCCGGTCCAGACTGGACATCGACCCTTACGGTCATAGCCTTCA
>NZ_REBW01000191.1 GCF_007692535.1 Thioalkalivibrio sp. | reverse complement strand
TCGCCCACGAACACGATGCGGCCGTCATGCAGCCGCTCGCGGGGACCGCCGACTGGAATCGCGCCGCCGGTGCGCCGCGATATCTCGGGACCGACCTGTCCCTGTTCGATCAGTCGCTGGTGCAGCTGTTCGAGGGGACCCTTGAGATCCGGCTGTAATTGCGGATCGAGTCCGAGTCCGAGGTTGGCGACGTCGCCCCGGGGAAACAACCAGGCGTACCCACCGGGATAGTCGTCCGAGAGCCAGACGATCGTGTCGCCGAGCGGTTGTCTCAGCGGCACCGTGTATTGGCGCGTGATCACGGTCGCCAACGGGGCGAGCCCGAGCCAAGTGGCCACGGTCGAGTGCGGACCATCGGCAGCGACCAGCGCGCGGTAGCGGATGGCCTGCTCCTGCCCATTGCGGCGTATCGTGGCGATCCGCTCTGCGGGTTCCAGCGCCGTCAGGCGCGAGGCGGTCCAGAGTTCGGCGCCATGATCCTCCGCAGCGCGGGCAATCGCGCGGTCGAACTCGGCGCGATCGATCATCAGGCCGGGGAAGTCGCTGGCATGCGCCGCGCCCGAAGGAAGGATGCTCTGCATTCCGGTGATGGACTGCAGGCGTACCGGGTGGGTCCGGGCATAGGCGCCCATGGGGTTCGGGATGAATTCGGCACACTGCACCGGCTCGCCGATGACCTGCCGACGATCGACCGCGAGAACGTCCAGACCCCCCGCGGCGGCCTTGCCGGCGGCGCTGCCGCCACCCGGTCCCAGACCGACCACCAGCAGATCCAGCGATTTCATGACGGACGCTCGGTCGCTCCGCCGGCCGGAAACGCGACGGTGGTCTTCGCCAGGGCATTGCGCAGTACCGTCAGGAAGTCGTCGGGAGACAGCATCAGCATTTCCGCGGGGTTCCGGGCGAAGAAGTGCCGGATGTTGTTCTCCAGCTCCTGTACCGGCGTGTCGCGCAGGCTGGCCTCGAGATCGATCACGGTGCGCCCGGGCTTCACGAAGAAGTCCCCGGTGATCCAGACCTGCTTGATCCGGTCGCGGGCGTGGTCCAGCGCCAGGGCTGCCCGCATCAGGCCACCCGGAGACTTGTGCAGGCCCTCCAGCATGCCTGCCTCGGCAGCGGGCCGGTCGTGCTGATAGATCCACTCGGGGGTGTCCATTTCCCGTAGCGCCTCGGCAAACCTGGCTTCCTCCGTCGGATTCAGCGCGTCATCCCACTCCAGGTTCACGTCGAAGGCTTCGGCGAACGACGCGGCGAGTCGTTGCTGCACGGTCTCGAACGAAGGTAACTCGCCGAGCAGGTCCTTCAGGTTGGCAACCCGCTCCCGCGCCGAGGAGATGGCCTTGTCGGAGAGCTTCTCCGCCGGGATGCGCAGGACGCGCAGCATCCGCTCGACATCGAAGTCGATCAGCAGTGTCCCCTGGTACAGGATCGAGTCGCCGTCGAAAGCGCCACCGGTCCCGGAGACCTTGCGCCCGTCGACCTCGATGTCGTTGCGAGGCCGGAAGCGGGCATCGACGCCCAGGGCGCTGATGCCGCGGGCCGCCGCCTCGCAGATGCGTTGCGCAATGAGCGGCATCTCGGCGGTGCCGAGAAAGCGTTTGTCCAGGTATAACTCCCAGCCGATCTGCGTCTGGTCGAAATAGATCGCCCCGCCACCGGTGATGCGGCGCTGGATGTCGATACCCTGTTCCTGGCAGTAGTCCGCGCGCAGTTCCTGCTCGACACTTTGATGAAACCCGACCAGCGCGCAGGGGGTAAAGCGCAGGAAGCGCAGGGTATGTGGCGAGGCACCTTCCTGGTGGGCCTCCAGCAGTGCGCGGTTCAGCGCCAGGTTCTCGGCGGCGCGGCGCAGGCCGGTGTCGATGACGCGTAGGGTCTTGGGATCACGCATGTTTCATGACTCCACGAGATTGGGGGATGAGGATATCGCCGCAGGCGCGGCCACGACCGGAATGCCAAGGCCCCGGGTGGATGCCCTGCGCCGGACTTCTTCCTGGACGATGGTCTCCACATCCAGCTCCAGGCCGCTGGGTGCGTCGCCCAGCGCCATCACTTCGTCGCCGACAACGATCGAGCAGCATGCGGGGGTCACGCGGACGCGCCGCCCGAGACGGGCCGCGAGTTCCACCGCGCCGTCGGCCGGGTGGGCGATGCCGTCGAGGCCCGCCATCACCGCGTAGGTGTCGATCTGCATCCGGGCCTCGCCCGGCGGGCGCGCGCAGCCCAGGAGCAGAGGCGTGGTCGGCAGGGCGGCGCGGGCAGCGCGGAAGAAGTGTCCCACCTCTCTCGAATCCGGCGTGGCGAAGGGCTTTTTCTCGCTCGCGTAGAAGGGCATCACGACGACCAGGACCACGGCATCCGGAAGATGTCGCTGGATGATCTCCAGGGCCTTCCACTCGCCGAGCATCTGCCCGTAGTGAAGGCCGATGACGATGTGCGGCACGACCTTCATGCGGGTTCGTACCAGGCTCTCCAGCGTGGCCTCGAAATCCGCCACCGATCGGCGCAAGTGATAGACCCGGGTGATGGTCTCCTGGGCGCCGATGACGTCCATCATGGCCACGTCGACACCCGCCTGCTCCATGCTCAACGCCGCGTCGTCGTCGACGAGCGCTGCATGTGCCGCAATGCGGAACTGCGGAAATTCGTCCTTGATCCGCCGGATGGTGTCGTAATGCGGGGCGTATTCCACTTCGTTGCGGTGGTTCGAGCCGCCGGTGAGCAACATGCCCTGGGCTCCGTCCTCGATGATTTCGTTCACCACCCGCCACAGTTCCTCCGGAGTGCGGGCCGGAATCATCGGCTCGAGGATGCTGGCCTTGCAGTGGTCGCACTGCAGCTTGCAGTCCCCGCCGGTGATGGACACCGCCGGCCAGGCGTTCTTGCCGCAGGTCTTGAGCTCGGAGGTTTGATAGGACTTGAAGGTAGGCGTGTAGAAATGCACCGGGGGAATCGGCCGGTCCACGGGGCCATGCCAGTCCCGCTCAAGCGTCGAAACCAGATCGTGATGCAGGCGCAGGTCCTGCAATGGTTCGACTGCCTGGATCAGTTCACGCCAGTCCGTCATGTCGGCTCCTCCTGCAAAATGCGGATGCGATCGAATGCGGCGCATTCCCCGGATTCGATTCACGATGGCACGATCCTCGCACCGCTCGATGCACGCCTAGATGATCCAAATCAACCCAGCACAGGATTCGGGAATTTAGAGTGGGTGCCACAACACATCCCTGAACTGCAGCGACAGTCAACCAACGGCAGGGCCGAGGAGCCGAACATGACAGCAGCCGTCCTGGAGTCCCTGGAGCATCCACGATCGTTGTCCTGCCGCGTCTACGATGGGGGTCTGCGCTCCGCCCGTGAGAATGCCGCGCAGGATGCCGTGCTGCCGGCACTGGCGCCGGCGCTTCGCTTTTCCCGATACCCGGTCAGTGCCGTACTCGGCGCCCATGAGCGCGCGGGGATCGCCGTACGTGGCGAACACTGTCTTGAGCAGGGCATCGAGGTCGTGCGCCGTGCGACCGGCGGCGGCGCGCTGTATCTGGATCCTTCCCAGCTGTGGTGGTCTCTGGCGTTGCCCGTGAACCATTTAGGCGACGTCGGTCTCGCCCGGATCCTGCAAACGCACGGTGGCGCGATGGTGGCGGCGCTGCGGCAACTGGGCGTCGCCGCGCAGTTCGTGTTTCCCAACGACATCGAGGTTCAGGGGCGCAAGATCGGCAGCGGCTTTGCCGGACGCCTGGGCGACTGCATCCTGATCCAGGGCAGCCTGCTGGTCACTCCCCCCGATGCGGAATCGATGCTGAAGATCCTGCGGGTGCCGACCGAAAAGCTGTCTCGGGAGGGCGTGCTGAGCGCGCGGCAACGTCTCGTCAGCCTCGAGAACGTGACGGGATCCGCCACGGACCTTGCACGGATCCGCGAGGCTCTGTCGCAGGCATTCGCTGACGCCTTTGCGCTGCGTCTTGTTTCCGAGGCCACACGCGAGGCGCCGCCGACGGAGTGCTGCCCCGCGGTTGCCTTGGACGAGAAGCCGTCGGCCGATGCCATGAAGGCCTTCGTGAAGACCGGGGGCGGCGCAATCTACCTGGCCATCGAAGCCGATCCGCAGGGGCGGGTGGTGCAGGCCAACTTCAGCGGCGCAGTGCAGTTCGCTCCTTCAGATCTGTTCGCGCGCCTTGGCACGGGCCTGCGCGGACGCCTGCTTCAGGATTGCGGGAAGGCCCTGGTGCGGGCGCTTGGGGCCGTCCCCGGCGCCGACCTGCTGGGTTTCGGTGTCGGCGATCTCCAGCGCCTGGTCGCGCTTGTGACGGCCCGGCGTGAGCAGGGGGTTCGTTTCGGGCTGGACCGCGAACAAAGCAACACCCTGATCGTGCACAACCCTCACGGTGAAGACGCCACGGAGATCCTGGAGCGGGCCACGGTGATGCTGGTGCCTTACTGCGCCAAGCTCGCCGACTGCAAGTTCCGGTTCCGCGATGGTTGTTCGGAGTGCGGCAAGTGCGAGGTCGGCGACGCCTACGCGATGGCCCGGGAGCGGGGACTTCGCGTGGTCTCCATCACCAATTTCGAGCACCTGCAGGAGACCCTGGAGGGCATGCGCGCGGACGAGGTGCCGGCCTACGTCGGCATGTGCTGCGAGAGCTTCTACCTGAAACGCCACCATGCCTTTGAGGCCGCCGGCATTCCGGCCGTCCTCACCGACATCACCGGGGCAACCTGCTATGAACTGCGGGAGGAGGATCTGGCCTATGCGGGGCGCTTCCGGGCCGAGGCCCACCTGAAGCTCGACGTGGTTGAGAAGGTCATGCGCTTCGTGCCGCGCCTGCCCGGTGCGGGTGAAGACGTTCCTCAGGCGTCCGGGCCTGCTTTACACGCGGGTGCCGGTTCCGGGTCGGTCAGGCGGAAGCGAAAGGACGCAGGGACGTGACGGGGCTCAGGATGGCCCGGTCGCGTCTGCCTCCGGTACCGCGATCCTGCCCTCCAGGGAGATGTGCTGGCCGGTGATTGGCCCGGCGTCCGGTCCCAGCAGGTAGAGGTAGGGAGCGACCACCTGCTCCGGAGTCGGGAGCAGGGACGGGTTCTCGCCGGGATAGTGCAGGGCGCGGAAACGGGTGCGGACGGGACCGGTGTCGATGCCGTTGACGCGGATGAAGCCCTTCGGGCCCGAGTGTTCGAGGGACAGGATGTCGATCAGCGCGTCCTGACCCGCCTTGGCCACGCCGAAGGCGCCCCAGAATGCCTTGCGCGCGTTCTGGGTAGAGACCACGATCGAACCCTCGCCGCTGACCTCCAGCATGGGCAACACCGCCCGGGTCAGCAGGACCGGGCCGTTCAGGTTGGCGTTCATGACCTGTGCCCAGAGCTCGGGGTCGTAATACTTCATTGGGGTCAGACTTCCCGCCCAGCCCGCGTTCAGGACGAGTCCGTCCAGGCGCCCGAGAGACTCCAGGACGTTGTCCGCGAGATCCGCGTAGTCCTTGACGGTGGCCCCCTCGAAATTCAGCGGATAGATGGCGGGCTGTGGGTATCCCGCGGATTCGATGGCATCGTAGGCCTGTTCCAGGCCCTTGATGTCGCGGTCGAGCAGGATCACCGTGGCACCCGCAGCGGCAGCCGCCAGGCTGACCGCCTTTCCGATGCCTTCGGCGGCGCCGGTGACCAGCATGACACGCCCGGCGAGACTGTCCGGCTCCGGGCGATAGTCGAGCAGCATCTGAGGGTCCAGTTGGGGCAATGGAGGATCTCCGGGGAATCGACATCCCATTCTAGCCAGTTTGCCCGCCTGCTTCGAGGCCCGCCGTCCGCCCCGCACTTGTTTCCGGGTCGTATTCTGTCTAACTTCAATGGAAGCCGGGCCTCGAGCGGGTGCGGCCCCAGTCGCCCAACGTCACCGGGTCCCCACGACCCTTCGGCGTCCCCCTCCCGAGGCTCGTGCTCGGCGCATTTTTCGGCCCCTGAGTGGCCCACTACCTGAACCGACACGCCTATGGCCCAGAATACTACCGAATCCGTCGAGTCCCAGGCTGCGGCCGGGGCTGGCCCTGAGGGGGGTGCTTACGGCCAGCGCGGCGCAGAGAGCCTCGAGAATCTTTTCACGCAGCTTTGCGACTGGTCTCCGATCGGTTACGCAGTCTTCGACATCGACGGCCGATTCATCGAGATGAACGAGGCGGGCGCGCGATTGCTCGGTGAACGATCGCGTTCCGAGTGGATGGGTGAATCTCTGGGCCCACTGCTGGAGCCCACCCAAAGCGAGCGCGTACTGCGGCATCTGCAGGAGGCTTGTGACGGGAGCGGGGAGTCACGGGAGCAACCCTGTGTCGTCAATGTCTTTCTGCCGGGTGAACAGGGTGGCCCGCGACGCTTGCAGTTCTTTTCGAGGCCGCATCCCGCCGGTGGGGGTCGCCTCTGCCTGACGGCCTTCCAGGATATCAGCGCGGAGGCTCGGCGGCGGGAGAGCGAGCGCCAGCGCCAGGCGGTGCTCGACGCCCTGTCTGCGCACATCGCGGTACTGGACGCCACGGGGCGGATCACCGCCGTCAACGCGGCGTGGCGACGTTTTGCTCGCGGCAATGGTGCCTCACGGGAGCTCGAAACCGGGATTGGCCTGAATTACATTGACGCCTGTTGCGACGTCTCAGCGGAAGATCCCGATCGACTGGCCCAGCGATCAGCCGAGGGCATTCAGGCCGTGATCAACGGTGACCTGGCTCACTTCACGTTGGAATATCCCTGTCACTCCGCCCAGCGCCAGCGCTGGTACCTGATGAGCGTGACCCCCCTGGGGCTGGAATTCGGCGGGGTTGTGGTTGTGCACATGGATATCAGCGAGCGTGTGCGTAACGAGCAGGAGAGCCGCCGACGGCGCGAGGAGGTGGCGCATGCGTCGCGGCTCAGTTCGGTGACGGTGCTGGCGGCGTCGCTGGTGCATGAACTCTCGCAGCCGCTGGCGGCCGCACAGCTCTATGCCGAGGCCGCCGTTGTGTTGGGGCAGCAGGAGCCCCTGAACCAGATGCAACTGCTCTCGGTCGTCGGGGACATGCGTGGCCAGGTCGATCGCGCGACCCAAATTGTCGACGGACTACGCCGGTTCATGCGCCGTGGAGAGAGCAAGAAAGAGTCCAGCCGACTGGAGGAGCGCATTCACGAGGCAGTGACTCTCGTCGCTCCGCTGGCCCGCCGCAAGCGGGTCCGGCTGAAGCTGGATCTGGTCAGTGAGCCGGTGATCGTGCGGGCAAACGCGCTGCAGATCGAGCAGGTTCTTGTGAACCTTCTGTGCAACGCGATCGAGGCGATGGACCTCGCCGACTCTCCCGTACGCAACATCCGCGTCGGACTCGAGCGCCTGCCGGAACAGGCCCAGGTCACGGTTGCCGATACCGGGCCGGGGCTGGACCCGGAGTGGGGCCCGCGTATTTTCGAGGTGTTGGAGACCAGGAAGGAGAGTGGAATGGGGATGGGGCTCGCGATCAGCCGAACCATCGTCGAGGCGCACGGTGGCAGAATCTGGGTGGAATCGGGGTCTGGCGGAACCGTGTTGTGTTTCACATTGCCCCTGCATCAGGAGAGTAACCCGGCGTGAAAGAGTCGCCGGTCGTGATGCTTCTCGATGACGATCCGGGCGTGCTCCGTTCCCTGTCCCTGGCGCTGAGCCTGGCGGGTTACCAGATCGAGGCCTACGCGACGGCGGAGGATTTGCTGAGGGGTCTGGATCCGTCGCGACCAGGCTGCCTGGTTCTCGATCTGCGCATGCCCGGCATGGACGGTCTCGAGGTGCAGCAGGCGCTCAGCGACCGGGGCTGTTCGCTACCCGTTATTTTCATGTCCGCCTTCGGCGACATCCCCACCACCGTGCGTGCGCTGAAGGCCGGCGCCATCGATTTCCTGGAGAAACCCTTCTCCACGGAGAGCCTGATCGCCCGGATCGAGGAGGCCATCGAAACCGATCGACGGCAACGCGCGCAAAAGGTTCTCCGCCAGACGATCATCGAAAGGGCTGGCCATCTGACCGGACGGGAGATGGAGGTCATGCAGCTCGTGACTGCGGGGTTGAGCAACAAGGACATCGCGCGCCAGCTCGAGATCAGTCCCCGCACGGTGGAGAAATATCGGGCCCGGGTGATGGAGAAGATGCACGCGGACAGTATCGCGGATCTCTGCCAGATGGTTGCCGCGAGTTCGGGGCTCGGAAACTAGTACGCTGTCCGCGCACCCGACACCGGTTCGGGAAGTCAACGCGCCCCGCCCCGGCCGGCATCCTGGAGAATGGCCGTTGCCGCCTGCAGGCCGCCCTGAACCGCGGCCTCCAGCGTCGACGGGAGCCCGCGCGCGCAATGGTCACCCGCGAGGTAGAGTCCACTCATCCCGGTGCGGACGTCCGGGCGCAGCTCGTCGATGCCGGCACGGGCATCGAAGGTCGCTGATGGCTCACAAACGACCCGGCCAAAATCCGCATTGCCCAGCCCAGGGAAGGTCGCCTCGAGTTCACGGGCCACCTGTTGCCAGCGGCTCCGGGCGTCGGATGCCGGGTACATCTCCGCGGCTGAGATCACCACCGCGGCCCAGTGCGGTTCCCCGTTCAGATGGCGGGGAAGCAGCCATTGACCGTGCTGGCCGAGCAGCCCGGTGAGGGGAGGCAGGTCAACCAGGGGCTTCGGATAGCGCAGGTAGACCGTGCAGATGCTTCTCGCGCCGAGCGCCGACAGCGCTCGCCGGGTCGGGGCAAGGGCGTCCGATACAGGCAACAGACGTTCTGCTGCGCGCGGCGCAGTGGCCAGGATCACCTGGCCTGCGTGGAGCCGGTCTCCGCCGCGCAGGCCCAGTTCGAATCCACCCTGCGCACGGGGCGCAATCCCCGTCACTCGCGTCGACATGCGCACTTCGGCTCCCGAGGCACGCAGCGAGGCAAGGGCAGGTTCCGGAAACAGTGCTCCCAGGGGCAGGCGGGGAATCAGCAGGCGGGCGTCCCGCTCGCTTCCCCGCAGGGTCTGCTGCAGGACACTCTGGAAAATCTTCGCCGACGCCTCGGCAACGGGCGTGTTCATCACGGCCAGGCAGAGGGGTTCCCAGAGCCGTGCGATCAGCGCCGGCGGCTGGTGCCCGCGCCGCAGCCACGCTGCCACCGGCAGGTCTGCGTCCGGGGCCTGCGCGAGCATCCGCGCCGCGCCGAGCATGGCCTTCAGGCGCCGCGACGGCTTCTCACCGCCCAAGGCCCGGTACAGGCTCGTCGCAAGGTGCCAGGGGCGCGTCGAGCGCGGCGACAGTGAGAAGCCACGGGTGCCGCCCTCGGCCAGAAGTTCGCGGAGCGGGAGGGCAAAGGGAAGGACGTGCAGTGCGACCTCCGGATCCACCCCCACTGCGCGCATCTGCGCCAGCACCTGCCTGCAGGCGCCGACCAGGATGTGCTGCCCGTTGTCCAGATGAGCGCCGTCCAGATCGAGGCTGCGGCCCCTGCCGCCGGGGTTGGCGGCGGCCTCGATCAGCACCACGGGCCGGCCAGCGCGAACCAGCTCCAGCGCCGCGGCCAGTCCGGCCCAGCCGGCGCCGATCACCGCCACGGGGTCTTCGTCGGCGAGCGGCTGGCGCACGGAGCCCGCCGCCATCGAAGTCTGGTTCACCGGGGCTTCTTGGTGCTGCGCGCGGTACGCCAGGCGATCCATAGCTTGCGCAGCGGGGTCAGGTGCACGCGGTGCTCAAGAACGCGGAAGCCATCCCGCTCGATTTCCTCCAGCAGGGCCCGATAGATCGCCGCCATGATCAACCCCGTTCGCTGGGCGTATCGGTCCTCTGCGGGCAGATGTGCGTCCGCCTTCACGTAGTAGTCCCGGGCGCGCGCCGCCTGGAACGAGAACAGCTCGCGATGCGCGTCCCGCGTAATGTTGACGCGGAAGTCCTCGGCCTTGACGCCGAAGCGTTCGAGTTCGTCCAGCGGAATGTAGACACGTCCCCGCATGGCGTCTTCGTGGACGTCGCGCAGGATGTTCGTGAGTTGCAGGGCCATGCCCAGGTCGTGGGCGTATTTCAGGGTTCGCCGGTCCGAGAAGCCGAAGATCCGGGCCGATAGCAGGCCGACAACACTCGCGGCCCGGTAGCAGTAAAGGGACAGGGTGGCGAAGTCGGGGTAGGCGTCATAGTCGAGGTCCATCTGCATGCCGTCGATGATCTCCTCGAAATACTCCCTGGAGAGGTCGAAGGTCTCGACGTGGGGCGCAAGCGCCTGGGTGATCGGATGCCGGGGACGCCCCTCGAACAGGAGCCCGATCTCCTCGCGCCACCAGTCCAGCTTTGCATGGGCGACCGCAGGCTCGCGGCACTCGTCGACGACGTCATCGACCTCGCGACAGAAGGCGTACAGGGCGATGATGGCGCGACGCCGTTGCGGGTCGAGGAAACGAAAGGCGTAGTAGAAGCTGGAACCGCTGCGGGCGGCCTTTTGCTGGCAATATTCGTCGGGTGACATAGGGGTTGGGTAGGGCTCGCGTCCGGAACCGAACCTTAGCACAGGCTATTGCGACTGGGCTGAGTCTGATGCCATGGGAAGCGTTCAGGCGCGCCGGCTGCGGGCACGCCCGGGCACGAGACTGCGCCCGAGCACCAGCAGCCAGTCGACCTTGCGCAGGCGCGGGCGGGCGAAGACGTCGGGCTGTTGCCGCAGCCGCCACAGGATGCGCGCACCACCCTGGATGATGGTGCGGATTTCCAATCCCAGCCGCCCGCGCAGGGCGCGGCCCAGCGGCGCACCGGCGCGGAGCAGGCGGTCCGCGCGCTGATACTGGAACTGCATCAGGTTGCGCATGCGAAAGTCGCTGACCCGATCACGGAAGTGCGCTTCGGTGACACCGTAGGCGGCGATCTCATCCGCAGGGATATAGATGCGCCCGTGTTCGGCATAGTCCTGGTACAGGTCCTGGTGAAAGTTGATCAGTTGCAGCGCCGAGCAGACGGCGTCGGAACAGGCGAGGTTGTCGGGACTGGCTTCGTCCGCCAGGTGCAGAAGGAGCCGGCCGACCGGGTTGGCCGAGCGCCTGCAGTAGGCCATGACTTCGCCGAAGTTCGCGTAGCGGGTCTTGTCCAGATCCTGGATGAAGGCGTCGGCGAGGTCGGTCAGGGGCTCGAGGGGGAGTCCGAAGTGACGGATGGTATCGGCAAGTGCCCGCCATTCGGGCTCCGCCTCCCGGTCAGGGTCTCCGAGTGACCGCACTCGCGCCTGCAGGGCTTCCAGCGCCCGGCGCCGTTCGGCCACCGGGCGCGGGTCCTCGTCCGCGAGATCGTCCGCATCCCGGGCATAGCAGTAGATCGCCGCTACCGGTCCGCGCAGCCGGCGCGGCAGCAGGTGCGAGGCCACCGGGAAATTCTCGTAATGCCCGGCGGCCCGGCGCAGGCAGTGCGAGTAGGCTGCGGTAGTCGCGGGGTCAGGAGACATCGCTGGCCGGTCGGCTGTCTGCCTCGGGCATCCCGGCAGCGGCGCCGGGTTCGGCCGGCGTCGAGGGTTTGCGCAGGGGGACATCGACGGCCGGTGGGACCTCTGGCTGCTTGCGCGCCCGGATCCCCAATTCCTCGAAACGCCGTGCACTGGGCATGACCTGTCGCTCCAGGTTGCCGACTGTGGCGTTGAAGGCCTCGGCCCCCTGTTCCAGCGCCCGGCCCAGGCGCGTCAGGTGTTCGGTGAAGCTGCCGAGGCGGGTGGTCAGTTCCGAACCAAGATCGCGGATCTCCAGCGCATGCGCCGTGAGCCGCGCCTGCTGCCAGCCGTATTCGACGGCCCGCAGCAGGGCGATCAGCGTACTCGGCGTGGCGAGCAGGACCTGCCGTTCCAGGGCCTGTTCCAGCAGGGAGGGGTCCTGCTCCAGTGCGCTGGCCAGAAACTGGTCCCCCGGGAGAAACAGCACGCTGAACTCCGGAGTGTGCTCGAGCCCCGCCCAGTAGCGCTTGCCGGAGAGTTCGATCACCCGCGCCCGCAGTTGCTGCGCGTGGCGTTTCAGCGCGGCATTGCGCGCCTCGGGCTCGGTCGCATCCACCGCGGTGAGATAGGCGTCGAGCGGCGTCTTGGCATCGACCACCAGGGCCCGCTGCCCTGGCATGTGCACGACCATGTCCGGGCGTTGCCGCCCCTGCTCACCGGTCAGCGCGGCCTGTTCGGTGAAGTCGCAGTGCGCACTCATGCCGGCGAGTTCCACCGCGCGGCGCAGGGTCAGTTCGCCCCAGCGGCCGCGGACGCCGGGTCGCGAAAGCGCCTGCACCAGGCTGCGGGTCTCCTTCTGCAGCTCGCCGTGGTCGGCGCTCAGGCGGCGCAACTGCTCGTTCAGCGCGGCGAAGGCGGTGTCCCGCGACTTCTCCATCGACTGCAGTTCGGCCTCGGTCTTGGCCAGGGTGTCGCGGATCGGCTTGACCAGGTCCTCGAACCGGTTCTCGCTGCGGCTCAACTCGTGCTGCCCGCGCAGCAGCTGCTGGTTCAGTACTGACTGGGCGAGACGCAGGAACTGCGTGTTGTTGGCGCGAAGGGCGTTGTTCGCAAGGGCGGAAAAGGCGTTGCCCAACTGCTCCCGCGCACTGTCGAAGCTGGCGTGCAGGTCTTCGCGGCGCAGTTCCGCATAGTCGCGTTCGGCTTCGAGGCGGGCGTTCTCTGCCATCAGCACCTGTACACGGGTGTTGAGCCGGCCGCTGGCCCAGGCGTGCCCGATGCCGATTCCGAGCACCAGGAGGGCGGCCCCGAAGGCCCAGACCAGCCCGGGGACGGCACTCAGCTCGCCAGGCATCGGCGCACGCCGGCCAGCGAGTCCAGCCAGGGCCAGAAGTCAGCGGGCGCCTGGAGGCGGGCATCGGCCTGCCAGGCCGCGGGATTCTCGCTGGCATCGATGTAGCCCCAGTCCGCGACCAGCGTGCGCATCCCCGCGGCCCGCCCGGCGGCGATGTCGCGCTCGGCATCGCCGATGTACACGAACCGGTCAGGCCGGGCTCCTGCCTGTTTCGCCGCCAGCCACATCGGCTCCGGCGCCGGCTTGCGCTGGGGCAGGGTGTCGCCGCTGACGATGGTCGCCAGACGCGGGGTCAGGCCCAGCGCGTCGAGCAGCGGCTTGGTCAGCCAGCTGGGTTTGTTGGTCACCACGCCAAGGCGGAGGTCGCGTGCCTCCATCTCGGCGAGCAGGTCGGGAAGGCCGGGAAACAGCGCCGTGGTCAGGCACAGGTTGTCGGCGTAAATTTCCAGGTAGCGCCGTTTCAAGGTCTCCCGCAGGACCGGGTCGGCGTCCGGGAACCCGAGCCGGACCAGGGCATTGGATCCATTCGACACATGATCCCGAACCGCGGCAAAGGCAAGCGGATCCCGGCCATGCTCGAGCATCAGCCGGTCGAGTGCTCCGTGCATGTCCGGTGCCGTGTCCAGGAGGGTCCCGTCGAGATCGAACAGGACGCCGTGCAGCGACCCGCTCATAAAGCCCGGCTCGTGTCCGGATCGGCCCACTCGGCGTACAACAGATAGTTCACCGCCACGGAGGGGGTCAGGCGGTACCTGCGGGTCAGCGGCGAATAGGTCAGTCCGCGCAGTTGCCGGAGTTCCAGGCCCTGCCCGCGCAGGCTGGCGCCCAGCTCGGAGGGCCGGATGAACCGCGCATATTCATGGGTTCCCCGGGGCAGCAGCCGCAGCAGGTACTCGGCGCCGATGATGGCCTCGGCGAAGGCGCGCGGCGTGCGGTTGATCGTGGACAGGAACAGTTTCCCGCCGGGGGCCAGCAAACGCGCGAGGGCCGATACCACCGAATCCGGATCCGGCACGTGCTCCAGCATCTCCATGCAGGTGATCACGTCGAATGCGCCGGCATTCCGTTCGGCGAAATCCTCGGCGGTTGTCCGCAGGTAGTCGACCTCGACACCGGATTCGACGGCATGGGCACGCGCCATCTCCAGGTGCTCGGCGCCGGCATCGATGCCGGTCACGCTGGCGCCGCGCAATGCCATGGCCTCGCTCAGGATTCCTGCGCCACAGCCCACGTCCAGGACCTTCTTGCCGCGCAGCCGCGCGTGTTCGTCGATCCAGTTCAGGCGCAGCGGATTGATGGCGTGCAGCGTCGCGAACGGCCCCGTGGGATCCCACCATTCGTCGGCGAGGGACGTGAACTTGGCCACCTCGGCTGCATCGACGTTCGGGGGGGCAGGTTCTCTTCCCGGCGTAGTCATGAGCATTCGCTTCCGTTCAATGGGCCGCCTGTACGCGTTCTTGCCAGGCTCCGGCCAGGTTCGTGAGTTCGTCCATATCGAGCGTAAGCAGTTCACGGCCGCGGAGCAACGGCCGTCCGCCGACGAAGACGTCGGTGACCGCGTCGCGGGTCGCGGCGTAGACGATCTGCGCGTGCGGGTCATGGGCGGGCTGGAATTCGAGGCTGCCGAGGTCGATGGCGATCAGGTCGCCGAGCTTGCCTGGCTCCAGCGACCCGACCTGTTCCTCCAGGCCCAGTGCCCGGGCGCCGTTGAGGGTCGCCATCTCCAGTGCCTGGGCCGCGCCGACTGCCGCGGCGTTACCGCTCACACCCTTGGCCAGCAGCGCCGCCGTGCGCATCTCGCCGAGCATGTCCAGATCGTTGTTGGAGGCCACGCCATCGGTGCCGAGGGCGACGTTCACCCCGTTCTCCAGCAAGCGCGCCACCGGGCAGAAGCCTGACGCGAGTTTCAGGTTGGATTCCGGACAATGCACGACCGAAACCTGCGTCCGCGGCAACGACTCGTGCTCGGATTCATCCAGTTGCGTCATGTGCACAGCGGCAAACGGGCGCTCCAGGAGTCCGAGGCGAGCGAGGCGCGCCAGCGGGCGTTCGCCCTTTTCGCTGAGGCCGTTGGCGACCTCGTGCGCCGTTTCGTGCACGTGCATGTGCACCGGCACGTCCATCGCCTCGGCACGGCGCGCGATCTCCCGCAGGCTGTCGTCGCCCACGGTATAGGGCGCGTGCGGTGCGACCGCAAAGCGGATCCGCTCGTGACCCTGCCAGGCGGCCGCAAGGTCGGCGCCCTTGCTGAAGTACTCGCTGGTCGTGCTGGCCCATGGCGTCGGAAAGTCGATCACGGTCAGCCCCAGCACGGCGCGGATGCCGCTCTGGTCCACCACCCGGGCGGTCTCCTCCGGAAAGAGATACATGTCGTTGAAACAGGTCGTGCCGCCGCGGATCATCTCGGCCACCGCGAGTTGGCTGCCCGCCTGCACGAAGTCCGGGGACAGCAGGCGGCCTTCGGCGGGCCACACGTGTTCCTGCAGCCACTGCATCAGCGGCAGGTCGCCGCCAACGCCGCGCAGCAGGGTCATGGCGGCGTGCGTATGGGCATTCACGAGGCCCGGCAGGAGCGCGTGGCGGGGGAAATCCTGGTGTTCCGCGCCGGGGTGGCGGGCGAGGGCATCGGCGCTCGGAAGGATTTCAACGATCCGCTGGCCGCGCAGGACGACCGCATGGTCTGCCAGTATCGTGCCCCGGGGCACCATCGGCAGGACCCAGCGCGCGGTGAGGATCAGCGTTCCTGCCATCGTTCAGACCCCAGATTTTGTCGCCCTCCTCCGGAATTCGGTGGAGCATCGCATTGCCCGCGGAAGTTTACCCCTTGCGGGAAGCCCGGAAAAATGCGGCGCCCGCCTGTGGGTGCTTGCAGGCGCGGATAGGGTACAGGGGTCGGGGCCGCCGCGGCGCGTTGCCGGGCAGCCCCGCAACCTCAGCGCCCGTTGAGGCTGATGCGTCCCGGGCCGCTCAGCGCGATCGCGATACTGGCGAGCAGGAACATGCCCTGCAGTTCCAGCTGCCAGCCGCCGTGGGCGGTGAGTTCGAAAATCTCGTGGGAATGCGCGAGGGTGAAGGCAAAGGCCATGGTGATCGCCGTCAGGATCGCGCCGATGCGCGCATGCCAGCCGACGATGATCAGGAGCGGCGCCAGGACTTCGCCGACATAAACCCCATACGCAATCTCCGCCGGCAGGCCTGCATTCACGACCATGGACTCGATACCGTCGATGCCGTGCATCACCTTGTTGATGCCGTGCATCAGGAACAGGACGCCGAAGCCAACGCGAAAGATGAGCTTGCCGATGTCGTCGAGAAGCGGTGAATTCATGGACCTGTCTCCGTGGAAAGCCCTTGGTAGCGCGGTTGTCGAGATTTGCCGCGCAAGTCTGCACCGGTCAACGGGTATTTGCCAATGGGGGCGAGGCGGTCGGTCAGCTGCGCGCGTAGGTGCCCACGAGCCGGTTCATGCCGATCAGTGACGGTTCGACCCGCTTGAGCAGGTCCAGCTGCGTCAGGCCCGAAGGCAGTTGCGGCGCGTGGCGAAGGGCCAGAAGCCAGAAGAAGTAGTGGTGCGTGCCGTGGCCGGGCGGCGGCATCGGCCCGCCGTAGCCAGTCCGGCCAAAATCGTTCTTGCCGGCGGTGAAGTCCGCCACCCCCTCGGGCAGACCGGTCTCGGTGCCGGGGATGTTGTATAGCAGCCAGTGAACAAAGCCATACGTGCCGCGCACGGATACCAGCGGGGCATCCGGGTCGTGGCAGATCAAGGCGAAGGAACGGGTCCCTTCGGGCACCTGCTTCCAGGCGAGTTCGGGTGACAGGTCTTCTCCCTCACCGGTGTGCCGGGCAGGTATCGCCGCACCTTGCGTGAAGGCGGGGCTGGTCAGCTGTAGGTCGGACAACGCAAAACCCATGTCTGTCTCCTCGTGGTGTGTTGGTTCGGTGTGTACGCCGTTGGCTTCCATGTCTACTCTAGACAGTGGAAGGACCGCCTGCAGCGAGGAGGTGCAGCCTGGGGCGTCGGTCTGCGGCAGAGCCCAGGGTGGGTGAGGGTTGAGTGCATCGCCCGAATGGGCGGCGCTGGCAGCCTAAGTCCGACAGGCTGCTTGGGCGGCCGGCGATTCCCGGGGACCGCTGAATGCGGGAGGGCGGCGATGAGCAATGTGCGTGCGGTGATCCTGGACCTCGATGGTACGTTGCTGTGCAGCAACGACGCTCACGCGCAGGCGTTTCTGGAGGCGGGCCGCGAGATGGGCGTGAATGTCGACTTCGACGCCATACGGAGGTTGATTGGGAAAGGCGGCGACAAGCTGATCCCGGAGGCCTTTGGGTTTTCCAGCGAGAGTGAGCCAGGGCAGCGGCTGAGCACGCGAAAAAAAGAGATCTTCATGGCCCGTTATCTCGACCAGCTCGCGCCGACCCCCGGGGCCCGCGATTTATTGCTGCGTCTACGGGACGAAGGCATCCGGCGGGTGCTGGCAACCTCCTCGGGCGAGTCCTCGGTGAATCGGCTGCTGAAACAGGCCGGCGTCGAGGATCTGATCGAGGAGGCCGCGTCCTCGAGTGACGTCCAGGCCTCGAAGCCCGATCCGGACATCGTCAAGGTTGCAATGGAGAAGTTGGGGGTTCCCGCCGAGCAGGTGGTGATGCTCGGCGATACTCCCTATGACGTGGAGGCCGCGGCACGTGCCGGAATTCGCCTGATCGCCCTGCGCAGCGGCGGTTGGAGCGATCGGGAGTTGCGGGGTGCAGCCGCGATCTACGACGATCCCGCTGATTTGCTGGAGCACTATGAAGCCTCGCTCCTCGGGTAGCGGATCTGAGGGCCGGGGGGTCGGACCAAGCCAAGTATCTGTATCAATTCGAAAAACAGTCCGAAAACGGCGTGAAAAAGGCGCCTGGAGGGGTGTTTTCTGTGCCCGAATTGGCCCTTCAGGTTTGTGGGGTGCCATGCTGGAATGTGAGACTGGACCCCGCTAACGTTCATGCCGTCGTGGGGTGCGGCACCCCTGATGATGAAAAGCCGCAAACTGTAGG
>NZ_REBW01000219.1 GCF_007692535.1 Thioalkalivibrio sp. | reverse complement strand
AGCAAGCTCAGGGGCTGCGATGTGGTGCAGTTGCGGGTGAACGATGTGGCCCGCGGTGGTGAAGTGCTGACCCGTGCCAGCGTGGTCCAGCAGAAGACGCATGAACCCGTCCGCTTCGAACTCACCGACCCGACCCGGGTTGCGATTGCCGCCTGGATAGCCAAGGCCAGTCTGACCAGCGGCAGCTACCTCTTCCCCAGCAGGCAGCATGAATCGCTCCATCTCTCGGTCCGGCAGTATGCTCGGATCGTGAAGCGCTGGGTGGGGCTCATCGGCGGGAATCCTCAGGAGTACGGCACCCATTCTCTGCGCCGGACCAAGGCGACGCTGATCTACCGGCGTACGAAGAACCTGCGGGCCGTGCAACTCCTGCTTGGCCATCGCAAGCTTGAGAGCACCGTGAAATACCTTGGCATCGAGGTGGATGACGCCCTGGAGATGGCCGAACGCACCGAGTGCTGATCGGCCAGCACCGGTCAGCGTTCCTCTCGGCAGGGGCGCTGACCGGCCCAGAGCGGCCCCCGGTTTGCATGGGTGAGGGTCCCCAGTCGAGCCAAGAGCGGACAGTCCTCCCGAGTCCTTTGGTGATCTAATACAGGATTCACGACTGTCGCGTGCGAGCATAAGGCCGTTGGCGGTTGGCAGGGGAGCCGGCTCGGATGTGGATGCACCGCCGTATGTGCGCCATCGCCCGGATCGCGCCCTTCTTGACCAACTCTTTGCGGAATATTGCCCGGCGTTCAAGGCGCATCCGGGGGCGCTGCGCGGCACACGCCCTTGCCCAGGTATCTCGAGCAAGGGCGGCCCCGTGGGTGCTTTCACCTAGGTGCTCCCCTGCCTTACCTGCTAGAGCTACCGGAGGTTCAAATACCTATCCCGACGCTTTGGAACGGGGGTGGATGGATGACTTCGACGCCACCACCAGTAGCTTTAGTCAGGGATGGCCCCGGGGTCTCTGGGTTCGGGATATGCATGCGAAGATTTTCCACGACGTGACGTCGAGGTCAGTTGAGAAACTCGGTAATCCGCAGTTACATCGTTTCGAAGGATTCTTGCGCCGCCGTACGGACGACGCGCAGCCGCAAACCGTTGTCGAGCCTCCCGCTCCGTCGATTAGGCGACGAGCCCCTCGCCACTCTGCCTCACACAGCAAGGAGGATAAGATGATCCGTGTACCCACCCTGTTAGTGGTTCTCGTCCTGATTCTTCCCGGCCTCACGGCCGCCCAGGCGCTGCCCACACCCGACGATCCCATTGCCTACGCCATGAGCGCCGGTCCCCCCTCCATCGCGGCTGACGCCACGATCATGGACTCCGAGGGGAACACCCTCCGAGCCGGAACCAACGACTGGACCTGCATAGCCATGCCGGGCGAACCCATGTGCTTGGACCAGCAGTGGATGGCGTGGGTGGACGCGTACATGAACCGGCACGACGAGGTGAACGTGACTGCCATGGGACTGGCGTATATGCTCCGCGGGGATGAGGGCGCCAGCAATATCGACCCTTACGCCGAGGAGCCAACCCAGGACAACGAGTGGGTTGTAACGGGCCCGCACCTCATGATCATCGTGCCGGACCCGGCGCTATTGGAGGGCATCCCGACAGATCCACTGGTCGGCGGGCCGTACGTCATGTGGCGTGACCATCCACTGGTCCACGTGATGGTCCCGATCGATGATACCGAAGTGGAGATGCCGTACCGCCCCTGACACGAACCACGGAACCGGCGCCCATCAATGTGGCGTCAGGCCTCGCCGTTCCCGCGGCAATAGCAGGAGGCCCTGATCGGTACATCGGCGCGCGCGATTGCGCGGTCAAGCTGCAGCTTGATGTGCCGGGACTCGATCTCCTCGCCGCGCCGGGTCAGGCATTCGTGCAGGCCGTGCAGGCTCCAGACGTTCTGCGGATGCTGGCAAGCCCGAGCCAGCGTCGGGTCCAGACCCAGATCCGCCCGATAGGCCGCCTCGGCTTCGTCCAGCCGCCCCTGTTCCAGCAAGAGTGCGCTCAGCGCGTGGCGCGTGGGCTGCATCCAGCCCCAGGGCTCGTCATACGGCAGCGTGTCATCCAGATGCACCGCCTGGCGCAGATGCGCGAAGGCCGCGTCGTGATTACCCTTATGGTATTCCAACTCCCCCAGCATCATTTGCTCGGCAATCTTCAGGATGTCGATGCAGGTGTTGTTGAACAGCATGCGGCTTTCCGGCACCGCCGCATACGCCGCCATAAAAGCGTCGCGCTCGACCTCGGCCTGGTCGATCTTACCGAGATTGGCGAGCGCGACGGTCCGGGCATAGCGCATCAGCGCCGTGGTCATGGCATAGAGGTTCGTATCCACGGGCAGCGCCTGGTCGAGGATGTCCGACCACATGCCGAAGCGGATGAAGACATGCTGCTTCATCGGCACGAAAGCTTCGAAAAAATCGGCGAGCGGGCGCAGCACGTCCGCGCGAAGGTTCGCGGCCAGTGCGTCGGCCGCCTCAAGCGCCTGGCTGCGCTGGCCGAGGAGCATCGCCCCGTAGATCTTGAAATGATAATTATGGCAGCGATACAGGGTGTAAAAATTCATGTTCCCATCCCTCCCATCGGCTTTTTTCTATTCCGGCGCCGTGTCGAGCAGTCGGCGAGTCGTGGCGAGTAGATATGCGGCCCGCTCACGCCCCTGCTTGGTACCGGCGTCGATGTCGAACCGGAAGCGGAAGCCGTTGTAGAGGCGCGACATCCCGCAATCCTCCGCAGCGACATGGATGTTGTCGTAGGAGCGCGTTGCCGGGCCCTCCTCGGGAGCCGTCGCCGCGTCCATCGTGAAGCGGAGGTTGGCCGCTCGCTGTCACCATGCCCACGGCGGTCATAGGTGAGAACGCGAAACGACTCCGCCAATCGCGGAACCATCGGATCCCAAGTCCGGCGGGATAGCCATGATGCGTGCACCATGACCAGGGGGATCTCTCCGGTTCCCTGAATTTCGTAGGCCAAACGGACGCCGTTGACAGGCACCATCGCCATCGCGGCATCTCCTTCCAACGCTCAATCCGTAAGGAAAAGGTAGAGCCGGCCATCGGTTTTCGGCAGGACGGAAACCCCCTAGGTAAAGACCCCCAGCATTCACGAGGTGGACAGCGTGTAGTGGTCGGCCCTAGGCCGTCTTTCAGCCGTCATGAATACTCGACCGCAGTCGCGTGCAAAGGGAACATTTGATCAGAACGCTGACCGTGGCCGCGTCCCGGCCCGTGCCGGCAACAAACCGCAAGATCGGTCGCCCATGCGCACGCTTCTGCAAGTATTTGACCGGTCCACCCACTAGGCTCGAAGGAAACGGCGCCAGTCTGGATGCCCGATGCCAGGAACCCCCGGCCCGGGTGGGCTGACCGCCTTAGCACTGGCGCATCTGTCGCCACGTGCCCACCCACACGGTGAGGAGGTCGATCATGACTAGAATCTCAATGATCCTTATATTGGTGATACTCGCCCCTGCGGTTGCCGCCCAGTCCGAGCCCGCCGAAGAAACGCTCATTGAGCGCCTTGGTGGTATTTCGGGCATCGCACTCGTCGTCGACGATTTCGTCGATGATTTCGTAGCCGACCCGGTGATCATGGCAAATCCGGACACCCGCGAGCGGAAGCCCGGGGAGGGGGTACCGGGTCTGAAGTACCACCTCACGAGCATCATCTGCGAGGCCAGCGGCGGGCCGTGCACATACGTAGGTCCGACGTTGCGCCAGGCCCACGAGGGCCTGAACGTCAGCGAGACCGAGTGGGAGCGTATGGGTGAACTATTCGCCGCCACGCTCGCGCGCCATAACGTGGGCGAGCGCGAACAGCAGGAGCTCTTCGCCATTCTTGGTCCCACGAAGGACGACATCGTGATGGCGTCCGAATAGCCGCCGATAGGATTACTGGCGCCCGGCCCGCACACCTCCGCGACTGGCCGCACGAGCGGGGGATGTGGTGCCCTAAACTTCCTCAACGACGAAAATGGAGGATCGGCCATGCCTTTACACCGCTACGTCATCGAGCGTGATGTCCC
>NZ_REBW01000032.1 GCF_007692535.1 Thioalkalivibrio sp. | reverse complement strand
TAACGGAATGGGACGTTTGTCAGTTGCCGCGGCGGGGGCAGTCTTCGTCGAGGCAGTCACCGTAGAGGACCAGAGCGTGGTCCTTGATCCGGTAACCGTGTTCCTTCGCGATCTGGCGCTGGCGCTGTTCGATGGTCTCGTCAAGGAACTCCTCGACACGCCCGCACTGGTTGCAGATGATGTGGTCGTGATGACCGCCCCGATCCAGTTCGAAAACGGCCTGGTTGCCCTCGAAGTGCAGACGCGAGACCAGGCCCGCGGCCTCGAACTGGGTCAGTACCCGGTAGACGGTGGCCAGGCCGATTTCCTCTCCGGAATCCAGCAGTTCGCGGTAGATCGCCTCGGCGGTCAGGTGGCGGGTCTCGGACTCCTCGAGGATCTGGAGGATCTTCATGCGCGGCAACGTGACCTTGAGCCCCGCCTTCTTGAGGTTTTGCGTTTCCACTGGAAGTCCCCTCGTCGCCCCGGACACCTGCTGCTGGCCCGGGGTGGATTGTTGTAAGATCGGGCGCCATGCCCTGAACCGGATCACGGGACACACCCGCCTGATGCTTAAGATTCTCATTTCTATTGCCACCGTCGCAACTCTGCTCAGCGCCTGTAGCGGCATTCCCACCTATCGCCTCGACGTGCAGCAGGGCAACGCCATCGAGGACAGCAAGGTCGCACAGATCCGCGACGGCATGACGCCGGAGCAGGTGGAGTTCCTCATGGGGTCGCCCCAGGTCCTCGGCACCTTCATCCGGGAGGACCGCTGGGATTACGTTTACTACTCCCGGCCCGGCCGGGGTCCGACCGAGAAACGAAGGGTCAGTGTCTTCTTCGAAGGCGGCCGCGTGGCAAGGATCGAGGACACGAGCCCGCCTGCCGAGACCGGCGGCTGAGCTTCCTGGACGGCTTCAATGCACACGCTCACCGGATCATCATGAAGGCTCCGCAGGCCGTCCTGTCGTGCACAACGCACGCTCCGCATCACCCTCCCCCCGTAGGAGGCGAGCCCTCTCGCCGATCTCGCGCCGGAAAACCCATCGGCCAGGGGCTGGCCTCCTACATCCGCGCCACTTGAAACAACACGAAGCTGACCACCGGCGGAGCTTTCGTGGTCATCAGATGCGCTCATCCCACCATACGGACTCTCCTGGCAACCTGTCGGACCTGGCCCACTAGCTTCCTTCACTGGATGATGCGCCGCCCTTCTTCGTCGGCTTGCCCTCCGCGGCGCGCTGTCGCCTGACCTCCTTGGGGTCGGCGATCAGGGGGCGATAGATCTCCACCCGGTCCCGGGGCTTCAACACCGTGTCCATGCGCGTCAGCTTGCCGAAGATGCCGACCTTTGCCGTCTCCAGGTCGATCTCCGGGAACCGTTCGGTGATCCTCGAACTGCTCAGCGCATCCGCCACCGTAGCGCCCGGGGGCACCTGCACGGGCAGCACGAGCTGCACGTCGGGGCGCGCGTAGGCCACCTCCACTGCGATCGGTTCGCCACCCTGCCCGTCTCCCGGCTCAGCCATGGTTCTCTCCGTGGATGACTTTCGCCCGACGCACGAAGGCATCGACCAGCGAGTTGGCCACATGATTGAAGATCGGACCGATCGCCAGCGACATCAGGCGGCTGGAGAACTCGAACTCGAGATCCAGCGCAATCCGCGTGCCGCGACCCTTCTGCTCGGTGAAAGTCCAGGACCCGTGAAGACTGCGGAACGGGCCGTCCACCAGCCGTATATCGATGAGGTGCGGTGCCTCGAGCCGGTTCAACGTAGTGAACGACTTGTGCAGCGCCCCCGTGGCCAATTCGATCGTGGCCTTGATCCTGCCGTCCCGTGACTCGAGAATCCGGGCGCTGCGGCAGTGGGGCAGGAACTCCGGGTAGGACTCGACATCATTGACCAGGTTGAACATCTGTTCGGCCGAATAGGGCACCCACTCCGATCGCTGGACGCGCGTGGTCATCAGACCAGGCCGATCGCGCGCAGAAACACCACCAGGATCGCAATCGGCGCCACGTAGCGGACCAGGAAGTACCACAGGCTGTACACGAAGCCGAGCTTCAGGCGCAATTCCGACTGCACCGAGCGCTCGGTCATGCGCCAGCCAACGAACAGCGCAATCAGGAAACCGCCGAGCGGCAACAGGATGTTTGCCGTGAGATAGTCGAGCAGGTCGAGAATCCCCATGTCGAACAGCGTGTAGCCCGACCAGACGTTCAGCGACAGCAAGGCGCCGATCCCGAGCAGCCAGGCGAACATGGCGACCAGCGTGGTCGCGAACACCCGCGTCAATGACAGGTTTTCCACCAGGAAGGCGACCGCGGGCTCGATCAGGGATATCGCCGAGGTCCAGGCCGCGAAGACCAGCAGCACGAAGAAGACGGTCCCGAAATAAAGCCCCATCGGCATCTCGGCAAAGGCCAGCGGCAGGGTCACGAAGATCAGGCCGGGCCCCTGCCCCGGGGAGAGCCCAGCGGCGAACAGAATGGGGAAGATCGCGAGTCCCGCAAGCAGGGCGACCAGCGTGTCCGCGGCAACCACAGCCCCGGAAGTCTTCGCGACCGAGGCTTCGCTGCTCAGGTAGCTGCCATAGACCATGATCGCGCCCATCCCGAGGCTCAGCGTGAAGAAGGCCTGACCCATCGCCAGCAGCACTGCATTCGCGGAGAGCGCGGAGAAGTCAGGCTGGAACAGGAACTGCACACCGGCGATGAACTCGCCCTGCGCCATGGAATAGCCGACCAGGACGACCAGCAGCAGCACCAGCAGGGGCATCAGAATGGTCACCGCCCGCTCCAGTCCCGAGCGTACCCCTCGCGCGACGACCATGGCCGTCATGACCATGAAGATGGTGTGCCAAGCCAGCAGGGCCTCCGGGCTCGCCAGCATGGCCCCGAACATTTCCGACGAACCCTCGGCATCGAGCCCGATGAATCCGCCGCTCCCGGACTTGAAGACATAGGCCAGCGCCCAGCCGGCAATGACGCTGTAAAAGGACAGGATCAGGAATCCCGCGAGCACCCCGATCCAGCCCATCAGCCCCCAGCCCCGGCTCAGTCCCTCTTCGCGCGCCACCGTCAGCATTGTGTTGATCGGGCTCTGGCGCCCGCGGCGCCCCAGCAGGATCTCGGCCATCATGATCGGCAGCCCGATCAGCAGGATGCAGGCGAGATAGACCAGCACGAAGGCCCCGCCGCCGTTGTCACCGACGATGTAGGGAAAACGCCAGATGTTCCCCAGTCCGACCGCCGAGCCCGTCGCCGCAAGGATGAAGGCCAATCGGGTGGACCACTGACCGTGGATCGAGACCGTCGCTGGCATCAAAACTTCCCCCTGGTTTTTCCGGATTGTGCGGCAACCCCGGCAGGGGCTCAACTGACCGCCCGAGGCAGGCTGGAATAGGCGGCGGGAAGTGAGCCGTCCGCGCAGGCGCCTTGGTATACTGAGACGTTATGGCGAAAAAGAACCCCAAGAACCAGGCCGCATCCAACACCATCGCGGTCAACCGCAAGGCGAGACATGACTTCTTCATCGAGGACCGGCTCGAGGCCGGACTGGTCCTGGAGGGTTGGGAGGTGAAGTCATTGCGCGACGGGCGCGCGCAGTTGAGCGAGTCCTACGTGCTGCTGCGCAACGGCGAGGCGTGGCTGTTCGGCGCCCACGTGACGCCGCTCCCCACGGCTTCGACCCATATCCACCCGGACCCGAGCCGCACGCGCAAGCTGTTGCTGCAGCACTCCGAGATCAACCGGCTGATCGGCGCCGTCGAACGCAAGGGCTACACGCTGGTGCCGTTGTCGCTGTACTGGAAGCGCGGCAAGGCCAAGCTGGAGATCGGCCTGGCCAAGGGCAAGAAGGAATACGACAAGCGGGCGGTCGACAAGGAACGCGACTGGCAGCGCGAACGCGGCCGGATTCTGAAGAACGCCTGATCCCGCGCCTGGCAGGCAGGGCTGCCACGACGATTTCGCGGAAAACGCCCGAATCGTTGCGGTCGAGCCGCCGGCATTGCCTCAGATTGCGGGGATATCGTTCAGCCAGACAA
>NZ_REBW01000133.1 GCF_007692535.1 Thioalkalivibrio sp. | reverse complement strand
ACGTCGGGTTACGCTACGCTAACCCGACCTACTGAACGTGGCCGTGACTTTCACGCTAACCCGGCCTGCAGAACTGGAGTAGGTCCAGCCGTGGGGCGGCGTGATCGAGAGAGGCAGGCGCAGATGACACGAACCGTATGCTGGCGAACCCTGGTGACCGGACTGATGCTTGTGGCGCTGATCCCGGCCGAGTCTCTTGCATCCGCCATGGCTGAAAATCTTCTGCACGCCGTGCGCACGGGTGATGCGGCGCGTGTCGAGGACCTGCTGCGGCGCGGAGCCGATCCTGACGCCACCAGCGGGAAGGCTCCGTACGCAGGCAAGACGGCCCTGATGTGGGCTGCGGACCTTGGCCACGAGCGTGCTGTGCAGAGCCTGTTGCACCACGGCGCGCAGGTCGATACCAGGCACCCGAAGGGCAGCACGGCGCTGATGTATGCAGTCCTCCGGGACCAACCGGACACCGTCGAACGCCTGCTGCGCGCGGGCGCCGACCCCAACATCCGGGTGCGCCACGGGTGGACCCCGGTACTGCTGGCTACCGTCAAGGGCCAGCGTGGGAATCTGCGCGTCCTCTCGCGGTACGGTGCCGACTTCGGGGTGCAGGATCTCTACGGGTGGACACCACTGATGCGTGCATCCGAGCGGGGCGACCCCAGGCTCGTCAAGCTACTGCTGGAACTAGGCTGCAACCCGGACCAGAGCGAGAATACCGGCCAGACGGCCCTGGACATCGCCGAGGCGCTGGGTCACCAGGAAGTGGTGCGGGTATTGAAGGCTTCAATGGAACGCTGACGGTATCCAAGGCCCTATGGAGTGCGGGAGCTCGCTCCCGCTATCCGGGGCCGGGGTTGGCTCGACGTCCAAAGCGGCGGCAAGCCGCCGCACTCCATAAGGCGCTGAGCGCCTGGTCGGCCTACTTGGCAGCCTACGTCTCGAGGGAGACGCCGCAGTGGACAACCGAGCGGGTGAAGCTCTCCAGGGTCTGGACCAGGGCGACGTCCTGCACATGACTGTCCGGAGTCTGGCGCGGGTACTCCAGCATCAGCCGGTGGCCAAACTCGCGGAAGAAGCGGTCGAACATCTCGCCACCCAGCGTGCCCGTCGCGAACAACGCGTCTTCCTCTGCATCGTGCTCCAGAATGATCGCAGCCAGGGGCTGTTCCGCCGGCCCTGACAACACGCGGCCACCCCGCCGCGGATCGTAGGCGCTGCCTTCCGCGCAGCAGGCGATCATCCCCGACTCGGCGCCGCCTTCCTTCAGCTCAGGCCGGTAATCGATGTAGCTGATCACCGGCGACGGATGAGCCATCTTGTGGGCGCAGATGGCCGAGTAGGCGACGACACTTTGTTCCGGGCCAACGCCCCCGGCCCATTCATACGGAGTGCCGTCCCGGGTCCGCAATGTCACGGCCTCGGCGGGACGGTCCAGACGGATCAGAAAGCACTGCGTCGCGGCCATCGGGTAATGGAAGAGATAGGTCTCGCCGATCTGAAGGTCGTCGACATGCAGCGATCCACCGGTCTCGTTCACGAGTCGGACCCGCCCGTAGGCGCGCTCGACGACGGGGCCGGCCGGGTGCAACAGACCAGGAACGGCGACGGCGCCGGCGCCACCCGCGCACAACCGGAAGAAATGACGGCGGCGCATCTTATTCGAGGGAAATCTCGCCTTCGATCACGAACGGCGCGTCGAGAGGCCCGAACTCGAGTGTCACCTTGACAGGAAGCGTCTCGTCGCCCTGCAGCTTGCCATCCTCCAGGGCCTGCCGAACGCCCATCTCGATCTCACGCTGGCAGTTGATACCCACACGCTTCAGGAAGCTGCGCAGGCTGAGATTCAGGGTCTCCTCGTTCATCGAATGCTCTCCTTGATTTCGGATGGTTCATTGTGGTTTCAGCTCCCGCGTGTGCGGGGACGTCGGCAACGGGACCCACGCCGCGATGGCAGATACGCCCTGCACTCGAGCTTATGGAGTGCGGGAGCTTGCTCCCGCTATTCGGTGCCGGGGATGACCCAGCTCCCCACAGCGGCAGCAAGCCGCCGCACTCCATAGGCGCTTGTGCTTTCATCCTTCGGGGTTGCGCGCTCCGGGGCCATGACAGTTAGCGTGAAACGAATCCTGAAAAAACGAAATGTCGCGAGCCAACACACAAACAGCCGCCGGACCGTGGGATCGGGCCGGCAGCCGTTCCCCCTGCCTTATCGCGGTCCGGGGAGCCGTGCGTGGGTCATCATGATGCCGCCGGTCGCGGTTCCTCAGCGGGTTTGGGTGGCGGTTCCGCATCCGCGGCGGGCTGCGGCTTCACGCCCTTTTCCTCCAGTTCCTTCATCCAGAGGTCATGGTGCTGGCGTGCCCAGTTCACGTCCACACGGCCACCCACCATGCCTTCCATCGAACCCTTCATCGCCACCGTAGCGAGGTAGATGTGACCGAAGATGAACGAGATCACCAGGATCGAGGTCACCGCGTGGATGATCAGCGAGATCTGCATCACCTCGCGTGACTGGCCAAGCACGGGGAACAGCAGGATCACACCGGTAACCACGATCGCACCGCCCACGAAGAACAGGGTCCAGAACAGCAGCTTCTCGCCCGCGTTGACGAAGCCCGCGTGCGGGTGCTTGCCCTTCAGCATGCCACCGCCGGAAAGGAACCAGCCGAGGTCATGGCCCTTGGGAATATTGACCCTGAACCACTTCACGATCATCAGCAGGAGACCGATTCCGAAGAACAGACCGAGGTAGTTGTGGACATAGATCGCGCCCTGAGCGTAAGCGGCAAAGGCCTCCGGACCCATCACCGGCATCAGGACGGCACGTCCATAAAGCAGGCTGAGACCCGTGATCCCGAGAAGGATGAACAGGACGGCCGTAAACCAGTGCAACGTCCGGTCGGACAGCTTCCAGCGCTCGACCGTCATACCCTTGCGGCCGCCATCGATGTCGATCCTGCCCCGTACCAGAAACAGCACCGCCAGGATCGCGAGCACCAGAAACATCAACCAGGCACCGTAGGTGGCCAAGGGTCCATTGCGGATCTGACGCCAGTTCTGGCCGCTGTCAGTGATCAGGACGTTGGCTTGGGGAGCCGTGACCGCCGTGTATCCCTGGGTACCTTCGCGCGCACCTCGCCAGTACTCCGACAGGGGATTCGTCGCGCCCTGCTGGGCCTGGGCCGCGGTTTCACCGACGAGCAGGTAGCCGGTAAGCGGAAGCGCCACGATCAGGAAGACCGCGCCGAGAAACCCGAGGAGGACCAGCTTGCCGAGCCTGCTGCGGCTGGAACGGTCCTGGACCGGGTTGAGTGAAGATTTCATCTTGGAACCCTCCAGGTTTCAGCGGTCGGTTTGCACCATCAGGAACCGCTCTTGGAGACGTTCCTGATAGGCCGGGTCTGCGGACATTTCCACGAGAGGATCGGTCTTGCCCTTGTAAACCCCGGCGTCATGCATCGTCACGTCGCGACTTTCATAGCAGCCGGTCAGCAAGAACAGCAACGCCACGAGAGGGATTGCTGCGAAAAGAAATCGGGTTTTCACTGTCATTCTCCTTAACCATTCGAGAACCATGCGAGGTCGGTCGACTGACGGACGAAGGGACCGGCGGCAAGCTGCCCGACCTTCCGGACAACCGCCGCCCTGAGACCTCAGACGCCCGCGCCGTAGGCCTTGTCCCAGCCCCAGGTTTCCGGGCGTCCGGCACGACGCATCACCCGCTTGCGGTAGATGTCCGCGAGCATGTCGCCGTCGCCCGCCAGCAGGGCCTTGGTCGCGCACATCTCCGCACAGGCGGGAAGCTTGCCCTCGGCGAGACGGTTCGCCCCGTACTTGTCGAACTCCGCCTTGGAGCCGACTTCCTCAGGCCCCCCCGCACAGAAGGTGCACTTGTCCATCTTGCCGCGCACCGCGAAGACCCGCTGCTGCGGCGACGGATACTGCGGCGCGCCGAAGGGGCAGGCGTAGAAGCAGTAGCCGCAGCCGATGCAGAGGTCCTTGTCGTGCAGGACCACGCCGTCGGCAGTGGTGTAGAAGCAGTCCACCGGGCACACCGCCGCGCACGGAGCGTCGGTGCAGTGCATGCACGCCACGGAAATGGACTTCTCGCCGGGTACGCCGTCATTCAGCGTAACGACGCGGCGGCGGTTCACGCCCCAGGGCACCTCGTTCGCGTTCTTGCAAGCGGTCACACACCCGTTGCACTCGATGCAGCGTTCGGCGTCACAAAGAAACTTCATCTTGGCCATAATGGGCTCTCCTCAGATCTGGTTGCCTGTCCACTGCCGATGCATCAAGCGGGCTGGATCCGGCACAACGAACACTTCGTTTCCTGCATCGCGGTCACCGAGTCGTAGCCGTAGGTGAATGCCGTGTTGCAGGCCTCGCCGAGCACAAAGGGATCACTGCCCTCCGGATAATTGGCGCGCAGATCCTTGCCCTGGAAGTGGCCGCCAAAATGGAACGGTGTGAACACCACGCCTGGTTCGACGCGCCGGGTGACCATCGCCTTGATCCTGATGCGACCGCCCTCGGGCCCCTCCAGCCAGATGTCCTGGCCATCGCGGATTCCGGCGTTGTTCGCGTCCACCGGGTGGATCTCCGCAAACATCTCCTGCTGCAATTCCGCCAGCCATGGGTTGGAGCGCGTCTCGTCACCGCCACCCTCGTATTCCACCAGGCGTCCGCTGGTGTGGATGAGCGGATAGTCGTTGCTGTAGTCCTTCGCCTGAACCGAGGCGTAGCGCGTCGGCAGCCGGAAGAAGCCACGCCGGTCCTCATAGGTCGGATACTTCTCGACCAGGTCGTAGCGGGTGGTGTAGAGCGGCTCGCGGTGGATCGGCACCGGGTCGGGGAAGTTCCACGCCACGCAACGGGCCTTGGCGTTCCCGAAGGGCGCACAGCCGTGCTCGATCGCCACACGGATGATTCCGCCGGAGCGGTCGAGATGCCAGGGCTTGCCTTCGGCCAGAACCTTCTCCTCGTCGGTCAGGTCGTCCCACCAGCCGAGCTGCTTCAGCAGGTCGGCGCTGAAACGCGGGTGACCGTCCTGAATCTCGGCACCCACCGGATAGGAGCCCTCGGCCAGCAGGTTGTCGCCATCCCGCTCGGTACCGAAGTTCTCGCGGAAGTTCAGACCGCCCTTGGCCACCGGCAGACTGGTGTCGTAGAGATTCGCGGTGCCGGGATGCTTGAACTCCGGGGTACCCCAGCAGGGCCATGGCAGACCGTAGAACTCGTCGTGGGCAGGACCACCCTCCGCAAGCAAGGTCGTGGTGTTGAAGGTGTGCCAGTTCTTCTGGTGATCCTTCAGACGTTCCGGGCTCTGACCACTGTAGCCGATCGTCCACATGCCCTTGTTGTACTCGCGGACGATATCCTCGATCAGCGGCTCCTCACCGTTCACCTGGATGTTCTTGGTCAGGTCGTCGGCGATGCCGAACTTCTTCGCGAACTTGTAGATGATCACGTGATCCGGACGGGAATCGAACAGCGGCTCGATAACCTTGTCCCGCCACTGGATGGACCGGTTCGAGGCCGTGACCGAGCCGTACGTCTCGAACTGCGTGGTCGCGGGCAGCAGGTAGGTGTTGTCCTTGCGATCATGCATGACCGCCGAAACGGTCGGGAAGGGATCGACGACCACCAGGAGGTCGAGCTTCTCGAAGGCCTTCTTCATTTCGGGCCCGCGCACCTGCGAGTTCGGCGCGTGACCCCAGAAGACCATCGCCCTGAGGTTGTCCGGCTGGACGATCTGTTCCCGATCCTCGAGCACCCCGTCGATCCAGCGCGAGACCGGGATGCCGGAGGTGTTCATCGGCTTGGAACCGGAGCCACCGCGTTCCTCGTAGGTCTCCTGCCCGAAGCGCGCGGCCATCTCGTCGTAGTCGAGATCCCACACCGCTGCCCAGTGCCGCCAGGCACCCTCGGACAGCCCGTAGTAACCCGGCAGGTTGTCGGACAGCACGCCGAAGTCGGTAGCGCCCTGCACGTTGTCATGGCCGCGGAAGATGTTGGTGCCACCGCCGGCCTTGCCCATGTTGCCCAGTGCCAACTGGAAGTGGCAGTAGGCCCGGGTGAAGTTGTTGCCGACAGTGTGCTGGGTCCCGCCCATGCACCAGACGAAGGTCCCGGGACGGTTGTCGGCCATCAGCTTGGCCGCGTTGTAGCAGGTCTCGCGATCCACGCCCGAGACGCGTTCCACCTCGTCGGGTGTCCAGCGCGCAACCTCCTCGAGGACCTGGTCCATGCCCCAGACACGCTGTTCCAGGAACTCCTTGTCTTCCCAGCCATTCTCGAAGATGTGCCACATCATCCCGTAGACGACGGCGATGTCGGAGCCGGGGCGCAGGCGCACGAACTGGTCCGCGTGCGCGGCGGTGCGGGTGAAGCGCGGGTCGATCACGAGCAGCTTGGCGCCCTGCTCCTTGGCGCGCAGCGTGAACATCATGGACACCGGATGCGCCTCGGCAGGATTCCCGCCGATGATCAGGATGGCCTTGCTGTTGAGCATGTCGTTGTAGGAGTTGGTCATCGCACCGTAGCCCCAGGTATTGGCTACGCCGGCAACCGTCGTCGAGTGACAGATGCGCGCCTGGTGATCGACGTTGTTGGAGCCCCACAGGGCCGCCATCTTGCGGAACAGGTAGGCCTGTTCATTGTTGAACTTGGCCGAGCCGAGCCAGTAGACGGAATCCGGGCCGGAGGCCTCGCGAATCTCCATCATCTTGTCGCCGATCTCGTCGATCGCCTGATCCCAGGAGATGCGCTTCCACTTGCCGTCGACCATCTTCATTGGGTACTTGAGGCGCCGCTCGCCATGACCGTGGTCACGCACCGCCGCGCCCTTGGCGCAATGGGCGCCGAGGTTGAACGGGTGGTCGAAGGCAGGCTCCTGCCCGACCCAGACGCCGTCGCGCACCTTGGCGTAGATGCCGCAGCCCACGGAGCAGTGTCCGCAGATCGTGCGCTTGGTCTCCACATCGTCACCGACCGCGACGGTCGTTGCAGCCTCGGACTTTCTGACCAGCCCCGGCACCATCTGGCTTGCCAGGGTCACGCCGCCAACCGTCAGGCCGGCGTTACGCAGAAAGGCGCGGCGGTTCAGGGAAACGCCCTTGCCGTCGGCACCGCGACCCGCGCTCGGCGCCTCGGCGGTTTGCTCGGTGTGGGATTTTTTTATCAGTTTCATGTTTCGTTGCTCCTGACCCTCACGGGGATCGATGCAGATTCCTGGTTTTCGACGCGGGCCGCGGGCCTAGTCCGAGGCAGTCCGGTAGTAGTCGCGGACGTGGGCTGTCTCCTGGTAGCCGGTCCTGCCCGGCTCGGAGACGGCCTCATCGGCTTCGGGCGCCGCCGCAACGATACCCGGAAGCGCCGCGGCCGCGGCTGCACTGGTCCCCGCCAACCCGACCTTTTTCAGGAAACGCCGGCGCTGGCTCGATGGCGCCTGCACCGTGTGATGCTGTGACTTGTCATTCATGTCTCGCTACTCCTCAACTGGTATGGAACCCAAACCAACATGCCCTGCAGCACCCACCACCCGAAGCTCCGCCCAGGCGTTCATGGTCACCGCTCATTCGTGTCCTGATAGGACCTTTCCAGCGCCAGGAACACGGTTCCCAGACGCCCCACCGCCTTGTAGAAACAGGCCGCATCGCAGCCCTCCAGATCGCGAAAAAACGCCGGCATCCAGCTTGCCATGTGGGCCTTGAAAAACTGTTGCTGTGCCGTCTCGGGGATCTCCCTGGAATTCACCATCAGCGCCATGACCTCGCAGAGGAATGCCACGTGATCCTCGGGGTCAGGGTTGCCCGGCTCGCGTTCGAAGCCGAATCTGACCAGGTCCTGGCGCAACTCACTCAATGGCCTCTCCATCAAATAGCCCGTCTGGTACCAGGAGCCGAAGGGTACGAGTTCTCCCCGTCCGATCCCGATGAACAACGTG
This sequence comes from Thioalkalivibrio sp., assembly GCF_007692535.1. GTDB lineage: Bacteria > Pseudomonadota > Gammaproteobacteria > Ectothiorhodospirales > Ectothiorhodospiraceae > Thioalkalivibrio. The sequence goes on along the minus strand of NZ_REBW01000133.1, from coordinate 10,056 downwards.
TGGAACTCGTCGTCGACTTCCGAAACACGTGCCTGCTGTGCGGCGAGCTTCAGCATGGACAGGGCCACCGCAACCTCTCCAGTCGGGTTGCTCCCCAGATCCAGGTTCGCCAGTTCTTCCAGCTGAACCTGATCCGCCGGCGCCGCGAGCAGCCTGGCCAGCAGCGTGTACATTCCGACTCGGGCCTGATCTTCCTCGGGTAACCACCGCTCCTGCATCATCTCTCCTGTCTCCGGATGCCCATGCAATCAGTGGGCCATACCCCGAAGGAAAATTCCGACAAATAGAAAGGAAAAAGCATACCGATCACCCGACATGGCGGCGCATCTGCGCGCAAAGCGACATTGTGTCCGCGCATCCTGAGGGCCGCGGGTCAAACCTTCCGATCACTTCCGTCCCTGAACATGTCGATCACTCGGCAGTCCTCGCACATCATCAGGCGACGCCTGGACGACTCGTCCTGGAACATCCAGTGGCCCTCCAGGCGTTTGGTCATGTTGTCGATCATGCTCCGCGTGGCAAAGGGCTTGCCGCAGACGATGCACTCGAAGGGCTCCTCTTCGTTCAGGGCGCGCTGCGCGTCACGCCGCTGCGGCTCCGTGATCAGGCGCGCCCGCAGGGTGATCGCGCGTTCGGGGCAGGTGAGTTCACACAGACCGCACTGCACGCAGTTACCCTCGATGAAGTCCAGCCGCGGCAGGTCCCCCGGCGCGGACAGGGCCTGCGCGGGGCACACGGAGGCACAGGCCATGCACAGCGTGCAGGCATCGCGGTCGACGCGAACCTCACCGAACGGAGCGCCGGCTGGCAGCGGGATCTCCACCTGCGGCGCCGGCGCGTCCCGATTCAGGTGATCCAGCGCCTGGAACAGCGTAGCGCGCTTGCGGTTGGAACCCTCGATGCGTTCCGGACGCAGCGCCGGCATCGGATCGCCGGGCAGGTCCCGGCAGGCTTCGGCCTGCGCCAGACGCAGTGATTCACGCGGGTAGCCGAGGGCCTGCAGCACGGAATGCGCATAGCCCAACTGCTCCAGCAGGTTGCGCCGTACCTTTCCCGGCAGTGCCGGCGTGTCCAGCAGAATCACCTCGCGGGCACCGCCCGCAAGGCAGCTGAGCAGCACATCGAGCCCAACACTGCCAACCTCGTCGACCTCGACGGCCAGCACCTGCCCGGGAAGCGGCTCCACGCGCTGCAGGGCCTCGGCGCCCGCCTCGTCATCGTAGAACAGGAGGATCGGCTCCTCCCCGCCGCTGTCGCGGTAGGTCTGCAGCAGGGTCTGCGCGCGCTCGATCAGGTCTGCCGGGCGCGGGTAGGTGTAGATGATGGCCCCGGTGGGACAAACCGTCGCGCAGATACCGCCACCCTGGCAAAGCTCGGGCTGCACCTCGATGGTCTCGCCCAGAGACCGGATCGCGATAGCCGGACAGGCGTCCAGGCAGCGCGTACAGCCCTTGATGCCACTGCGCCCGTGGGCACAGATCTCCGAGTCGTAGCTGAAGAACTTGGGCTTCTCGAATTCGCCCTTCAAATCGCTGACATCTTCGATCGCGCGGTCCAGCGCCTCCGGGTCCCCGAACCCCGGGGCGAAATAACCGACCGGAGGCCACTCGGCCAGGATCAGCGGCGCCAGACCCAGATCGAGGACCAGGTCGAAGTACTCCCAGTTGCTCTGCAACAGGGTCGCCACGTTCGCGGACTTTCCCCCCACGTCCAGGGTCACACGAAAACGGCCCAGGTAGCCTTCGATCAGGGGCTCGCGCCCGTTCGAATGGAGCACCGGTATTCCGTCGATCTCGCGCGCATCACCGGAGGTGGTCAAGAGCATCGCGGGGTTCAGGTGCTCGCGAAGGCGGCGGGCCGCATCGAGAACGCCCCCCTCATCGATACCGATGATCAGCACCCGACCCTGCGAGTGGTAGGTGACCCGCGAGGTGGGTTCCACGGAAAGCTGCATAGCGGCCTCGAAGGCCTTGCTGCGTGCGAGCCCGTTGCGTTCGTGATCGATCGCCATCAACTCTTCATCCTGGTCTGGTCATCGGAGGGGCTCGCACTGTCCGCGTGCCCCGGCGCCTCGGAACCGGCCTCTCCCCCCGCATCGGCTTCGTCCGCCACATCGGCCGCGGCATGTTCGCCGGGCACGGGCCGATCATCTTCCCCACCCGCCTGTTCTTCCGCGATCCGGTCAGGCTCGGATGGCTGCGCATCTTCCGCAGCCCTTGCCACACGGGTCGCCTCGCGCTGCGCCTCCACTTCCGCCATGTGGCGCATGTCGGAGGTCACGATGTCACCGAGGGGCTGGAAATTCAGGAAGTCATCCTGAAAGTCGTCCAGGCAGGTCTCGACATTGAACTTCGGCTGCCGGAACAACTGGCGCAGGGCGGTCTGGCGCAGTTCGGGACTCACGCCACGGGACAGAAAGGGGCTGTAGTCGGAATCCTGATCAAGCGAATCCAGCGACGGCATATCAGCGTCCGCACGTTCCGGGGACTCGCGCGGCGGCGCCTCGGCAGGCACCTGCACCTCGCTGGCCTGGGGGGATCCGGGAAGCTCGGCCTGACCCGCCGCTGCGGGATCCGTTGCTGCCGAAGGTTCGACAGGATCCGGATCGCCCCCGCGCGCCTCGGCCTTGCGCTTGACCCAGCGGCGCAGGAAGCCGTCGCCATCCGGGTCCCGATCCTCTTCCCGCGGTTCCTTCCAGTCGGATTTCGTCATCCCTGCACCCACATCTTCAGCCTCGACGCGCTCACTCGCACTCGCCCCCCTTGCCGGGACGATCCCGCTTGCGCTTGATCCGGCGTTCAGGAGCATAGTTCTCCAGGACGTATTGTTCGACCCAGGAGTACAGGACCGGTGGCAGCACGGCGCTGTAAACCATTTCTTCACACCCCGTCTCGTAGGCGTTGGCCTCGTCGTAGCTCAGCGATACCAGGAACGGCTCCGGCGCGCCGTCGGCGCCGGTATGGGTGATCACGAAGATCTTCGGCTCCGTTGACAGCAGGTTGTGGTAGTAGCTCTCGAGTTCGTCGCGATGCAGCCGAACCCGGAAGCCCGACCAGAGATACTGCTCGCCATGGTCCGATTGCCGGATACAACGACGCCCCTCGGTGGAGGCGGACGCGGCTTCGAGCACCACGCCGAGAAGATCCCAGCTCTCCCGCAGCCAGCGCGAATCCGGCCGATCGCGCCGCTCCATCAATACTCCGACATGGAAGCTGTCGGGCAACGCGGGATCCGGGGCGTTTGACGAGGTCGGCGCGGGGCTCAGGTCTGGTTTCGATTCGTTCATGTGCGGCTCGTAGCGATACGTGATTTGCTTTGCTCCGCGTAGGCGCACGCAAGACGCGTACCACGCCAAACGCCAGCCCCAGTCCGGCTGAATTGCCAGCCAAAGTTCTCCGTTCAAGGCCGGATTCTGCGGCGACAAGGACATTTCGACACATCCAATTGCGACATTCTGTCCCACCGAGGTCCTTCAGACTGGCCTTTTTCACCGTGATTAGCAAGGGAATGAATTTTGCTTGATTCCAACGATGAGCACAGTCTCGATCCAGTCAGCCGAGGACATCCCCGCGTAATGAATTCACCTGCAGAAGGCCCTCGCTACCGGCCCGTGATGACGGCTGCAGGTCTGTCACCATCGCACCCGGTCGAAGTGGTCGATGAGTACGGACTGCCGCGCGACGTGCATGTCGCCGGCGAGCGACCGCTGACCCTCTACGTCGACAAGCGCGAGATCGTGACCCTGATGACCCTGGGCAGCGCTCCGGAGTTGCTGGTCCTCGGGTACATCCGCAACCAGGGTTTCCTGCAGTCGCTGGAGTCCATCCGCTCGGTCCAGGTGGATTGGGAGACGGACTCGGCCGCGGTCACGACATTGAACGGCGTCGATGACTGGGAACAGAAGCTCGCGCATCGCACGGTGACGACAGGCTGCGGCCAGGGCACCGTCTTCGGGAACCTGATGGACAAGCTCGAACAGCTCCGGCTCCCCCCGGTGGTGCTGCGCCAGTCGGAGATCTACCGGACACTGCAGCGGGTCAACGAGTACAACGAGGTCTACCGCCGCGCGGGCGCGGTGCACGGCTGTGCCCTGTGCCACGGGGATGAGATCGAGATCTTCGTCGAGGACGTGGGCCGCCACAACGCCGCGGACGCCATCTCCGGGCACATGTGGCTCCAGGGCCTGACCGGCACGGGGCGGATCTTCTACACCACCGGCCGCCTGACCAGCGAAATGGTGATCAAGGTGGCCCTGATGGGCATACCGATCCTGGTATCACGCTCCGGCGTGACATCGCAGGGGATGGACCTTGCGCGACAGATCGGCGTAACCCTGATCGCACGCGCCAAGGGCCGCCATTTTCTGGTCTACCACGGCGCACAGAGCCTGGTCTTCGACGCGATTCCGGAGGCACGACCCGAGGCTCGACCTGAGCCACGGCGGCGCGCGGCCGCAGACGAGGCGGAATAAGCCATGAACGCAGTGACGGAGTCTCCCCGCTTCCTGAGCGTCAAGCAGGTGGCCGAATACCTGAACCTGCACGAGAAGAAGGTCTACGCACTGGTCAGCGAGGGCAAGATCCCCGGCACCAAGATCACCGGCAAATGGCTGTTCCCCCGCGAACTGGTCGACAAGTGGATGCTGGAATCCAGCCACGGCGGCCTGCTGACCGACCGCCTCATCGTTGCCGGCAGCGACGACCCCCTGCTCCACCGCGTGATACCGAGGCTCGCCGACCGCATGCGCTCACGGGCGCTGGTCAGCTTCACGCCGATCGTCACCCGCCTGGGCCTGGAACTGCTGCAGGGACATCGCGTCGACGCCTGCTGCGTGCATTGGGGCCCTGTCCAGGAAAGCCAGTTGCGCCACCCGGCACTGATCCGGTCGTTTCCGCAGCACCGGCACTGGATCATCGTGCGCGCCTTCCACCGCGAACAGGGATTGATCCTGAACCCGGCGGTCGCCACCGCACACGAGTCCCTGCAGGAACTGGTGGACGCTGGCCTGCGCTGGGTGATGCGGCAGCAGGGCTCCGGGACCCAGCGATTCCTCCGCGAGACGCTGGGACACGGTGCCGACGACCCGAGCAAGCTGAACACCGTGGCGGTTGCGCATTCCGAGCGCGAGTCGGCCGCCCTGATCGCGATGGGCGAAGCCGACATCACCCCGGGCACGCGGGCGGCGGCACGCGAGTTCGGTCTCGCCTTCTTCCCCACGGGCTGGGAGGCCTTCGATTTCGTGCTGAACCGCTCGATCTACTTCCGCACCCTGTTCCGGGAACTGCTGCTGCAGATCCAGTCCGGAGAATCGCGCCGCGAGGCCGACAAACTGCAGGGCTACGACTTCTCGGAATCGGGACGCATGCTTTGGTCGGGAGACTGAACCCGGCCTGAAGGCACGGGGACCGCGAACCGCGACAGACCCGTTCTGAAGCGCCGCGCATTCGAGCATCGGGCTCGTGGCCTCGTGCGGCCCCCCGGCTGCGCACGGCTGTGATTGGTGGTGTACCCGGCGTACCATGGTGCGGACACGAAGCGCGCGCTTCAGTACAGCGGTTCCTGATCATTACGGAAGCTCCGCAAGGGATCCCTTCGCGCGCAGGGCGCGCTCCCACGGGTTCTTGACCCTTGCGGGAGCCTGCCTTGAGGCGAAGATTTTGGCGGTTTCGCTGCGATCAATGCGATGTTCCTGGCCTGCGGAGGATTCGTGATCATCAGGAAGCGGTTTATGCATCATGCGCCTGCGAGGAATCCATGGTCGAAAGAACGCGGCGGAGAAGACGGGGCCCGCTCAACATCGCCAAGCGCGAACCGGAGTACATCTATCACTGGAACCGCATCATCGGGGTGCTCGTCGTACTCATCCTGGCGATCGGACTCCTCGGCTACGGCGTTCATGCCTGGCTGACGCCATCGCCGCTCACCGAAACCCTCCCGCCACAGGCAGAAACAGCGCCGGAGACCACGCTGGAGAAGTACCCTGCCGAGGCCCTGGTGCCCTCTCCGCGGCCCCCAGGGCAGACCACTGCGCAGCCGCCTGCGAGGCCGGCGGTTCCTGAAGCAAAGGATGCGGTGCCTGTTCCACTGGAGCCCCCCATGGACTCAGCCCCCGAACAGGAACTCCCGCTGGTAGCAGCCCTTGAGCGGGAAGCCGCTATTGGCGCAGATCCCGAACCCCAAGGCCCCTCGGCCATGGATCCCCAGTACGAGCCCTCGTTGGCCACAGACTTCGAGCGGGAGCCTGCCGATGCCTCCGGCGAAGCGGAGCGACGCGCCACGGACGATTTGCCGTCCACAGGAGCGGACCAGGAACCATCACCTCCCGCGGAATCAGCGGCCGAACCAGCTGCGGATCCCTCCCCTGCGGTGAAAGCTGAGCCGGAACCGGACCCCGAGATCGGACAGGCCACCGCCGAGGAAGACACCAGCGTGGGACCGGCGCGGTCGCAGGACATTTCCATCTCCTCGGCCGCCGTGAGGCGTTTCTCACTGGCGCAGTCCGTCGTCAACCGGGAGCCGAGGGGCCACCTCGATGACATCACGTACAACGCCGCAGGGGACACCTCGGTCTCCGCGTTCAGCGAGGTCATCGGACTGACCGGTGAGATTCTCCACTACCGGTGGCTCCAGGAAGGCGTTGAGGTCGCCGTTGTACGCGTGCCCGTCGGCGCCGACCGCTGGCGCAGCCACTCCACGAAGCGGATCGATCGGGGAATGGAAGGCCCTTGGCGGGTCGAACTGCTTGACTCCACGGGGACGCTTCTCGCAAGCATCGACTTCGTCTTCTGATTCCCTGGCCTTTTCGGCGATCCCGGATGCTCGGACCGTCGTCACCGACCAGGGGCCGTACTCGCCGAATCACCGCTTTTTTCTGAGTCCGCAGAGGCCTCTTGCGGCCCGGTCGCTTCCTTGCCGGACGCTCGCGCACCGGCCCGCCTCTCTGCCCGTAATTCGCGCAGCGCACGAAGGCCCTTCGTTCTCTGCGCGCGCAGCACGCTCAGCTTGTTGGCGAGATCTGCGCGCTGCTCGTCATCCGTTACAGCGTCCTTGAGATCCAGGAGCGACTTCTCTTTGTTCCGAAGATGAATCAGCACCCTGCCGATCACCCGAATGCGCTCGTGATCCACCTGCGGATCTGCCCATTGCACCAGTGTCAGCCAGAGTTTTCGGATGTCCATCGCCTGCACTTCGAACAGATTCCCAAGTGCGGAGTCTGCCCGGCCCCGGTGACATCCTGATGACGTTTTTATGACTGGCTGCGGCCTGCGCTCGCGCTTATGGGGTGCGGGAGTCTGCTCCCGCTATTCGGCGCCGGGGAAAACCCTACGCCCCACAGCGGCGGCAAGCCGCCGCACTCCACAGGCGCTTGCGCTTTGATCATTCGGGGTGACGTGCCTGAGGCCATGAGAGTTGGCCAGGACCTGTCCACGTAGCGTGCCGGCGATCCACGCCAGCAACGCGAACAATTCGTCACTTCTCTCCAGGTACCGTACCCGTTGCGATCGCTTCCATTTCCTTCAGATCGATGTGACGGACATCACGACCCTTGACCAGGTAGATGGTGTACTCGCACATGTTGCGGGCGTGATCACCAACGCGCTCCAGGGCCCGGGCCGCATAGGTGATATCGAGCATGCGCCCGATATTGCGCGAGTCCTCCATCATGAAGGTCACGTTCTGGCGCAGGATGGCCTCGTGGTCACTGTCAATCGCGAAATCCTGTCGGACCACGTTGACCGCTGCGGCTGGGTCCATCCGTGCAAAGGCATCGAGTGCATCGTGCAGCATCGTGATCACCCGATTGCCCATGGTCTCGATGTCCCGGAACAACTGTTTGCGCGGACGGTCCCCCTCTGCCTGGCGCAGCGCCATGCGCGCGATGGCGCCGGCCAGATCACCGATGCGTTCGAGGTCGGTAATGGTCTTGATCACGGCGACGATCAGGCGGAGATCCATCGCGGCCGGCTGGCGCCGGGCAAGAATCTCGACGCAACGCTCGTCGATGCTCACTTCAAAGCTGTTGACCCTGGCGTCGTTCTCGGTGACTTCCTGAGCGACTTGGGTATCACCCTCGATAAAGGCCCGCAGCGCATTCGTGAGCTGCGCCTCTACCAGCCCCCCCATTGCGAGGACACGGTTCACGACCTCCTCGAGCTCGGAGTCATACCGATGCGAATAGTGTCCGCCGATCCGTTTGCTTTCCATCCCGACCTCTCGTTGATGTCGCCAATCGTCTTCAGTGTTAGTTGTGTCAGCCGTTCGGACCGTTCAGCCGTAGCGGCCGGTGATGTAATCCTCGGTGGCCTTCTGGGCCGGGTTGGTGAACAGGTGCATCGTGTCCGCGTACTCGACCATTTCGCCCAGGTACATGTAGGCGGTGTAGTCCGACACGCGGGCCGCCTGCTGCATGTTGTGGGTGACGATCAGGATGGTGTACTTCTCCTTGAGTTCCTCGATCAGTTCCTCGATCTTCGCGGTCGAGATCGGGTCGAGCGCCGAAGTCGGTTCGTCGAGCAGGATCACCTCGGGCTCGATCGCAATCGCGCGGGCGATCACCAGACGCTGCTGCTGTCCTCCCGACAGGCCAAACGCATTGCTCTGCAGGCGATCCTTGACCTCTTCCCAGAGACCGACTGCCTTGATCGATCGCTCCACCACCTCGTCGAGCACCCGCTTGTTGTTCACGCCCTGCAGGCGTAGTCCGTAGGCAACATTCTCGTAGATCGTTTTCGGGAACGGATTCGGCTTCTGGAACACCATCCCGACCTGGCGACGCAACTCGGCGACGTCGGTCTTGCGATCGTAGATGTTCGCGCCATGCAGATTGATTGCGCCCTCGATCCGACAGGAGTCGACCAGGTCGTTCATGCGGTTGAAGCAGCGTAGCAGCGTCGACTTGCCACAGCCCGAGGGACCGATGAAGGCCGTCACGCGCTGCTTCGGAATCTGCATGGTGATGTTCTTCAGCGCCTGCGTATCGCCGTAGTAGAGGTTCAGGCCCTCGACCGAGATCGCGATGTCCTCGTCCGCCAGCGAGCGGATCGTGCGGGTGCTGCCCTCGAACAGACCGGCACTCATGCTGGACGCTGCAGGGTTCCTCTGGCTCATTGGAGTCTCCGATGCCATAACGTGGTTACCTTGGTATTCAGGGAAAGGCCAAAGATTAATCGCTCTCTGACCGATATTTCTCGCGCAGATGGTTACGAATGGTGATCGCGGTCAGGTTCAGCATCACGATCAGCAGCACCAGGATCAGCGCGGTCGCATACACGAGCTGCTCGGCTGCCTCGGCGTGCGGGCTCTGGAAACCGACATCGTAGATGTGAAAGCCCATGTGCATGATCTTGCGTTCCAGATGGATGAACGGGAAGTTGCCGTCGATCGGCAGCGTCGGCGCGAGTTTCACCACGCCGACCAGCATCAGCGGCGCCACCTCGCCCGCCGCCCGGGCGATGGCGAGGATCAGGCCGGTCATCATCGCCGGCGTCGCCAGCGGAACCACGACCTTCCACAAAGTCTCGCCCTTCGTCGCGCCGAGGGCCAGCGAGCCCTCGCGGATGGTCGAGGGGATGCGCGCCAGACCCTCCTCGGTCGACACGATCACCACCGGAAGCGTCAGCAGCGCCAGCGTCAACGAGGCCCAGAACAGGCCCGGGGTGCCAAAGGTCGGTGCTGGCAGGGCCTCGGGATAGAACGCCTGGTCGATCTGACCACCGACGAAATACACGAAGAAGCCGAGACCGAAAACCCCGAACACGATCGACGGCACACCGGCGAGGTTGTACACCGAGATCCGGATGGTCTTCAGCAATGCCCCCTGCCGCGCATATTCGCGCAGGTAAATCGCGGCCAGCACCCCGAATGGAGTCACGATGATCGACATCACCAGCACCATCACCACGGTGCCGAAGATCGCCGGGAAGATCCCGCCCTCGGTATTCGCCTCGCGCGGGTAGCCAAAGATGAAGTCGAAGAAGTCGCTGACGTAGAAGCCGAGCTTCGCCGGAACCGACATCGCGTTCGGCTGCCAGGCCTTGACGATGTCCGCGAGGCGAA
>NZ_REBW01000034.1 GCF_007692535.1 Thioalkalivibrio sp. | reverse complement strand
CCCGGACAAGCCGAAAAGCCCGCCCGGAAAAGCCCGGAAAAGCCGAAAAGGGTAGGGCCGCTCCAGGCCGACCCGGGGCACGACCGGGAAGACTGGCGGGACGCTAAATATTCTTAACAAATCAAGGTCGGATCTTCGCTTACACTCCCGCTTCCATGTTGATTTCCCGATGGAGCCGGGTGTCGATGAAATCGTTTCTGGCCATCTTGTGTTTTGCGGCGTCGGCTTGGTCGGCGATGGTGTGCGTCCCCCGGTTGCGGATGGGCCAGGGGGCCAAGCTGCCTGCCCAGGTCGTCGGTAGGTGATCTCGGGTAACCGCGGTACCGAAGACAGTTCGGGGTCATACCCTCATGCCATCAGATAAATCGCCCCTGATCGGCCCTTTGGAAGACCAAGGGCGGCCACGCTCCGAGTCGCTGCGCCTGTTGCCGCAGCAGGTGGCCGAGTTGAATGAGCGCTGGCATATCGTGCGCAGGCGGGGTTGCCTGATGAACGACCTGGTGGAATTGCGCCGATTGAGCCATATGCTGGTCAATGTGTTGACCGGCACCGGAATGGAGCGGGCGTTCAACGGTATCCGTCGGGTCGACGAACGCCTGCGTCACCATGTCAACACTCAGGTGCGGCCACCCACCGTCGAGCAGGAGACGATCGGCGCACTGATCGCTGGTCTGCGCAGCATCGTCGCCGAGGAATTGCACGAACAGTCCTCGGCCAAGGCACCGGCTTTGTCGATCCCGGAGCAGGGAAGTGCCCCGGAGACTCTTCCGAGCCCCCTGGTCTACGTAGTGGAACCCGATGGGCCGCCGAGCGACGACCTGGGCTTGCAGTTGGCAGCACACGGATTTGCAACGCAGGGATTCGCCAACGTGGAAGCCCTGCTTGATGCCGTACTGAAACGGCCTCCCCAGGCCTTGGTAGTGCGGGTATCCCGTAGCAGTGGCCCGGAGTGGTTCGAGACGATCCGGATTCTGAAGCGGACGGCACAGCCGCCGATGCCCGTAGCCTTTGTGTTGCCCTGCCGCGATGTCCATGCCCGCTTGCAGGCTCTGCGTGCCGGGTGCGATGCCTGTTTCAGTGAACCGGCGCGGGTGCCGGGTCTCGCAGTGCGGCTGCACCATTTGATCGGCACCCATCAGCCATCACCCCGCGTGCTCATCCTGGAGCCCGACCCTGCGCTGCTGCAACTGTACGTTGGCATCCTGCGCAAGGCCGGCTGCGAAGTCTGCAGCACTGCGGACCCGTTGACGCTTGTCGACCTGGCACTCGATTTTCAGCCCGAGGTGATTCTGTTGGACCCGCACATGTCCGAAGCCGACGGGTGCGAGCTGTGCTGGTTGCTGCATCAGGAGGAGGCTTTGCTCGAAATCCCAGTGGTGTTCCTGTCGGCGGAGTCGGACGTTACGAGACACGAGCGTGCCATCGATGCCTGCGCCCTGGATCTTCTGGTCGAACCCGTATCAGCCGACGATCTGGTGGAGCGGGTGCGTAACCGCTCCCTGCATTACCGACGGATCTCCAGCAAGGGCCTTGCTCCGAGCCGCCGTGACGGCGCCACCGATCTGGCGCGGGTCGAAGTTGCTGATGGTCACGCACTGGTCGAAGAGGAGATTGCACGGGACGAGGCCGCGCAACGGCCGGACGGCAATCGGGCTCTGTGCAATGCTCCGCAGGTCCAGTCCCTGGACGATGAGCAACGCCGCCACTGGAGCCGGTTGATTCATTCTGCGGTTACCGAAAAGCGCCTGTTCCTGGTGTACCAGCCGATCACCAGCGTCGTCACCACTGACCGCATGGAGCGCCACGAGGTGCTGCTTCGGATGACGGACAGCGAGGGCGAGGCGATCCCGCCCGGGACATTCTTTGCCAGCGCAAAACAGTTGGGTCTGTCGCGGCTGCTGGATCGCTGGGTGGTGGGGGAAGCACTCGCCGTGCTGGCTGAACGGCAAAAGGATCGGCCCGAGACCAGCTTCTTCATCAAGCTGTCCGAGGGTTCCATCCAGGATGATGGGTTTGTCGCCTGGTTTGGCAGGTCGCTGCGAAGTGTACTGGTGCACCCCCACAGCTGCGTGCTGGAGCTCCGCGAATCCGACGTGCTGGCGCATCCGGACCGCGTTAGGAACCTGATCGACGCTTTGCATGCCTTGGACGTCGATGTGGCCGTGGAACACTTCGGCCTGGTGGTGGATGGGGTTCGCCTGCTGCGGGAACTGAAGCCGGATTACATGAAGGTGGATCGATCCCTGATTCAGGAGCTCTCCACCCGTTCGGAGCAACGCGATCGGCTACAGGAGTTGTTCAGGCAGGCCCAGTACCACGGTGTCAAAACCATGGCCGCCTACGTGGAGGATCCCGGCGACTTGATGGTGCTCTGGCGATCGGGGGTGATTCTGGTCCAGGGTAATTTCCTCCATCACCCCGAGCCAGAGATCCCGGATGCCCTCTAGCCCCAGGGAAAGCCGCCGGGGTCGGACCAGGCTAACATTCGGATTCAACAGGCTAATACGCCGTATTTCGACCTAATTTTGGCCTTAAACGGCCGTTTTTGGCCCCAAAAATGCCGGTCCAAGGAAAGTGGCTCGATCCATGAGTTGAATCGTGGCCGCAGCGATCCGTAACGCCAACTTCTTGGGCGGCCAATTCTGGGTAGGAAATGGGCCCTCCAAGGCCTTTTTTGGGGGTTGAAATGGGGTGTTTTTCCTATGATATCAAATCTTTGCCTTGGTCCGACCCCTCTGGTCGACCCCCTGGTCGCCGCTGATACTCCCTGGCCAGGCTGGGAAATAAATCAGTCCCGGTTTTTGTGGTGAAGTAAATCAGTCCCCTTTTATTGGTGAGTCCCGTTTTTTTGCGTCAGGTCTCTCCGGCGAGTCGGCTGTTGCCGTTGCAGGTATCCATGAACGGCTTCCCGAGCCTGAAGGTGTTGACTTGATGGGCATATCTCGTATGCTCCCCTGAGCCGTTTGATTGGCGTCCGTCCCTTTGTTCAGTACATGCCGTATCGCATTCCAGACAATACAGGGCGTGTGTCTGGCACGTCATCGGCAAAGGGTCTTGATGGGTCGCCCGGATACCGAATCGCCGAACAGAGCGAATACTAATAAGGCAGGTAAAACGAGCCGCCGGGTCGATCCGGCTTACCACCAAGGGGGACGTTGCATGTCACGGAAACGTCGGAGTTCCGGTGTACGGTTTTGTCGTTTGTGCCTCATGGCCACCGCAGTGGCCCTTGCCCTTGGCGCCGCGGCGCCGTCTCAATCCTTCGAGTTCACCAGTGCCGGCGGGGAAGTGACCGGAAGCTTCGACACCACGCTGTCGCTCGGTGCGCGCTGGCGGATGCAGAAGCCCGATTCTGCGCTGATCGGGCTCTCGAATGGGGGCACCGCGCGTTCCGTCAACGAGGACGACGGCAACCTGAACTGGGATCGGGGCGATTTGGTTTCCCTGGCCGCGAAGGCGACCCACGACTTCGAGTTGAATTACCGCAACTACGGCGCGTTCATCCGCGCAACGTACTTCTACGATGACGCGGTGATGAGCAAGAGCGGTCTCAGTTCGGAGGCCCGTGACCAGGCTGGCCGCGATTTCGAAGTGCTGGACGCCTACGTCCGTGGAGATTTCGATGTCGGTGACCGCTGGCTGGGCCTGCGTCTGGGCCGCCAGGTGGTGAACTGGGGCGAGAGCACCTTCATCCAGAACGGCATCAACGTGCTGAATCCGATCGACGTCAGCCGCCTGCGCATCCCCGGCTCGGAACTGCGCGAGGGCCTGATGCCGCTGAACATGCTCTGGGCGGCCCACGACCTCACCGACCGCCTGTCGGTAGAAGGCGTCTGGATGCTGGAGTGGGACAAGACGCGGATCGATCCGGCGGGAACGTTCTTCAGCAGCAACGACTTCCTGAGTCCGGGCGGTGAGAATGTGTTCGCAGGGTTCGGACGCAGAAAAGATCTCAGTACGCCCCCGACCAATCCGGTTCCGAATTTTGGTGTGCCACCGGATCTGTCCGCCATCACCGAGGAGCTTGCTGGGCCCTACGACCGAGAGGCGGCCGTCTGGGCGCCGCGTGCGAG
>NZ_REBW01000104.1 GCF_007692535.1 Thioalkalivibrio sp. | reverse complement strand
CCAGGCCTACGGTGAGCTCGGGCGGTGGCGTCTGGTACAGCGGCTCGTCGAAGGCCGAGTCCCGGTTGTCGCCCTGCAGCCAGGTACCCCAGGCAAAGGCGTTGAGCCCCTCGCCGAGATCGTGGTCCAGCGTGAACTCGGCGCCGCGGATGCGGGCACGATTCAGGTTTATAGTGTCCTTGACTGGCATGCCTGGTCGCACCTGCCCACCGATATAATCGCGAATCCTGCTTTCGTAGGCAGCGATGGAATAGGTGGTGGCACCAATCTGTCCGCGCGCACCAACTTCGAAGGTCCGATTCCGCTCGGGGTCAAGCTGGGGATTGCTGAGCCAGTTGAAGCCGTCGCTGTAAGGGTAGGTCAAATAGCGTTCCAGCAGACTGGCCGAACGGTATCCCTCGGAAAGGCTTACGTAGGGCCGGAAGGCCGGATCCAGGTCCCAGTTCACGCCTGCGAACCACGAAAAGTTGTGATCCGTCTTGTTCAATCCTTCCTCACGATATATGGGGTCGAAATCGGGTCCTGGCCCGAGGCCAGCGAGGAAGCGGTCCGCGCTTCCCCTGACCTCGTCGTAACGCACCCCGAGGCTCACGATGAAGTCATCTAGATAGATGTCGTCCTGAGCGAAAACGCCGGTGGAGCGAAGGCTTCCATCTCCAATCAGGGGGATGCGGACCGTCGGATCCCAGTCGGTACCCTCTCTTCCGATAAACGATACGGGCGAAGCCTCCAGCTTCCACGTGTCAGCGCCCACCAGCACCACGTGCTGCGGGTGCGGCGAGAACTCGAGCTGGACCCGAGCGCCATCGGTGTCGAAGTCGGTGTCGGAGGTCCGGTAGTCCTTGGCGAGTTCCCGGTTCCAGTCGTAGTTCCCGCGCTCCATTTGCTGGCGGTAGATCGAGGCGGAGAGTCTCGGTGCCCAACTGCCCCCGAACTCGCCGGTGTAGGACAGTTCCAGCAGGTCCCGCGTCTTTTCGGGTGCATAGTGCGTGTTGAGCCCCCCCGGCTGCGGAAAGCCCCCTTCCAGTGGGTCCTCCCGGAAGTTCCTAGAGGCCAGATACCATACGTCCTTGCGCCGGTCCCGCTGCGCCTGGAACTGGATTTCGTGGCCTTCGGTGAGCTGTCTGCGATAGCGCAGGCTTAGCGCGGTCTGTTCGGTAGCGGAATCATCCAGCCGATCGCCGTCGCCCATGCGGTAGTCGTTGGTATCGAGATGAGCGATCGCGAGGTCGAGCACGTTGCGCGGGTCGGACGCCGATACGCCCACCGCCGCGCGGACGCCGTCGTCCACCGAGGTGTAGCCGAGCCGGGACCAGCCGTTGAGCTCAGGTTCCTCGGTGAAGTCTCCACCCCGGGTGATGATGTTGATCACGCCGCCCATCGCACCCGAGCCATAGAGTACGGAGCTGGGGCCGCGGATCACCTCGATGCGCTCGATCATGTCGACGTTCACATAGGAGGCGAGGGACCCTCTGCCGGGCGGCTGCAGGGCATTGATGCGCACCCCGTCGACCAGCACCAGCACCTGGTCGCGCTTCAGGCCCCGGATGATCGGGTCCAGGCCCACCGAGCCGTCGACTGCCACCGCGAGGCCCGGCTGGCCTCGGAGCAGATCGCCGAGAGTCCGCGCCTGGGTACGCTGGATCGTATCGGCCTCGATCACGTTGACCGAACGTGGGGTATCTGCGATCAGCGCTTCGTACCCCTTGGCGGTGACGGTGACCGGCGCGAGGACTGTCGCGTCGTCGGCCTGTGCGAATACTGCGGCTACCGCGGCGGCCAGACCAAGTGCGGCGGTTGTTGGTGTGCGCATCTAAATCCCCTTCATCCAGAAAACGGGTGGGTTGATCGCGTCCCGACGACGATGGCCGCCACGGGACGGAAGCCAGTGGAAGTCGAAGCTATGACCGGCCGCAAACCTTCAACACCAAGCCAGCCGCGAGGCTCGGTGTGGACGCCTGAAAGGTTCCTGAGTGGGCCAGCGCTTGATAATATAAGAAGGTTGCGATCCTGGCGAGGCAGCCAGACTGTCCGTGACCGGGTTTTGACGCAGGCCCGAAAAGCGCATAGATTTCGAAGGCTGATCGCCGTGCGCAGAAGCCCCGCGGGAACGCGGGGCTTCTGCGCGATCGCCGGATCATCAGCCCCGCCGCCGGATCGTCCACCGGCCGGCATCGCGATCCCGTGATACGGGAAGCCCGCGCCGAGGCCCGGCGTTGCGATGCCAGCGCGACCATGTCATTCCGGTACAAGAGGGAAGAAGGCCATGTCGATGTTCACCCTGACCCGCGGGTTTTTGGGATTGTTTCTGCTCGTGATCGCGAGTGCGGCACAGTCCGAGCTGCTCAAGCCGATGATGCTCGCCTACACGAAGCCCGGTGCGGATGTCGCCACCGAAGCCATGGCTGTGCGCGATCGGCTGACAACGGCCGGATTCCGGGTACTCGGCGAATACGCGGTGGACGACAATGCCCGGGTGATGGTGTTCACATCTGACGAACTGCTCGCCGCGGCGGCCGGTTCCGATCGTGGTGCCTATGCGGCACCGCTGCGGGTGTCCGTGACCCGCATCGGCACGGAGCTTCAGGTCAGCTACAACGATCTCGAATATTTCCGGCACGCCTACCAGCTGGACCGCTCCCTCGCCGGCGCGATGTCCCGCCTCGCGAGCACGCTTGGCGCAAAGGAGGCCTTCGGTGCACAGGGCCTGACTCCCGCGGTACTGGGCCGGTATCGCTACGCCTTCGGCATGGAGCGCTTTGGTGACCCTTACCTGTTGGCCACCTACCCCAGTCGTGAACGTGCGCTGGCAGCGCTGGAAGCCAACCTGAGCACCGGCAAGGGCGGGGTACGCGAGGTGTACAGGGTCGACATTCCCGGCCGTGACGCGACGCTGATCGGGGTCTCGATTCGAGAAGAGGAGGGGGCCGATCAGTACGCCTCGGACCATTTCAACCTGGGGACGGTCGATGTCGGCGACCGTCGGCACACCGCTTACCTGCCTTACGAGATCCTCGTGGATGGCGGCCGCGTGGAGGCGCTGCATATGCGTTTTCGCATGGCCCTGCATTTCCCCGATCTCAGCATGATGGGGGAGAATAGCTTCATGCAGTTGCGGCGTTCGCCCGCGGCGGTGGAAAGGGCGCTGACCGAGGCCGCGGGCGGTTGAGCCAGATGTCCAGGAAGCAAACCCCTGTTCCCGTTGGTCTACCTTTCGAGGTGACGGCATGACTGATATCGCATCCAGACTTGAATCGATCCGTGATGGACTGACCGAACTGCAGGCACAGCTGGATGCCCCGGAACACGCGAATGCGGTGGATCGGCTTGGGGCTCTGATCGATGAGTTGGACGCGGTCATCGCCAAGGCCGGGGCCCAGATGGCACCGCCGGCCCCGAAGCGGACGAAGCGGGGCAAACAGCCCGCGGTAGAGAAGTGCCCGCGCTGCACCATCCGCAGCCTGAACATGGTGGCTGGCGAGACGCGACCGGCGGAGGACGGGTCCGGCGACGAGGAGGTCCTCTGGCACTGTTCCAGTTGCGGTTACGAGATCTGGCGTCTCGGCGACTGATCCGGGGCCCCGCGCGGCCTGCAATCCAGGATCTCGCTGTGTCCGCACCGGGAGGGGTGCCTGCCCTGCCGACTACCCCGGTTCTCCGGGGCCATTTATCCGCGAGCCCCTTCCTTTTGTATTCTCTGCGCAAATCAATCGCCAGGGGCGGTCATGAAGTCATTGAAGATCACGAACATCGGCGAAATTCGTAACGAACTGAACAAGTACAAACGTGGTAAGAAATTCGACATCCACCAGTTCAACCAGGTGGCCCGTCTCGCCTGGCTGGGTCGGGTGGTGATGCAGCCCCTGGACCCC
Organism: Thioalkalivibrio sp.; assembly: GCF_007692535.1. Lineage (GTDB taxonomy): Bacteria > Pseudomonadota > Gammaproteobacteria > Ectothiorhodospirales > Ectothiorhodospiraceae > Thioalkalivibrio. The sequence goes on along the minus strand of NZ_REBW01000104.1, from coordinate 14,200 downwards.
GAAGACCCCGGGTGCAAGTCCTTCCTGATGTTCATCCAGGAACCGGATGAACTGCCGTCGCACTTCCTGGATACCGACGAGGATCTGATGGGTGCGATGCACATCGTCGACGGAGAACAGGCCGAGGCACTGATCCAGGTGCTGCGCAGCGGGGTCGAGGAGCGTGCCAAGCTGTACGAGGACCTTTCCCGCAGCGATTTCTACTTCCGCTATTTCTACCGCCCCAAGGACGAGCCAGCGTCGGAGGAGGCTACGGCCGGTCCAAAGGGCGGCGCCGAGGATTGAATCCTTGATCTCACCGGTTGCGCCCGTATGGGTGGACGCGGGCCGCGTGTCCGCGCAGTCCATGCATGCCCTGTACACTGGTATGGCCGCCTGCACCCGCGACGACGACCCGGTGCGTGTGCTCTGGATGCAGAGCAGCCAGGATCATGTTTCCGTGGGTGCCAGCCAGGATCCGGGGGCGGACCTGGACCTCGCCGGCTGCGCGAAGCAGGGCATTCCCGTGCTGCGGCGACCGCTCGGGGGTGGGGCGGTGTGGGTGGAGGCAGACCAGCCCTGCTTCTTCCTGGTGATGCCGCGCCATAGTCTGGCACGAGGGCACCGGCACCTTTTTTCCATGGGTATGGGGTTGGCGGTCGCCGTGCTACGGCAGCTGGGCCTCGACGAAGCCGAGACGCGTAGCCAGGATATATGGGTCCGTGGACGCAAGATCATGGGGACCGGCGCCGCTACCCTCGAAAAGGGCTGCGTCTTCGGGGCGAGCTTCCTGCTCCGCTTTCCAGCCGAGCGTTTCCTGGCCTGTATCTTCGCGCCGAGCGATGGCTACCGCGAGTGGGTGCTGCCGGCGCTGCGTGAGGGCGTGACCGACTGTGCGCGAGAGATGATCCCGGCGCCGGACAATGACGCATTCCGGAGCGCCCTGTTCGCGGCCCTGCGACAGCGTTTCGGTGTGCCACCGAAAACGCTGGAACTGACCGAGACCCTGCGCGAAGCATGGATTACACGGGGTCGTGAGGAGCTGGAGGACCTGGAACAGGGCGACACCCGTCCCGCGGTACCCTCCGGTATCCGCATCAACCGGGTCAATCACGTGTTCGAAACCAGCTCGCGCTGCGGGCGCCTGCGCCTGCACGTGGCCGGCACCGCGATCCGGCGCATCTGGTGCGAGGAGCCCCGGATCAACGAGGTCCTGCAGGAGCGCGTGATTGGGCTGGCGCCGGAGCGGCTGGTCCTGCGTGCGAGCCTGAGCCAGGGGTTGGAACTCTCGCTCGCGGATGAGATCAGTTGCCGCGTCGATGCTCTGTACCGTGGCATTCGTACGCCTTGAGGTGCAGCCGGATCGCAACGGGGGCGACCCGCTGTTGTCGGAACCGCGGGCGTCGCGCGGGATCCGGTCAGGCGGGTGTGTCGCTGGTTCTTGAGGGCATGCCCGTCCCTTTTTCAAGCACGTGAATTTCGACCAGGAATCGACCATGTCGGAACCGACCATTGCCCGCCGCCTCGAACGCCGCATCATCGTGATGACGCGCGATACGGAGATGCTGAGCAAGCTCCAGGCCTGCGTCGAGCCCCCGTGGGAGTTGGTGCCGGTCACCGACCTGGAGGACCTGGGTCCATGGAACGAGGTCCTGCTGTACCGCTTCCTGCTGCTCGATCTCGACGAGGTCGAGGTCTTCGATCCGCTCGACGTGATACGCATCCTGCGTATGGAGTACCAGATCAACCTGCCGGTGTTCTGCTTCGGCGGCGATACGGACATCCAGGACGAGATGCGCCTGTCCCGTGCCGACCGTTTCTTCACGCGCGAAGAGATGCTCGAGCGTCTTCCGGAATTCCTGCGCCAGTACGACTGGTGAGGTGACGGCAGGGCGGCGGCGGCCGCATCATACCGACATGGATCTGCTGCGACGATTACCCTGCACCCCTCCGATCCCGGCGCAAGTGCCCCTTTTATGCACCAGTGCGGCTGGCGGCGACTGGCCCATCCCTTGGCTGGATGAAAGACACCACTGCGGGGCAGGTGAGGTGAAAATCCAGGTAAAAGCCAGACCGGCATGAGCATGGATTTCGCCACCCTGGAGGCCCTGCGGCTGCGCCACCCGGCCTGGCGGCTGTTGCGCTCGGACCATGCGCCGCTGATGGCCAGCTTCCTGCACCGGGCATTCGTGGCGCCCAACGTGCGTGTGATGGCCGCGGCGGATCTTGCCGAGGCACTCGAGGACGAACTGTTCGCGCTGCGCGAACGTCTGGGACCCGACGCCTTTCCCCGCTCGGCGATCCAGTACCTCGACGACTGGGCCAGCCCGGAAAAGGGCTGGCTGCGCAAGTTCTACACACTCGGTTCCGACGAGCCGCAGTTCGACCTGACCCCGGCCACCGAAAAGGCGATCGCCTGGCTCACGACACTCGCCGCGCGCAGCTTCGTCGGCACCGAATCGCGCCTGCTGACGCTGTTCGAACTGCTCAAGCAGATGAGCGAAGGCAGCGAGGCCGATCCGGAAAAACGCGTGGCCGAACTGCGCAAGCGCCGCGATGCCATCGACCTTGAGATCGAGCAGGTGCTGGCTGGTGACGTGCCCCTGCTGGACGACACGGCCCTGCGCGATCGCTTCCAGCAGTTCATGCAGCTTGCGCGCGAACTGCTGACCGATTTTCGCGAGGTCGAGCACAACTTCCGTACACTCGATCGCCGGGTGCGCGAGCGGATCGCGCTGTGGGAGGGCTCCAAGGGCGCATTGCTCGAGGACATCATGGGCGAACGCGACGCGATCGCGGATTCCGACCAGGGACGCAGCTTCCGCGCATTCTGGGATTTCCTGATGTCCAGCCGTCGCCAGGAGGAACTATCCGAACTACTGGCCCGGGTGCTGGAACTGCCACCGGTGGCGGAGTTGCGACCCGACGCCCGTACCCGGCGCGTGCATTACGACTGGCTCGAGGCCGGCGAGCACACCCAGCGCACCGTGGCCCGGTTGTCACAGCAGCTCAGGCGGTTTCTCGACGACCAGGCGTGGTTGGAGAACCGCCGCATCATGGATATCCTGCACGGGATCGAGACCAAGGCGCTGGCACTGCGCGAGACTCAGCCGACGGGAGAGATCATGGCCATTGCGGCGACCGCGGCGGAAATCGAACTGCCGATGGAGCGCCCGTTGCACCGGCCGGCAATGAAACCACTGATTGCCGATATCGAGCTGGAGACGGGGGAGGCCGACGTGGATGCCTCGGCGCTGTATTCCCAGGTCGTCGTCGACAAGGCGCGGCTCGCCCGGCACGTCCGCAACGCCCTGCAGGAACGCTCGCAGGTGACGCTGCGCGAACTCATCGACGCCCAGCCCCTGCAGCGGGGACTGGCGGAACTGGTGGCTTATCTGGAGCTGGGCCGCGCCCCGCTGAAGGTGGTCATCGACGAGGCCAGCCCCGAGGTGATTTCCTGGCAGGCGATCGGTCGCGACGGGGCCGGTTGTACCCGGCGTGCCCGCATGCCGCGTGTAACCTTTGTGAGAGGGTGATGGTGGAAATGGAAACCGGGACCGAACGCGCAGGCGATGAACTGCCGGCGCTGGCGGTCACGCTGCTCAAGGGCGTGATCTACCGGGATGGCGACGAGAGGCTCTGGGCGGCGCTGCTGGAGCTGCAGGCGCAGGTGCGGGACTACATGAACGTGCTGAACCTGGACCTCGTCCTCGACGAGGCCGAGGGCTATGCCTTCCTGCGCTCACGTCCCGACGATCCCGAGGCCGGCTCCCGGCCGCTGCGCCTGATCGCGCGTCGGCCATTGTCCTTCCCGGTGAGCCTGCTGCTGGCCCTGCTGCGCAGGAAGCTCGCTGAGTTCGATGCCGGCGGCGGCGACACCCGTCTGGTGCTGACCCGTGACGAAATCGTCGAACTGGTGCGGGTCTTCCTGCCCGACAGCAGCGACGACACCCGCTTCATCGCCCGCATCGAGACGCACATCAACAAGATCGTCGAACTGGGCTTTCTGCAGCGCCTGAAGACGGCCGGCCCGGGAACCTTCGAGGTTCGGCGTATCCTCAAGGCCTTCGTCGATGCTCAGTGGCTGGCCGAATTCGATGACCGGCTGGCGGCCTACCGGGCGCAGTGGCTGGCGGAGACCGGCGGCCCGGTTGATGGAACAGTAGCCGAGGCCGGTTCGACGCGTTCCCACACCGACGTCCAGGAAGGCGATTCATGAGCACGGCCTCCACGTTTCAGTCAGGGCGCTCTGCACCGGCGGGCGAGGCGCAGACGCTGGGCCTGGATTTCGTCGGTGACGATACGCTGGCGGGTTTTCGCCTGCAGCGGCTGGAAGTGTTCAACTGGGGTACCTTCGACAGCCGGGTCTGGACACTCCAACTCGACGGCCGTAACGGCCTGCTGACCGGCGACATCGGTTCCGGCAAGTCGACGCTGGTCGATGCCGTGACCACGTTGCTGGTGCCCGCAAACCGCGTCGCCTACAACAAGGCCGCCGGCGCCGACAGCCGGGAACGCAGCCTGCGCTCCTATGTGCTCGGGCACTACAAGTCCGAGCGCAACGAAGTCACCGGTGCGGCCAAACCCGTGGCGCTGCGCGATCACAACAGCTACTCGGTGATCCTCGGCGTCTTCCACAACGCCGGCTACGACCAGACGATCACGCTGGCGCAGGTGTTCTGGAGCAAGGACGCTCAGGGGCAGCCCGCGCGTTTCTTCGTCGCTGCCGAGCGATCGCTGGCGATCGCCGAGGATTTCGCGCACTTCGGGCCGGACATCACGCAATTGCGCAAGCGTCTGCGCGGGCTGGGGGCGCTGATCGAGGACAGCTTCCCCAAGTATGGCGCCTGGTTCCGGCGCCGCTTCGGCATCGACAACGATCAGGCCCTGGAACTCTTTCATCAGACCGTGTCGATGAAGTCGGTGGGCAATCTGACCGATTTCGTGCGCAGCCACATGCTCGAGCCGTTCGACGTCACGCCCCGTATCCAGGCGCTGATCGCGCACTTCGACGATCTCAATCGTGCCCACGAGGCGGTGCTCAAGGCTAAGCGTCAGGTGGAACTGCTCGAACCCCTGGTAGCCGACTGCGATCGACACGAGACGCTGGAGGCGGAGGCCGAGGCGTTGCGCCAATGCCGTGAGGCGCTGCGCGCCCATTTCGCCGGATTGAAGCTCAACCTGCTGGACAAGCGCCTCGCCGGGCTGAACGAGGACTGGCAGAGGCTGGATGCCCAGGTCCGGCGGCTCGAGGAGCAGCGCAATGCGCAGCGCATCCAGGTCGACGAGCTGAAACGTGCAGTGGCCGACAACGGAGGCGATCGTCTGGAGCGCCTGGCCGAGGAGATCCGGCAGAAGGAAAGGCTCCGCGATGGCCGACTCGCGAAGGCCCGGCGCTACGCGGAGCTCACGGGCGTCATCGGCGAGCCGGCAGCCGATGACGAGGTGGCGTTCGTGGCTCAGCGCGCGCGGTTCGCCAGCCTGCGCGAGACCCTGCGGAACCAGGACGCCGATCTCCAGAACGCGCTGACCGAACAAGCGGTGAACCTGCGCCAGGGCAAGCAGGAGCACGATGCTCTCAGCGCCGAGATCGACAGCCTCAGACGTCGGCGCAGCAACATCGACGATCGTCAGATCCGGATTCGCGCGGCATTGTGTGCGGCGCTCGGTCTGGACGAGGAGGTGATGCCTTTCGCCGGCGAGCTGCTGCAGGTGCGCGAGGAGGAGCAGCCGTGGGAAGGCGCCGCGGAGCGGCTGTTGCGCGGCTTCGGGCTATCGCTGCTGGTGCCGGATGCCCACTACCGGGCGGTGGCCGACTGGGTCGACCGCAGTCATCTCCGGGGGCGGCTCGTCTATTTTCAGGTGCGCGCGGTCCGGCGCGGGGATCTCCCGGATCTGCACGTGGAGTCCCTGGTGCGCAAGCTGTCGATCAAGCCCGATTCCCCATTCTACGACTGGCTCGAGCGGGAACTGGCGCACCGCTTCGACGTAGCCTGCTGCGATACCCAGGAGCAGTTCCGGCGCGAGCGGCGCGCGATCACCCTCGCGGGCCAGATCAAGGACCCGACCGGCCGCCACGAGAAGGACGATCGGCACGCCCTGTCGGACCGCGGCCGCTACGTGCTCGGCTGGACCAACACGGCGAAGATTGCGGCGCTGGAGGGCCGATCAAGGCAACTCGAGACGCGGCTGGCGGATGTCGGTCGGCAGATCGGCACGTTGCAGGCGCAACGCAAGGGGCTGGAGGAGCGCCTGAACGCGCTGACCGGGCTGCAGGAGTTCAACGATTTCCAGGAACTGGACTGGGCCACGGTGGTGACCGCAATCGAGACGCTGTCCGGTGAAATGCAACGCCTGGAAGCCGCTTCCGATCGGCTCCACGAACTCAACCGGCGGCTCGGCGAGGCGCGCGCGCAGCTCGAGGCCTCGGAGGCGGAACTGGACGGGATCCGGGACCGCCGCTCGAAGACCGAGCAGAAGCGCAGCGATGCCGAGGCGCTCCGAATCGAGACCATGACCGTGCTGGACACCGACCCGCCGGAAGCCGCACTGCACCAGCGGCTGGAGACGATGCGCAGCGAGGCGCTCGGCGAGCACACCCTGACGGTCGAGTCCTGCGACAACCGGGAGCAGGATCTGCGCGGCTGGCTACAGAAGCGGATCGATATGGAGGATTCCAGGGTCAAGCGTGCCCGCGAACGGATCATCCAGGCGATGATGGCCTTCAAGCAGGAGTTCAAGCTGGAAACGGCGGAGTTCGATGCCAGCATCGAGGCTGCTTTCGAATACCGGGAACTGCTCGGCAGCCTGGGCCGCGATGATCTCCCGCGTTTCGAGTCCCGCTTCAAGGAATTGCTGAACGTCAATACGATCAACGAGATCGCCAACTTCAATGCGCAGCTGGCGCGGGAGCGCGAAACCATCAAGGAACGGATCGGGCGCATCAACGAGTCGCTGACCCAGATCGACTACAACCCCGGGCGCTACATCGTGCTCGAATCCCAGGCGAGCCCCGATACCGACATCCGCGATTTCCAGACCGAGCTGCGGGCCTGCACCGAAGGCACGCTGACCGGATCCGAGGATGCCCAGTATTCCGAGGCCAAGTTCCTCCAGGTCAAGGCCATCATCAGCCGTTTTCGTGGCCGCGAGGGGCTCTCCGAGCAGGATCGGCGCTGGACCACGAAGGTCACCGATGTGCGCAACTGGTTCGTGTTTGCTGCCAGCGAGCGCTGGCGCGAGGACGACGCCGAGTACGAGCATTACTCGGATTCCGGCGGCAAGTCCGGTGGGCAGAAGGAGAAGCTCGCCTACACCATTCTCGCGGCAAGCCTGGCCTACCAGTTCGGATTGGAATGGGGCGCTGTGCGTTCGCGGTCGTTCCGTTTCGTGGTGATCGACGAGGCCTTCGGGCGTGGCTCGGACGAATCGGCGCAGTACGGGCTGCGCCTTTTCGCACAACTCAACCTGCAATTACTGATCGTGACCCCGCTGCAGAAGATCCACATCATCGAGCCATTCGTGTCCAGCGTCGGATTCGTGCACAACGAGCTCGGTAGGGCCTCGAGTCTGCGCAACCTGTCGATCGAGGCCTACCGCGAGGAGAAGGCGCGGCTGGCGGTATGACCTGGACCCGCCCCGAGGATCTGCGCGCGCAGGTGCGCCGGCTTTGGGACCGCGGTGATCTGCTGGCCGCCCTGGTCAGCGATCAGGAGATTTTCCCCCGGAAGCTCGTGCTGAAAGGGCCGACCTCGTCGGAAATGGCCGGGCGATTCGACGAGGTGCGCGTCTGGATCGCGGCGTTGCGGGAAATGCCCTGGTGCCGGATCGAGTGGCGCGAGTTCACCCATCGGATCTTCGGTGCGAACCGGGTGCCGCGGGAGGTCTGGGTGGACCGCCTTGACGACGCGCTCGCGTGGATCGGGAAACAGCGCGAGGCGGCACGGTTCCGAAGACTTGTCGACCTGACCCGCATGCGCCAGCCGGTTCTGCTCGAATGGCTGGGCCGGCGGCCGATGCGGGCGCTGGAACTGGCTGGCGACTGGGAGCGCCTGCTCGATATCGTCGATTGGCTGCGCGAACACCCGCGCCCAGGAATCTACCTGCGCCAGGTCGATATTCCTGGCGTGCACAGCAAGTTCATCGAAGCCCATCGGGGTGTATTGATCGAGTGGCTGGATCGGGTGTTGCCGGTCGAGGTCGTGGACGCCGCGTTCACCGGCGTTTCCCGATTCACCGCGCGTTACGGATTCCGGGACAAGCCGGCGCGTATCCGTTTCCGCGCTCTCGATGAAGCGCTACCGGTGTTTTCCAATGTCCGAAACGGGCCCGAGGTGCCGGGGCTACCCGACGTTACCCTGGACGCGGACAGCTTCGCCGCGCTCTCGTTGCCGGTGCAATGGGTTTTCATTACCGAAAACGAGACCAACTTCCTCGCCTTTCCCCCTGTTCCCCGGGGCTTGGTGATCTTTGGCGCGGGCTACGGATGGGAGACGCTGGGCGGGATCGAATGGCTGCAGCGGTGCAGGCTGCACTACTGGGGGGACATCGACACCCACGGCTTCGCGATCCTCGATCAACTGCGCAACCGATTCCGGCACGTGGACTCCCTGCTGATGGACCGCGCCACCCTGATGGCTCACGAAGCCCACTGGGGCCGAGAGCCCGATCCCGTGCGCCACGATTTGACGAGACTCACCGCGGTCGAACGCGCGCTATATGACGACCTGCGCGACAACCGCCTGCGGGAATCCCTGCGCCTGGAGCAGGAGCGAATTGGCTTCCGCTGGGTCAAGGCCGCACTGAGGCAACGCCTGACCTGATGATCACGAATCCTCCGCAAGCCGGGAAAATCGCATTCATCGCAGCGAAACCGCCAAAACCTTCGCCTGCAAGGCAGGCTCCTACAAGGGCAAGGACCCGTGGGAGCGCGCCTTGCGCGCGAAGGGATCCTCTGCGGCGCTTCCGTGATAATCAGGACGCCTGATGGCACTGCGGGCGTCATCCCATAACCCCGACCGCTGAGGGTCGGCCTCGCATCGACAGGGTCCGGTTTGGTCGCCTGATCGTAACCCGCAGGCGCGTTACCCTATAGGGGCATGGTCGAGTACGTCGATGCGGACGTTCTCGCGGAATTGCTCGTTCGCGCCGTCGATCGTCAATACGCCGATGCGCGTACCTGCAGTGTCATAGCTGAACTTGCAGTCGAAGGTACCGGGCAGGTTGATCGTGCTTTCGCACAGGGTCTCGCCCTCGACGGTGAACATGGCCTTCGCTTCGCCCGAACCGTTTAGCATCGCCTGCAGTCGGAATTCCTCACTCACGGGGCGGCGATAGAACGCGGGGTCGCGGTTGGCGTTGTACTGCAGGTTATTGAGTTTGATCAGCTTCACTAGCTTCATGCCGGCTCCCTAAACGCACTGGTTCGGAGTGAAATGGTCGATATTAGCGAAAGCTGAAATGATACAGGATTAGAACCCCCAACCACCAAGATCCGCGTGCCGGAATGTGGACACCGGGTCTCCCAATCTTTCCGCCGAACTGACGGAGCATCCATGAAAAATCTGCTCAACCGCCTGCGCGGCGTCGAACGTGACGTGCTTGAGTCCCCTTTGGACGGCGACGCCCCGTTCTACGTGGCCCAAGCCGACGAGATCGAGATCTTCCGCGCCGCCTGGACGCGGCGTCTTCCGGTGATGCTGAAGGGCCCTACTGGTTGCGGCAAGACCCGCTTCCTGGAACACATGGCCCACGTGCTCGGCAAGCCGCTGGTCACCGTGGCCTGCCATGAGGATCTGACCAGTTCCGACCTGGTCGGTCGCTTCCTGCTCGAGGGCGAGGAGACGGTCTGGCAGGATGGGCCGCTGACCCGCGCGGTGAAGGAGGGTGCGATCTGCTACCTCGACGAGATCGTCGAGGCGCGCACGGATACGACGGTGGTGATCCATCCCTTGACCGACCATCGCCGCCAGCTGCCGCTGGACAAGCGAGCGCGGATCATCGATGCCCACGAGAATTTCATGCTGGTGATCTCCTACAACCCTGGCTACCAGACAGTACTGAAGGACCTCAAGCCTTCGACCAAGCAACGTTTCGTCGGGATCCATTTCGACTACCCCGGGGAGGTGATCGAGCGCGAGATCGTCGCGCGGGAATCGGGCGGGCTGGATCCCGATCGGGTCGAGCGCCTGGTCGCCGCCGGGCGGCGCGCCCGGGCGTTGAAGGATCACGGTCTGGAGGAGGCGACCTCCACACGGGCCCTGGCCTATGCGGGCGAGCTGATGCAGGCCGGTCTCGCGCCGCGTACCGCCTGCCGAGCGGCGATGATCGCGCCGGTCACGGACGACCCGGAGCTGATCCAGGCGCTCGAAGAGATCGTCGCTGCGCACTTCCCCGAGGCCGACGAGGAGACCGCGGCCGTTCATGGCTGAGGCCGACGATCTCGTCGCGATCGAGGAGGTCCTGCAACAACTGGAGCGGGTCAGCTTCGTCGCGCACCGCGACACCAGGACCGCGCTGCCCGCGATTCGCGAATTCGGTGCGGCTCAGGCGCGGTTCTGGATCGAGACCGCGCGGGACCTGTTCCTGCACGACCGCGAGGCGGGCAAGAGCTTCCTGCGTCATTCAGCCCGGCTCGCAGAGAACTCGGGCGTGGTCGAGCCCTGGACCGGCCAGGCCCGGGAATTCCTCCAGTGGGTGAACTCGCACTACGCTCTCGAGGGTTTTCTGGCCCAGGTCGACCGAGTCTGGCGCGCCTGGGGCGAGGCCGGCGAGCGCGAGTGGTTCGCCATCGGCCTGCGCTGGTGCGGGCGCAGCCTCGCCGATGCCCGGGCCTATTTCGAGACACCCTTCGACCGGCTGGACGGCGGGCAGGGGGTGCCCGGTCTGCGCAGCCTGATCGAGCCGGCGGAGCGGCTGTTCGATGAGCGCGGTCTCGCGCTCGACTGCTACCTCGCGGGCGCCCCCATGGCCCGCAATATGGTCGGCGACGCCGGCTTGCTGAGCTGGGCACGCCGTGGCGCCGACCTGCTCGTCGCCGGACGGTCTCGCGGCGAGGCCTATTTCCGCATGGAGAGCGAGGAGGGCATGCGGGTGTTGCTCGAGGCCCTGCCCGGTTACCGGGCGCGCCTGCACGGCCGCTTCCTGCAATTGCTCCTGCTGGCGTGGCTGGACGCCGAGATTCCGCTGGCGGACGGCGACTGGAAGCCGGGCGAGGGACGCCCGATGCTGGAGACGGACGGCCGCCGCCTGTATCTGCCCGCCGTCTTCGACAGCCGCGACGAGGCCATCGTCGCGGTGCAGCACGGCACCGCACACCTGGCCTTCGACAGCTATGCGCGCGAACACATCGAGGGGCTGTTCGCCCGCGCCGGCATGGAGCACCCGCCGCTGGACGACCAGAGCCGGATCACCTGGCGTCCGCTGTTCGCGCCCTTCGCCGAGCGCATGTTTCGCTTCCAGATCCTGTTCGACCTGGCCGAGGATCTGCGCGTGAACGCCCGGCTGCATCCCCGGATTCCAGGATTCCTGGCCCGCCTGCTGCAATTGGCGCGACGCCAGGAGATTCCCGACGAGCCGGCCGGGACGTACTACCGCTTTGCGCTGGAGGCGTACCGCGCGCTGCATGCTGGTCAGGCAGTGGACCCGCGTCTGCAACGGATGCAGGATCCCGCCGCAACGGTTCTGGATGCCTGGGACGCGGCGGAACAATTGTTCGCCGATCCGACGTTCCCGGAGATCGCAATCGATCAGCGCAAGGACGCGTATCTGCCGGGGCTGTCGCTGAATGCCGCGCGGCCGGTGTATCCGCAGCGCCTGCGCGATGGCGATCTCAGCGACTTTCGCGACGTCGGCGATGCCTACGAGGAGCACCGTTTCGTGCGCGAGAAGCAGGAGGAGGCGCCGGAACAGACGCCTGAAGGCGCGCAGAAGGACCCGGATGCCGACATCCAGATGCCCCGGGAGGAGACCTCGGGCTCCGGCGGGCGTATCGGGGTCGGTATACCGGCGCCGGCACAGGTCGCCAAGCGCGGCGTGGCCTGGCAGCCTCGCAGCGGCGGCATCCCGTATCCGGAATGGGACTACCGCGAGCAGCGGATGATCAGTGACTGGGTGAACCTGAACGAGCGGGTGCTGGATGAGCAGGATGCGGGCCGGGCGCGGGAAATCCTCGCTGGGCACGCAGCCACCCTGAAGCGCCTCACGCGCGGCCTGGAGATGCAGCGGCCGATGCGCATGGCCCCGCTGCGCCGGCAGATGGATGGCGACGAACTGGATACCGAGGCGGTGATCGACTTCATCGCCGACAAGCGCGCGGGCCTGTCGCCGAAGGCCTTCATCTACCGCCGGCGGGCGGTGCGGCACCGGGATACCGCCGTACTGCTGCTGGCCGACATGTCAACCTCGATCATGGCCCGGCACCCCGGTGGGGACGGAAAGATCGTCGAGCGGGTGCGCTCCGGGCTGATGCTGTTCGCCGAGGCGATCGACCGCATCGGCGATCCCTGTGCCATTGCCGGCTTCGCCTCCAAGCAGCGCGACCAGGTGCACTATTACTGGCTCAAGGACTTCACCGAGCCGCTTGATGACACGGTGCGGGGGCGCATCGCGGGTATCTCCGGCCGTCTCGCCTCGCGCATGGGTGCGGCGATCCGCCACTCCGTCCGGGCGATGCAGCGGGTCTCCAGCCAGCACCGACTGCTGCTGATCCTGTCCGATGGCCGCCCCGCCGATTACGACGACGGCGGCGATGCCCGTTATCTGCACGAAGACACCCGTATGGCGATGAAGGAGGCCCAGGATGCGGGCATTCACCCCTTCTGCATCACCCTTGATCCCTCGGGCGAGGAATACCTGCCCGCGATCTTCGGCCCCGGCCACTACATCATCATCGACCACATCGACGAACTCCCGCGCCGACTCCCCGAGATCTACCTCCGCCTGCGCCGCTGACGCCCCCGGGACCTCTAGCGCCACCCCGCGCACTGGAGTGCCTGATGGGTTCTTCGTCGTTTCACGTGGATTTGAGGATGGAGCCCGCGGGGCTCCCGATCAGGTGGATCATGGTGATGAGGGTGTCGGTGTTGCGGTATCCTCAAACTCGCGCCCGGGCGGTCTGGAGCAGCACGTTGAAGCCCTCCAGGCGGACATTGGTGTAGCTCGAGGTCCAGCGTTACACCACTTTTCGAACATGGGTCTTCAGAGTTGCCAGCGCCGTCCGGACCTGTTCGCGCCCAGTCGATGTCACGGTGTCAGGAGGGCTCGTGCGATGTTCGAACGAACACCCCGGGGAATCGACTCCGTCGAGGCCCTGTTGCTGGACCTTTCAGGCGTGCTGTACATCGGGGACGAGGCCGTTCCCGGGGCGCGGGAAGCGGTGGAAAAGGCCTGGGGCGCCGGGCTGCCCCTGCGGCTGATCACGAACACGACGCGGCAGCCGCGCAGACGCATCCTGGACCGGCTGCGTACACTCGGGTTCGACTTCCCGGACGAGGCGCTCACCACCGCCCCGAGCGCAATCCGCGCGGAACTCGAACGACGAGGTCGTACGGCCCGATTCTTCGTGCATCCGGACCTGCGTAGCGAATTTGAGGGTTGCGACTCTGTTTCCGGCGACGCTGATGTCGTGGTGCTGGGGGATATGGGCGAGCACTTCAGCTTCGACGCGCTGAACGAGGCCTTTCGCGCACTAATGGACGGTGCCGATCTGTGGGTAATGGGGATGAACCGCTACTTTCGGGAGTCCGGCGGGCTGTCGCTGGACCTGGGCCCGTTCGTACGCGCGCTGGAATATGCCGCCGAAGTGGAGGCGAAGAACTTCGGGAAACCGGACAAGCGGATCTTCCACGCCGCGATCGCGGGCCTCGAACTGCCGCCGGAGCGGGTGCTGATGGTCGGCGACGATTATGCCGGCGATATCGATGGCGCGCGTTCCGCGGGACTGGCGGCTTGCCTGGTCCGGACTGGGAAGTACCGCGCCGGAGACGAGGATCGTATCTCGCAGCCCGGCGCGGGCCTGGCCGAAGACCTTCGCGGCATCGTGCGGGGAGTTCTCCAAGCCGCGTGACCGTCACAACCGTGCGGCCAGCCGCAATCCGTTGTAGGACCGCTCGGTTCCGTAGGGCGGGTCGTTCAAGACGAGTAATACCTGCATGTCCTCTCCTGATGATCACGAATCCTCCGCAGGCCGGGAACATCGCATTGACCGCAGCGAAACCGCCAA
>NZ_REBW01000202.1 GCF_007692535.1 Thioalkalivibrio sp. | reverse complement strand
AGGCGATGCGCAGCGCGAAGCACTTCTTGCCGAGCAGCGCGTTGCCGCCGTAGCCGCTGCCGTAGGAGACGATGCTCTTCTCCTCGGGGTAGTGGACGATGTACTTGGTCTCGGGGTTGCAGGGCCAGGACACGTCCTTCTGACCCTGTTCCAGCGGCGCGCCGACGCTGTGCAGGCATTTCACGAACGACCCGTCACCGAGCACGTCGAGCACGGCGCTGCCCATGCGCGTCATGATGCGCATGTTCACCACGACGTAGGGGGAATCGCTGAGTTCGACCCCGATCTGGGCGATGGGGGAGCCCAGTGGGCCCATACTGAACGGGATCACGTACATCGTGCGCCCGCGCATGCAGCCTGCGAACAGGCCCTTCAGCGTTTTCTTCATCTCGCGCGGCGGGACCCAGTTGTTGGTCGGGCCGGCGTCCTTCTTGTTCACGCTGCAGACGTAGGTGCGGTCTTCGACGCGGGCGACGTCGCTGGGGTCGCTGCGGGCGGCGAAGCAGCCCGGCCATTTCAGCGGATCCAGCGGCCTGAAGGTTCCGGCCTCCACCAGTTCCGCCGTCAGCCGGTCGTATTCTTCCTGGGAACCGTCGCACCACTGGACGCGATCGGGTTCGCAGAGGGTGGCGACTTCATCCACCCAGGCACGGAGTTCGGGGTTCTGGGTCTCGGGTCGGTTCATGCTTTACCTCGTATTGGAAGGTGGGGAGCGAGAAAACGGGAATCGGTCGGGTGGCACAGTGAGTCTCGGTCGGCCGTCGGGGTCGCAACGGCCCACGCACGCATGCGTGCCCGGCAAAGGGTGGCCCCTGGCAGCGAACCGTTCTGGTGCAGGCTGCACCGAACCGGAGCGGGTGCTGCACCAGCGGGCGGCGATGTTTCAGGTTCCGGGCCTGTCTGCCCTATTGATGCAGTCGAAGCATGCACATTTCGCGCCCGGAGCCTCTCCTCAAGACCACCCCCGGTAGGGGTGGCCCCCGGCCGTAATCCCCAGCGCAACCTGCGCACATGGGTTTTCGAGTGACGATCGGCAGGGTAGCTCAGTGATCCCCGAAGAGCCAACGGAACCCCTCGAAGCCGGCAAGAGTGACGAGCAGGGTGATCACCGACCAGATGCCGAGGCTCAGGGTCATCCACAGGGCTGTGCGCCGGCGGTCCGCCTGCAGCGCGAGCGCCATCACCGCGGCCAGGTGGATGCCGGTGACGGCCGGGCCGGCGAGCGCGATACCCGGCAGCCCGTAGCGGTCCCAGACGCGGCGCGCGCGCGGACTCCAGTTCCTGCGCACCGGTCCCCTCCGCCGCTCCCACTCGCGGAACAGCGCGACGATGCCGAACACGGGCAGCGCGTTGCCGACGAAGCTGATCACGGTCACCGGGATCGGGGACAGCCCCAGGCCGATGGCGACCGGGATCACGAGAACGATCTCCAGCCACGGCGTCGCCGCGGCCAGAAAAACCAGCGTGTATTGCCACAACAGATCCACGATCATGTGCCTCGGGTTTCAGCCGGCGATCCGTGTCGGAAGCCCGCGCAAGTGTGTCCGATCGCCGAACGCGTTGCGAGTACTGCCAGAGCCCCTTGGGAACACGCAGCGCCTGTGGAGCGCGGGAGCCTGCTCCCGCTGTTGGGCTCAGCCGTTGGCGGGGACGAAAGCGGCGGCAAGCCGCCGTACTCCAGAGCCCCTTTCGTTGCTCCCCAAATCCTCTCGGTCGGGGGCAAACTCCACTACACTCTGATGGTTTGCTGCTTGCCGCCGGATGCGGATGCTGGCCAACGGCTTCCGGAGGTCCGGCCGGCCGCCGGTCCCGGCGCGCCCGGACCGGCGATCAAGTCGACGGGATTGCCGCGGACCGTTGCGAGGCGGGTCCCCGGTACCGCAGGAGCAATGACGATAACGAGGCCCCGAAGGAGGAGCACGATGTCCGACCAGAAGACCGCGCAACCGCCCAATCCGAAGATGATCGCGGCGGCCCGGGTGACCGGGGTGGGGGTATTGTTGGTGGGGGTGGCGTTGGCCTTTCTGGGCATGGGCCTGTTCATGTTCAACATGGGTCGCGACATGAGCACGATGACCAAGGCGGTAACGCAGATGGGTCTGGACGTGTCGACGATGGCCGAGGACATGACCTTCATGGCCGGGCGCATGGAGGTGATGGCCGATAGCATGGTGGAGGGCCAGGCGGGGATGTCGGCGGACTTCAACCGGGTGCGCGTGGGCATGGAGTTGATGGCGACCGACGTGCGCAGCATGAGCGAGAACATGAGCGACCTGGCAGTGAACATTCGCGGCATGGCGGGCAACATCGGGACGATGAACAGCTCGATGTCGCACATGAACCGCTCCATGGCCGAGATGACCGGCACGATGGGGCGCATGTCCGTGGACATCAACCGGTTCACCCGGCCGGAGAGCCTGATGCCGATGTCGCCTTTCCGGTGACCCGCACGCTCAGGGTCCTTGCCCACCCTTGACGGGTGGGCGCACCATTGCGCCGATCCGCGTGGTCCGTCCGATCGCGGACAATGCCGCCCGCCTGGACCCCAGGTTGACGCCGCTTTGGGCCGGGGATAACGTTCTGCTCTCTTGGGGTGTTTCGGTCCCGCCTCTGCCCCCAAGGTTCTGCTCGCCCCGTTGCGAGAAATGATGGAGCCGCGTCATGCGCCTTCGGCATGTGGCCACCGCCAAGCGAGCGGGTTTTGCCGAGAGGCGCATCGTCACCCCAACCGGAGGAATGACCCATGTATCCAATGCTCGTGAATTCCAGGAACCTCTTTTTCGGCGCCGCGATCGTCCTTGGTCTGGTGGCATCCGGTCCGGTGCACTCATTCGACGACGGCGCCGAGGTCACCATCGACTACCGGCAGGGCCTGATGCGGGCGCTGGGTGGGAACATGGCGGCGACCGCGGCCATCGTCGTCGACGGGGCGCCCTTCCGCGACAATCTGAGCACGCACACGCGCTATATCGCTGACGCCACGGTGGATATTCCGGCGCTGTTCCCGGAGGGCTCGGACTTCGGCGAAACCGATGCACTGCCATCGGTCTGGGAGGATGTCGAGAAGTATGCCGAGCTTTCACGCGAGAGCCATGAGGCGGCGGTCGCCCTGCACGAGGCCGTCGAGCAGGGCGACGATGCGGAGATCATGGCCGGATTCCGCACGCTCGGTCAGTCCTGCCGCTCCTGTCACGAAGACTTCCGTCGCCGCGACTGATCGGGCGAGTGGTGCCCCTCGTTCGTCGAGTGGGTCGGGGGCGCCGGCTGATGGTGGCCACGCTCCTGTTCCCGTTTCTTCTCGTTTTCGGGCCTGGCTCCGCGCAGTCCTCAGACGATGACGGCGTCTCCGAACAGGTGCGTCAGGGGGAGTACCTGCTGCGCGCCGGCGGCTGCGTCTCCTGCCACACGGAAAAGGCCGACGACGCACCCTTCCTGGCCGGGGGGCGGGCCATCGAGAGCCCGTTCGGGACCTTCTACGGACCCAACATCACGCCCGACCCCGAAACCGGGATTGGCGGCTGGAGCGAGGACGACTTCGCCCGCGCGCTCCGGCATGGAATCAGTCCCGGGGGGCGGCACTATTATCCCGCCTTTCCCTACACGTCCTACACGCGGATGCGTTCCGAGGACATTGCCGCCCTGTGGGCGTACCTGCAGACGGTCGAACCGGTCCGGCTGGAAGACCGCGCTCACGAACTCGTCTGGTATGCGCGCTTCCGTCCGGGCCTGCGCGTCTGGAAGTTCCTGCACTTCCGCCCCGCCGAATTCGAGCCGCGCCCGGACGCTACCGAGGAGTGGAACCGCGGCGCCTACCTGTCCGGGGCCCTGGCACACTGCGCGGAATGCCACTCGCCGCGGACCCGGACCGGCGGCCTGGATCCGGAGCGGCTGTACTCCGGCGCCCGGATGGGCGACGGTGACGCCGCTCCCAACATCACCCCGGACCGCGAGACCGGCATCGGGCGCTGGAGCCCGAGGCACCTGATGCGTTACCTCGACATGGGCATGGACCCGGACGGGGATTTCGCCGGCGGCGCGATGGGCGATGTGATCGGGGAAGGCACGAGCCACCTGACCGACGAAGACCGGCGCGCGCTGGTGGTCTATCTTCGCGAACTGGATCCGATCGAGAACCGGGTGCCCCCGGCCGACTGAACGGCGCAGCGACGCTGGCTCAGTCACGCCTGTTGCGGTCCTCGTCGTTGTCCGGGGTGCCGATCCAGGGATTGGTATCCGCAGTTCCGCCGTCGGGTGGGCCATCGTCGTCCGGCGGCGCGCGCTCATGTTCCTTTTCGGGCAGCTTCGGGTCGAGTCTGTGCAGCGCAACCGCGGACAGGATCCCGGCGATCGCACCGAAGAGGTGGTACTCGAAGGAGACCGCGGGCTCGCGCGGAACGACACCGGACGCCATGCCGCCGAAGAGCAGGGCGACGATCAGCGCGAGGGCGATGGACACGACGTCGCGGCGGAGGAGCCCGATCATCACGACAAAGAACATCAGGCCATGGGTCAGGCCGCTGATGCCGATGTGGAAGCTCGCGCGCCCCAGCAGCCAGACGCCCAGGCCGCTGAGGATCCAGATCAGCGGAACCGCTTGACGGGTGGCTCGCGGGTAGCCGTACATCGCGATGATGCCAAGCCCGAGCAGTGGCGCAGTATTGGCCAGCAGGTGGTTCCAGGACTCGTGGATCAAGGGTGCGGTCACTACGCCGGGCAGACCCGTGAGGGTGCGCGGGAAGACCCCAAGCCAGACATAGCTGATGCCGGTCAGCCACTGCACCGCGGCGACCAGCCAAAGCGCGGATACGCCCAGCAGTGGCCAGACAAGCGCGGGCAACAGCCGGTCGAGGACGTGGTGCCGATCGCGGGCCGACGACGGGGGCTCTGGGTCACTCATCAGCGTGAACATACGGCCTGCATGGAACCGCGGGCAAGCGAACTCCTCCAAAAGTCCAGGATCGGGTAGTCTTCCCGCGGGAGTCGTCGCTGCACGACGGCACGTCAATTTTTTTGCATGAAGGGCTGCTCAATGGGTTTCAGCGACGCGATCAGGGTTGCGGTCACAGCGGTATTGCTGAGCCTCCTGCTCGCCGCGTGTGGGAGCGGGAGTGCCGAACGGTTCACCGTGACGGGCGTGATCACGCCCGATGCACTGAATCGCGTCGATTCCGACACGAACGACCCGGAAACACCCGCGGTCCGGAACAACGATCCCGACGAGGCTCAGGCGGTTGTCGCACCGGCGATCATCGGCGGGTTCGTGGCTGCGCCGGGGACTGACAGCCGCTTTGGCGCGGATGGTGACGCATCCGATGTGTATCAGGTTCAGCTGCAGGCTGGCCAGCAGATCATACTCGAATATCCGGATTCCGCTGGCGTGGATCTCCAGCTCCTTTTGCTCGATGAGGACGGCGATCGGATGGACGCGTCGGTGTTGCCTGCGAAGGATTTGCTGGCGTCTCGCGCAAGCCTGAGCCTGGTCGCGCCCGAGGGGGCCCGATTCGTCGAGGTCCGCGCCGTTTCGGGCCTTACGAACTACACACTGAGGCTCGAGACGACCCCTTCGCTGGCGCTCGAGACGCACCGGGGCCCCAGGGTCTCCGACGAGTTCGTTGCCGGTGACATCATCGTCCGTACCCGTCCCGGGCTGGTGGGCCCGGCAGCGGTTGAAGCGCAGAGCCTGGGCCTGCAGGCCGTGGCCGGACACGCCGCCCGCGAACAGCTCTGGCGCATGCCCGAAGGACAGGAGAGGCAGGTCCTGCAGTTGCTGTCGGGTTGGCGGCCCGTGGTGCGGGAAGACCGGCGCTGGGCCAGTCCCGAGCTCGAGGCCCGTTACCAGACACTGCTGGCCGTGAAGGCATTGCGTCAGAGGCCCGAGATGGCTGCGGTGTCCCCCAACTTCATCGTCCGCCCCAAGTTACTGCCGGACGATCCCTTCCAGGGGTTGCAGTGGTTCCACGCGAACATCGATCTGCCTGCGGCCTGGGATCTCAGCACCGGACGCGCCCCGGATAAAGAAATGATCATCGCGGTGGTCGATACCGGGGTCTTCCGGAACCACGAGGACCTGCAAGGGAAGCTCCTGACGGGGTACGACTTCATACGGATGCAACCCGGCGGCGATGACCCCGGCGATTCGTCGCAACCGGGTCAAAGCACCTGGCATGGGACGCATGTTGCGGGCACTGCAGCGGCCGCGACCGATAACGCCAGGGGCGTGGCCGGGGTGTCCTGGGGTGCGAAAATCCTGCCGGTCCGTACCCTGGGGGAAGGCGGCGGCCGCCTGTACGACACCTTGCAGGGGATCCGCTATTCGGCCGGGCTCGCCAACGATTCGGGGACGGTGCCTGACCGTCCAGCCGACGTGATCAACCTCAGCCTGGGTGGCGGTACCTTCGTGGAGGCGCAGCGAGATCTCTATCGGGACATCCGCGGCCGCGGCATCTTCGTGATCGCAGCCTCTGGTAACGACGGCGGAGCGGTCGGGTTTCCCGCCGCCTATGACGCCGTCTTCGCGGTCGGGGCGACCGATGCGATCAACAGGCGCGCGCCCTACAGCAGCTTTGGCCCCGAACTCGACTTCGTCGCGCCCGGGGGCGACATGCGCGTCGACAGGACGGGTGACGGCTACCCCGACGGAATCCTGAGTACCCTGGTCGATGACGCCAGCGGCACCCCCAGGTCGGCCTATGCCTTCTACCAGGGCACCTCGATGGCGACGGCCGTCGCCTCGGGAGTGGCGGCGCTGGCCCGTTCGGTCGTTCCGGATCTGACCCCGGATGACTTTGCGCGGCTGCTGGACCAGGGCCTCCTGACCGATGACATCGAACCCGCGGGAAAGGATCCGAAGACGGGCTGGGGCCAGATCAACGCGCTGAGCACACTGCGCGCCGTTCGGGAACTGGAAGACTTCCCCCCGCGGTTGTCCGCCGTGCCCGCGCGGCTGGACTTCGGGTTCACGGAAACCACGTTGGAATTTACCCTGCGGAACGCCGGCGGGGGGTCGCTACAGGTCACGCGATGGACTGACAGCCCTGAATGGCTCTCCGTGGCCCCGCAGAATGTCGATGAAAGCGGTCTGGGTTCCTACCGCGTGGACGTCTCCCGCGAGGCCCTTGCTGATGGCGTATACGAGGCATCGATCGTGGTGGAGGCCGACGTGGAAGGGGGACCGGAGCAGGCGCTGAACATCGGCGTACTGCTGCGCAAGGCGGCGCCCGAATTGACCGTGGACACCGTCGGGCGGCTCTACGTCCTGCTGGTGAACGAAGACGGTGACACCATTGCCGAACAGGGGGTGGATCTGCAAGACGGAAGGTATCCGTATCGGTTCGAACGGGTGCCTGCGGGCGAGTATCGGATCGTGGCGGGTACGGACATGAACGACGACCGCCGGATCTGCGATCCGGGCGAGGCCTGTGGTGCCTACCCGATCCTGGGGTTGTTCGAGCGCGTCCTCATCGACCGCGACCGCAGCGGCCTCGACTTCTCCGTGGGTTTCCGCGGGCAGCCGGTTGCGGGTATCTCGCCCCTGCGCCGTGGTGGCTCCGATCTGCCGCGGCCCGAAGCGCCGATGCGCGTTCTGCCGTGACCGGGGGAGCAGCACGACGGCAGGCTCGACTTTGCACTCGCAGGAGGCTTGCGGCAACCTGTACTTATCGCCTCGTGGCGCGGGGTTATGGGCTTTAGGCCCGCGCAGGGCTACACTAGGGTCAGGAGTGATACGCCGCCACCCGCGCGTGGCCGGCAGAGCGAGGGCCTGATGATGCCCTCCGGTCCTCGGAACCGTGCTCCGCCTCCTCAAGCAACCATGCGGCTTTCATGCCGACCGGTCCTCATGCAGACGCGTGTTCTGCGACCGTGCTTTCCCGTCCAGATGAAGGAGAAAACGCCGTAATGAACGAACCTCAAGTAGCCTCGCCGCGTCGTCGCCTGCAGGAATTGCTGGCGATTCCCGACAACAAGCGAACCGAGGCCGAATGGGAGGAGCTGAACGAACTCGAGATCTCGCTGGCGTCGGTGAACCAGGCCGGCGATGCGCAGAAGGGCAATCGTCCGAACGGCGCGGCCCCGGGGGGCGAGGGTCGGCCCGGCGGCGGCAGGAGCTCGAAGGGACGCAAACCCTCGATGCGCCCCCAGCGGCGTCCGCCGAGGGCGGTCGGACCCTAAGAAGCCACCCCGCTCGCGGCGAGCGCCCGACCCGAAGCGCCGCCGGCATGTCCCCGTGGCCGATGTTCCGGAATGGTGACCTGAAATGACCGCAGCGGAGGGTCTGCAACCCGGGTTCATGGTGGTGCACGGCAACCGCATGCAGGATCTGCGGGCACTGGCCGTGGAGTGGTTGCGCCGGTACCCGCTGGCACCCCTGGAGAACGAGACGATCCTGGTCCAGAGCAACGGGATCGCCCAGTGGCTGAAGCTCGCGCTGGCCCGTGACCCGGGCGGAGACGACGGCGGCTGTGGCATCGCTGCTGCGCTGGACATCCAGCTGCCCGCGCGCTTTCTCTGGGACGCCTACCGTTCGACGCTGGGTCCGGAGCAGGTGCCCGCAGACTCGCCGTTCGCCAAGGCCGCGCTGTCGTGGCGCCTGATGCGCCTGCTGCCCGAATGTCTCGACGATCCCCTGTTCGCGCCGCTGGCCCGGTTTCTGGGCGACGACGCCGACCTGCGCAAGCGTTGGCAACTCGCCGGCCGCCTGGCCGATCTCTTCGACCAGTACCAGGTGTATCGCGCCGACTGGCTGGCCGACTGGGCCACGGGGCGCGACGAACTGCGTGACGTTCACGGCGCGGCACGTTCGCTGGACGCGGAGCAGCTGTGGCAACCGGCGCTGTGGCGGGCCGTGCTCGCCGACCTGGCGCCCGCGGAGAGGGACCACAGCCGGGCGCAGGTGCATCGGCGTTTCCTCGCCCGGATGCGCGCGCTGAACGTGCGGCCACCGGGCCTGCCGCGCCGTATCGTGGTGTTCGGGATCTCGTCGCTGCCGGCGCAGGCCCTGGAGGCGCTCGAGGCCCTGGCCCGCGTGAGCCAGGTGCTGCTCTGCGTGCACAACCCCTGCGAGCACTTCTGGGCGGACATCGTCGCCGACAGGGACCTCCTGCGGGCCGCGCGCCGCCGGCAGGCATCCAAGCCCGGCATGCCCGCCGAGCTCACCGATCTCGAACTGCACAACCATGCCCATCCGCTGCTTGCGGCGTGGGGCAAGCAGGGCCGCGACTACATCCGTCTGCTCGACGAGCACGACGAGCCCGAACGCTACCGGGCGCTGCTCGAGGCATTGCCCTGGCAGCGCATCGACCTGTTCGAACCCCACGACGCCACGACGCTGCTCGGGCAGCTGCAGGACGACATCCGCGAACTGCGGCCACTGCCCGAGACGCGGGCGCACTGGCCGCCGGTCGATCCGCAGCGGGATCGGTCGCTGCGCTTCCACGTGGCGCACGGTCCGCAGCGGGAGGTGGAGATCCTGCACGATGAACTGCTCGATCGCTTCCGGCGCGAGCCCGACCTGCGCCCGCGCGACATCATCGTGATGGTGCCCGACGTCGAGACCTATGCGCCGCATGTGCAGGCGGTGTTCGGTCAACTGGATCCCGCGGATCCGCGCTTCATCCCGTTCACGCTGTCCGACCGCAGCCGCCGCGGACGCGAGCCGCTGCTGGTGGCGTTGGAGAAGCTGCTCGGGCTGCCGGAGTCACGCCTCGCGGTGAGCGACCTGCTGGACCTGCTCGAGGTCCCCGCGCTGCGCCGCCGCTTCGGTATCGGCGCCGGGCAGCTGCATCGGCTGCACGCCTGGGTCGAGGGTTCCGGAATCCGTTGGGGGCTGGACGCCGCGCAGCGCGCCAGCCTGGATCTCCCGCGCGGCATGGAGCAGAACAGCTGGCGTTTCGGGCTGCGCCGCATGCTGCTGGGGTATGCCGTCTCGGGTCCGGCCTCCGCCGCGCAGGCCTGGGCCGGTATCGAGCCCTATGACGAGATCGGCGGTCTCGACGCCGCGTTGGTGGGGCAGCTCGATGCACTGCTCGACGCACTGGAGGCGTGGTGGTCCAGGCTGCGCGAGGATGCCAGCCCCGCGGTCTGGGGCGAGCGTTTGCGCGGGTTGCTCGCCGCGTTCTTTGCCGTCGAGGAGGATCGTGAGCAGTGGCTGCTGAACCGGCTCGACGAGACGCTGGAGGCCTGGGAGACTGACTGCAGGCTCGCGGGTCTGGACACACCGCTGCCGCTGACGATCGTGCGCGAGAGCTGGCTGGCGGCGGTCGACGAACCGGGGCTGTCGCAGCGCTTCCTCGGCGGTGCGGTGAACTTCTGCACCCTGATGCCGATGCGCGCGATCCCGTTCCGGCTGGTCTGCCTGCTGGGGATGAACGACGGCGACTATCCCCGCGTGCCGGTGGCGATGGACTTCGATCTGATGGCGCGCGACTACCGCCCCGGTGACCGGTCCCGGCGCGAGGACGACCGGTACCTGTTCCTCGAGGCCCTGCTCTCGGCGCGCGCGGCGCTCTACATCAGCTGGGTCGGTCGCAGCGTGCGCGACAATTCCGAGCGGCCGCCGTCGGTGCTGGTGAACCAGCTGCGCGACCATCTGGCCGCAGGGTGGCGTCGGGCCGGCGGCGAGGACGCGGGCCTGCTGCGGGCGCTGACCGTCGAACATCCGTTGCAGCCCTTCAGCCGCGCGAACTTTCCCGCCGACGGTCGCGGGCCACGGTTCACCTACGCCCGCGAGTGGGCCGGGTTCCACAGGACGCCGGCACGGGAGGTGGCATCCTGGCCGTTGCCCGACCGCGATCCCGATGGGCCGCTGCGTCCGGAGGACCTGGGCGCCTTCCTGGCAAACCCGGTTCGGGCCTTCTTCAACCACCGCCTCGGCGTGTATTTCGACGAGGAGAATGCAGCGCCGGAGGACCAGGAACCCTTCGGACTGGACAGCCTGGCGCAGTGGCAGGTCCGCGAGCGGCTGGTGGGCGCCGCGCTCGAGTCGCCGGATGAAACGGACGGGTGGCCCCACCGCGTGGACGAGGCGCTGGCGGGCCTGCGCAGGTCCGGCCGGTTTCCCCTGGCCGGGATCGGCGCCGCCGTCGCCGAAGAGCTGCGTAGCGAGGTCGAGGAGCTCCTGGTGCGCCACCAGCGACTCATCGCGGCACATCCGCAACGTCTGGATGGCTCGCGCCGGCTGGGCTTCGAGCACGGCGGGATCGTGGTCGAGGGCGACCTGGCCGGATTGCGCGCGGACGCGGCCGGCGCGCCCTGCCTGCTGCGCACCCGGCCCGGGCGGCTTACGGTGGGCAGCAAGGGTGCCTGGCGCTACGACGCGCTGGTGCAGCCCTGGGTCACCCACTTGATGGCGAATGCCTCGGGGTTCGGCATGACCACCTGGCTGGCCGGCATCGACGCCGATCTGCGGCTTCCACCGCTGTCGGCGGAAGAATGCGCGGGACACCTGCGCCAACTGGTCGATGCCTGGCGCGAGGGGCAGCGGCGGCCGCTGCCGGCGGCCTGCCAGGCCGCCTTTGCCTGGCTGGAGGCGGAGAATGACGGCAAGAATCCGGAAGACCCGGCCACCCGCGCGTACGAGGGCGGTGAGCATCACAGCGGCGACCTGGGCCGCAGTCCCTATCATGCCCGGATCTACCCGACCGCCGAGGCGCTGTTCCAGGGCGGCGGCTTTGCAGAGTGGACCGAGGTCCTGTATCGGCCCCTGTACGATGCGGTAGGGCGCGGCGAGGCGAAGCCATGAGCCGGGTCCCGGACGCGGAGTCGGAAGCCTCGGCGTCGGCTGACACGGCGATCGCGTTGCAGGATCCGGCGGATCTCCCGCTGTACGGCAGCCGCCTGATCGAGGCCAGCGCCGGGACCGGCAAGACCTTCACCATCGCGGCCCTTTATCTGCGGCTGGTGCTGGGCCACGGGGGCGAACGGGCCTTTGCCGAGCCCCTGCTGCCGCCGCGCATCCTGGTGGTCACCTTCACCGATGCCGCGACGCGGGAGCTGCGCGCGCGCATTCACGAGCGCCTGCTGGGCGCGGCGCGGCACTTTCGGGGGGATGCCTCCGACGCACCCGACCCGGCGCTGCGGCGCCTGCTCGACGACTACCCGGATCCGCTGGAGCGCGCCCGTTGCGCCCGGCAGCTGGAACTCGCCGCGGAGTGGATGGACGAGGCTGCGGTGTCGACCATCCACGGCTGGTGCTACCGCATGCTGCGTGAGCACGCCTTCGACAGCGGCAGCCTGTTCGAGCAGCAGCTGGAGACCGACCTGTCCGAACTGCGTGCCGAGGCGGTGCGCGATTACTGGCGCCACATGGTCTATCCGCAGCAGGGTGCACGGCTGGCGCTGCTGCGCACGATGCTGGGCCCCGACCCCGACGCCCTGGACCGGCGAATCCGCAGCCTGCTGGCCAGGGAGACGCCGCGCGCCGCGCCCGTGAGCGAACTGGACGAGCTGCTGGACCGCCGTATGGCGCAAATGGAAAGCGTCAAGGCGCCCTGGCGCGACGACTTCGAGGCCGTGGCGGCAAGTTTCCGCACGGCATTGCCTGGGCTCAACGGCAACCAGTACCGAGGTGCGGAAGGCCTGCTCGCTGACATGCACGACTGGGCCATCGACCCCGTGCTGGCGCAGCCGGGCGACCCGAAGAAGGCCTTGTCGCTGCGCTTCAGTCTGGCCGGCATGCGCGAGCGGCTGAAGAAGGGGTGCGAGCTGCCGCCGGATCTGCATCCGGCCTTCCGCGGGCTCGACGGGTTTGCGGACGCGGTCGACGACACGCCTGCGGCAGTGCTGCGTCACGCTGCGGCCTGGGTGCGTGACCGGTTCGAGCGCGAGCAGCGTCGCAGGGCGCAACTCGGATTCGACGACCTGCTGAACGGCCTGGACGCCGCGCTGGCCGGGCCCGGCGGCGCGCGCCTGGCCGAGACCATGCGCGCCCAGTTCCCGGTGGCGATGATCGACGAGTTCCAGGACACCGACCCGGTGCAGTACCGGATCTTCGAGCGCGTCTACCGGGTGGCCGAGAACCGCCCCGAGCAGGGCGTGTTCCTGATCGGTGATCCCAAGCAGTCGATCTACTCCTTCCGTGGCGCGGACATCCACAGTTACCTGCGGGCACGCCTCGATACCACCGGCCGTCATTACACGCTGAAGGTCAACTTCCGTGCCTCGACCGCGGTCGTGGCGGCCTGCAACCGGTTGTTCGAGCACGCCGAGAGCCATGCCCCGGGGGCCTTCCTGTTCCGTTCCGCCGACGGCCTCAATCCCGTGCCCTTCGAACCGGTGGAGGCGGCCGGGCGGCCCGAGGTGCTGCGCGTGGAAGGCAGGGATCTGCCGGCGCTGACGCTGGCCCACCTGGACGATGCCGAATCCATCGCCAAGGGCGAATACGTCAGGCAGATGGCCGCGCGCTGCGCCAGCGTGATGGTGTCGCTGCTCGAGGCCGGGCGCAGGGGGGAGGCCGGCTTCTACGAGAAGGCGCGCCCTAAGCCCCTGCAGCCGGCGGACTTCGCGGTGCTGGTCCGTGACCGGCACGAGGCCGGCGCGATCCGGTCGGCGCTGCGCAGGCGAGGCGTGCGCAGCGTCTACATGTCGGACCGGGAATCCGTCTTCGGCACCCCGGAGGCGGCCGATGTGCTGCGCTGGCTGCGCGCCTGCGCGGAGCCGGAGTCGGACCGGCTGCTGCGCGCAGCGTTGGCAACGGCCACGCTGGACCTCGGCCTCGACGAACTCGACCGGCTCAACAGCGACGAGGCCCACTGGGAGGAGCGGGTCCTGCAGTTTCGCGCATACCGGCAGGTCTGGCGCGACCAGGGCGTGCTGCCGATGCTGCGCCGGTTGCTGCACGAGTTCGCGCTGCCCGGCGACCTGTTCCATCGCGCCGACGGCGAGCGGGTGCTGACCAACCTGCTGCACCTGAGCGAATTGCTACAGACCGCCGCCGGCGAACTCGATGGCGAGCAGGGCCTGGTGCGGTATCTCGCCGAGAACCTGCAGGGCAACGGCACGGCCGCCGACGAGCAGATCCTGCGCCTGGAGAGCGACGAGGGCCTGGTCCAGGTGATCACCATCCACAAGGCCAAGGGCCTGCAGTACCCGCTGGTCTTCCTGCCCTTCGTCTGCGGGTTCCGCCCGGTGGATGCCAGGCGCCTGCCCCTGACCTGGCACGATGCCGACGGTCACCTGCAGGTCCGCTGGCATCCGGACAAGGACGATTTGACGCAGGCCGACCGCGAGCGGCTGGCCGAGGATCTGCGCCTGCTGTACGTGGCGGTGACCCGGGCACGGCACCACTGCTGGCTCGGGATCGGGCCGCTGCGCCTGGGCAACGCCAGGAACCATCAGCTGCACCTGACGGCGGTCGGGCATCTGCTGTCGGGCGGCGCCGAGATTCCCGCCGGGGAACTGGCCGGCGTGCTCCGGGCGCTGGCGGGCGAAGAGCCGGGGATTGCCGTGCTGCCCGCCCCGGAGCCGACGGAGACGATCTACCGGCCGGACACGGACGCGCAGCCACCGGGGGCGGCCCGGCAACCTTCGCGACCGGCCCGGGAGCATTGGTGGATCGCGAGTTACAGCGCCCTGCGCACCGGGGAGTTGTCCGGGCACGGGCTGCCCGCGGTCCCGCAGGCGGCCGACACGGCGCTGGAAGACCGCTTCAGCGAGGCTGCCGATGAGCCCCCGGTCGACGAGACCCGCGCGCCGGTCCCTGCCGGAACCGGGCTCCACCGTTTTCCGCGCGGACCCGGGCCGGGCACCTTCCTGCATGGCCTGCTGGAATGGGCGGCGGGGGAGGGCTTTGGCGCGATCGCAGGCGACCCCGAACGCCTGCGCGATACCGTGGCGCGTCGCTGCCGCCGGCGCGGCTGGGACCACTGGGTGGAGACGCTTTCCGAATGGCTCATGCGGCTGCTGACCGATCCGCTGGAATTGCCCGCTTCCGACGGCCCGCTGCGGCTGTGCGACCTGGTCGTTTTCCAGCCCGAGATGGAGTTCTGGTTCGAGACCCGTTGGGTGGACGCCCGGCGCCTGGACCGGGCCGTGTGTGCGCTGACGCTCGATGCCGCGCCACGGCCCGAGGTGCTGCCGCAGCTGCTCAACGGCATGCTGAAGGGCTTCATCGATCTCGTCTTCGAACACCAGGGCCGCTATTACACGCTGGACTACAAGTCCAACTGGCTGGGTCCGCGCGCCGAAGACTATGCCCCGGCGAGGATGCGCGAGCGGGTGCTGGAGAGCCGCTACGACCTGCAGTATGTCCTGTACAGCCTGGCCCTGCACCGGTTGCTGCGCGCGCGGCTGCCGGACTACGACTACGATCGCCACGTCGGCGGCACGGTCACCTGGTTCCTGCGCGGGCTGGATGCACCCAGCCGCGGGCTGCACCTGGAACGCCCCCCGCGCGCCCTGATCGAGGCGCTGGACGAGATGGTCCGGTCGGCCCCGGATGCCGACCAGGAGGGTCACCGATGAGCGCAGTGCCGGAATCGCTGGCCCTGGATTCTGCGGAAGGCCTGCTGAAGCTGCTCGGGCAGTGGGTCGAGCAGGGCTGGCTGCGGGCACTGGACCGCGCCTTCGCGGGGTTCCTCCACGAGCAGGTTCCGGACGCCCCGCCGCTGCTGCTGCTCGGGGCGGCCCTGGCCAGCCACCAGCTCGGGCGCGGACACGTCTGCCTGGACCTCGACGCGGCCCTGGCCGATCCGGACCGGACCCTGTCCCTGCCCCCCGACGGCGCGTTGCAGGACCGGTCCCTCGCACGGCCGGGGGACCTGCTGCGGGGCCTGACGGCCAGCGGCTGGGCGGCGGCGCTGGAGCACAAGGATCTCGTTGGGCCCGGGGTTGCCGGTACGCCGCTGGTCCACACCGGGCGTCGCCTGTACCTGCGGCGCTTCTGGGAATGCGAGCAGCGCATCGCAGCCGCAATGCATCAGCGCCTGGGGGCGACCGGGGAACTGCGCGCGGGCCTCGATCCGGCATTGATGCGCAGTTGGCTGGACCGGCTGTTCGGACCCGTGCGACCCGGGACAACCGATTGGCAGCGCGTCGCCAGCGCGCTGGCCGCGGGCGGAAGCTTCGCGGTGATCACGGGCGGGCCGGGCACCGGCAAGACCACCACGGTCGTGCGCCTGCTCGCCCTGCTGCAGGCACTGAACCTGCAGACGGGGTCGGCGGCACCGTTGCGGATCCGGATGGCCGCGCCCACCGGCAAGGCGGCGGCGCGATTGAACGCCTCCGTGGCCGGCGCGGTGCACCAGCTTCCCCTGCCGGAGGACGCGACCGGCGTGCGGATCCGTGCGGCGATCCCCACCGAAGTCAGTACGGTGCACCGCCTGCTCGGCAGCCGGCCCGGAACGCGCCACTTCCGGCATCACCCGGCCAACCCGCTGCCGCTGGATGTGCTGGTGGTGGACGAGGCGTCGATGATGGATCTGGAGCTGATGACCGCGGTGTTTCAGGCCCTGCCGCCGACCGCCCGGTTGATCCTGCTGGGCGACCGCGACCAGCTGGCCTCGGTCGAGGCGGGGGCGGTGCTGAGCGAGGTCTGCGCCCGCGCCGGGGACGGCCACTACACGGTGGCGACCGCCGGCTGGCTGGAGGCGGTCTCCGGCGAGGCGATCCCCGGATGGGCGCTGGATCCCGGGGGGATGCCCCTCGACCAGCACATCGTGATGCTGCGGCAGAGCTACCGCTTCGGCGAGGCCAGCGCCATCGGTCGCCTCGCGCGTGCGGTCAATGCCGGCGATGTCGAGGGCGTGCACGCGATCACGGCCGATGGTGGGCCGCTCGCCGATCTTGCGAGGATCCGGCTGCAAGGAGCCGACGCTTCCGAACTCGAGCGCTGCGTGGTGCATGGCGGCGCCGAGTTCTTCCGGCCGGCCGCCGACGGAGCCGGGCCGAGCGGCTACGCGGATTACCTGCGCCTGATGGCGGCGGAGGATCCCGGCGACCAGGGCGATTCGGCCGCGGCCGAGAGCTGGGCGCGCAGGGTGCTCGAAGCCCACGCGGGCTTCCAGCTGCTGTGCGCGGTTCGCCATGGACCCTGGGGTGTGGAGGGTCTCAACCGGCGGGCCGAGACGGCGCTGCGCGCGCAGGGGCTTATCGGCGGCGGGGTCTGGTACCCGGGCCGGCCGGTGATCGTCACCGCCAACGACTATGGTCTCGGCCTGATGAACGGCGATATCGGCGTGACGCTGGCCATGCCGGTGCGGGACGCCGGCGGGCGGCCGACGCGAGCGCTGCGCGTCGCCTTCCCGGTCGGCGACGGCAGCGGACGCGTACGCTGGATCCAGCCGAGCCGCCTGGTCCAGATCGAGACCGTGTACGCAATGACGGTGCACAAGGCCCAGGGTTCCGAGTTCGACCACGCCGCGCTGCTGCTTCCGGACCGCGAGAGCCCCATTCTGACCCGGGAACTGCTGTACACCGCGATCACCCGTGCGCGACGCTGGTTCACGCTGCTCGAGCCGCGCGCCGGCGTCCTCGAGCAGGCGATCCTGCGCCGGGTCGTGCGCGGCAGCGGGCTCGGCGAGGCCCTGCGCGGGAGTGGTGAACCGCAGGCAGGGCAGGGTTTCGGCGATGCCCGGTGAGCGCCCCGGCGTTCCGGATCCGGCGTTGCTCGCGGCGTATCGGGCCGCCGAGTACGTGGTGCCGATCGGGGCACGCCTGTGCCGCTTTCGTCCCGACCGTCCGGCCCCGGCACCGCTGGCGGCCTGGCTGGCCGACAGCGGCGCTGCCGGCTGGCTGAGCGCCTTCAACCCGGGCAGCCGGCGCCTGCCGATCCTGGACAACCTGCGCCGCCACGACGCCCTTTTCCGGCGGCTGCGCTCGGAGGGCCTGCCGGCCCTGGCCGGCTATGCGGCGGATCCTGCCGGGGCGTGGCCGGACGAAACCAGCCTGCTGGTACCCGGGATCGGGCTGGAGCGGCTCAACCGGCTCGCGCTGGACTTCGGGCAGGTCGCGTTCCTGTGGCTGGAGCCGGGGCAGCCCGTCCGCATGCTCCTCGCCGATCCGTCCGGCCCGCTGCCGGCCTGACGCGCGCAATGGCGTCGAAAAGCGTTTTTTACCAAACAGGACGGCCCAGTTCTGTAGGTCGGGTTA
>NZ_REBW01000035.1 GCF_007692535.1 Thioalkalivibrio sp. | reverse complement strand
ATCCGGGTGATCCTGATCAAGCTGGCCGACCGCCTGCACAACATGCGCACTCTCGGGGTGATGCGCCCGGACAAGCGCCGACGCATCGCCGGCGAGACGCTGGAGATCTACGCGCCGATCGCCCAGCGCCTGGGCATGAACAAGATCCGCCGTGAACTGGAACAACTGGGGTTCGCGGCCAAGCACCCCTTGCGCTTCGCGGTGCTGGAACAGGCCGTCTTGCGCGCCCGCGGCCACCGCCGCGAGCCGATGCAGAAGATCGAGTCCGCGATCACCAACCGGATGGAGTCGTCCGGCCTCGAGGCGCGGATCATGGGGCGCGAGAAGGGCCTCTACAGCATCTACCGCAAGATGCAGGAGAAGCGCCACTCGTTCAAGGAGGTGGTGGATGTCTTCGCGGTGCGCATCGTGGTGGCCGACGTCGACACCTGCTACCGCGCGCTGGGCGTGGTGCACAACCTGTACAAGCCGGTGCCGGGGCGGTTCAAGGACTACATCGCGATTCCGAAGTCGAACGGCTACCAGTCGCTGCACACCGTGCTGTTCGGCCCCCACGGCAGCCCGATCGAGGTGCAGATCCGCAGCGCGGAAATGGACCGGGTCGCCGAGAGCGGCATCGCCGCGCATTGGCAGTACAAGGCGGGCACCGATCTCGCGATGACCGCGCAGAGCCGGGCGCGCGACTGGCTGAAGGACGTCCTCGAGATCCAGAACAGCGTCGGCAGCTCGATCGAGTTCCTGGAGAACGTGAAGATCGACCTGTTCCCCGACGAGGTCTACACCTTCACCCCGATGGGGGAGATCATGGTGCTGCCGCGCGGAGCCACCCCGATCGACTTCGCCTACGCGGTGCACTCCGATGTCGGCAACCGCTGCGTCGCGGCGAAGGTCGACCGGCAGCTGGCGCCACTGTCCGCGCGCCTGCAGAGCGGACAGACCGTCGAGATCGTCACCGCCAAGGGTGCGCGCCCGAATCCGGCCTGGCTGTCCTTCGTGATCACCGGCAAGGCCCGCTCGGGCATCCGCCACAGCCTGAAGACACTGCAGACCGACGAGGCCATGGTGCTCGGTCGGCGCCTGATGGAAAAGGCCCTGTCCACGCTCGGCCAGAGCCTCGGGCAGCTCTCCCCGGTACGCCTGAACCAGGTGCTCGACGAGATGAAGCTGCCAGATATCGACAGCCTGCTGGTGGAGATCGGCCTGGGCAACCGCATGGCGACGCTGGTCGCACGGCAGCTGGTCGGGCAGGATCCCGCGGAAGAAGCGGATCGACTCTGCGACGGCACCGGCTCGGCGCTGTCGGTGACGGGCACCGAGGGACTGGTGGTCAACTACGGCCGCTGCTGCCACCCGATCCCGGGTGACCCGGTCATCGGCCTGCTCAGCGCCGGGCGCGGGCTGGTGGTGCACCGGGAGAACTGCCGCAACGTCGCCGAGCAGCGCGAACGCGCCGACCGCACGGTGGCGCTGGAATGGTCCAGCGAGCCCGGGGCCGAGTTCGCGGTGTCGGTACGCGCGCAGACGGCCAACCGCCGCGGCGCGCTGGCCGAGATGGCCTCGGTGATCGCCGACCACGGCTCCAACATCGAGCACATCACCTTCAACGAGCGCGACGGCCACTCCACCGGGATGACCTTCACCATCACGGTGCGCGACCGCCGCCACCTGGCCCAGATCATCCGCTCGCTGCGCCGCCTGAACGACGTCCTCCGCGTGCAGCGCGCCCGCGGCTGAGCCGTCGCTCGTTGCGGCGTTGCCTTGGCGGCCGGTATCTTGGCGGTTTCGGCCACCGCCCCATGGAGGGTTCGCAGCATGAAGCGACAGATCATTCAGACCGACGCCGCCCCGGCCGCCATCGGCACCTACTCCCAGGCGGTTCGCACCGGTGACACCGTGTACGTCTCGGGGCAGATCCCGCTGCAGCCGGCGACGATGGAACTGATCGAGGGCGACATGGAACTGCAGATCCGACAGGTCTTCGACAACCTTGCCGCCGTCGCGCGGGCGGCCGGCGGGTCGCTGGACGACGTCGCCAAGCTCAACATCTTCCTGACCGACCTCAGCCATTTCCCATTGGTGAACCAGGTGATGAGCGAATACTTCAGCGAGCCCTACCCCGCGCGTGCCGCGATCGGCGTCGCCGGACTGCCGAAGGGGGCCGAGGTCGAAATGGACGCCATCCTGCACCTGCCCCAGGCCTGAACGGGTCACCCCGGACGCCGGCGCCGAATGGATCTCGACGCTTCGTTGACCACGCTGAAAGGCGTGGGCCCGAAACAGGCCGAGCGCCTCGCGCGCCTGGGGCTGCACAGCGCGCACGACCTGCTGCTGCACCTGCCGCTGCGGTTCGAGGATCGCACCCGCCTGACCCCGCTGGGACAACTGCGGTCCGGCGCCACCGCCCTGTTCGAGGGCACGGTGGCGGGAACCGAGATCGCCCACGGGCGCCGGCGCATGCTGCTGGTGCACCTGGAAGACAGCGGCGCCCGCCTGATGCTGCGCTTCTTCCATTTCGGCGCCGCCCAGCAGAAGGCCTTCGCATCCGGGGCCCGGGTGCGTGCCTTCGGTGAAATCCGCGGCCTGCCGGGGGCGCAGGAGTGCGTGCACCCGGAGTACCGGATCCTGCGTGACCCCGCGCCTCCGCTGGAACCCGCGCTGACCCCGGTGTACCCGGCCGCCGAGGGCATCTCGCAGCGCCTGCTGCGCGACCTCGTGGGAACGGTGCTTCCGGAGGCGGACCGCCTGCCGGACGTTCTGCCCGAGCTGCAGCGGCAGGGCCTGCCGGGGCTGGGCCAGGCGCTGCGCGAGGCGCACCAACCCGAGGCCGGTTCGGCGAACGCCGCCCTGCTGGAGCCGGGTAGCGCGCAGGGACGCAGCCCGGCGCTGACGCGCCTGGTGCTGGAGGAGCTGTGCGCACACCAGGTGGCGTTGATGATCAATGCCGGCTCCCGCCCGCAGGGGCGCGCGCCGGTCCTGCGCCCGGCAGAGACCCTGTGGCCCCGGCTGCTCGAGGATCTGCCGTTCACCATGACCCGGGCACAGGAACGCGCGATCGCGGAGATCCGCGCCGACCTGGCCCGCGACCTGCCGATGAACCGCCTGCTCCAGGGCGATGTCGGCTCCGGCAAGACGCTGGTCGCGGTCGCGGCCGCGCTCACCGCGATCGAGGCGGGCTACCAGGTGGCGTTCATGGCACCGACGGAACTGCTGGCGCGGCAGCATGCGCGCAACCTCGCCGCCTGGCTGGACCCGCTGGGCGTCGGCCTGGCCTGGCTCGGCGGCCGCCAGCGCAAGAGCGAGCGCGAGGCCCTGCTGAGCGCGCTGGCCGCGGGGGAGCTGGAGCTGGCCGTCGGCACCCACGCCCTGTTCCAGGATCAGGTCGCCTTCGCCCGCCTGGGGCTCGCGATCATCGACGAGCAGCACCGCTTCGGCGTGCACCAGCGCATGGCGCTGCGCGACAAGGGCAGCGGGCTGGTGCCGCACCAGCTGATCATGACCGCAACGCCGATCCCGCGCACGCTGGCGATGTCGCTGTACGCGGACCTGGACCAGTCGGTGCTGGACGAGCGCCCGCCGGGCCGCACCCCGGTGAAGACCGCGCTGATCAGCAACGAGCGCCGCGACGAAGTGATCGAGCGCATCCGCGTCGCCTGCGGCGAGGGCATTCAGGCGTACTGGGTCTGCCCCCTGGTGGAGGCCTCCGACGTCCTCGAGGCGGAGGCCGCCGAAGAGACCACCGAGCGCCTGCGCGCGGCGCTGCCGCACCTGCGCATCGAGCGCGTGCACGGGCGCATGAAGGGCAGCGATCGCGACGTGGTGATGGAAGCCTTCCGCCGCGGCGAGATCGACCTGCTGGTGGCGACCACGGTGATCGAGGTCGGGGTCGATGTTCCGAACGCCAGCCTGATGATCATCGAAAACGCCGAGCGCATGGGGCTGTCGCAGCTGCACCAGCTGCGCGGGCGCGTCGGACGCGGTCACCGCGCCAGCGCCTGCGTGCTGCTGTACCGGCCGCCGCTGGGCGAGATCGCGCAGGAACGACTCGAGGCCATGCGCCGCACCGACAACGGCTTCGAGATCGCCGAGGTGGACCTGAAGATCCGCG
>NZ_REBW01000163.1 GCF_007692535.1 Thioalkalivibrio sp. | reverse complement strand
TAACCCGACCTACGGAACTGCACCGTGACTTTGACGTTAACCGGTCAGGGTCTGGGTCAGCTGACCGAAGGAGATCGGCAGGGGCTGCGACGCGTCCTCGAAGGTCACCAGCTCCCAGGCGTCCTGGTCGAGTTCCAGTTGCCGGATCAGCTGGTTGTTCAGCGCATGACCCGACTTGTGCCCCGTGAAAGCGCCGATGAGGCTGTGGCCGAGCAGGTAGAGGTCCCCGACCACATCGAGGATCTTGTGCTTGACCAGCTCGTTTTCGTAACGGAGTCCGTCTTCGTTCAGAATCTTGAAGTCATCCAGCACGATGGCATTGTCCAGGCTGCCACCGAGTGCCAGCTGGTTGGCCCTCAGCGCCTCGATATCGCGCATGAACCCGAAGGTTCGGGCCCGGGCAACCTCCCGCACGAAGGACGTCGAGGAAAAATCCAGTTCCGCACGCTGGCTGCCGCTGGTGAACATCGGGTGCTCGAAGTCGATGCAGAAGCCCACCTTGAATCCCTCGTAGGGATCAAAGCGTACCCACTTGTCATCATCGTGGATCTCGACGGTGCGCTTGATACGTATGAACTTCTTGGGTGCGTTCTGCTCCTTCAGGCCCGCCGACTGCAGCAGGAACACGAAGGGCCCGGCACTGCCGTCCATGATCGGCACCTCCGGCGCGCTGACATCCACGTGCAGGTTATCGATACCGAGACCTGCCACGGCGGACAGCAGATGCTCCACCGTCGATACACGGACGTCGCCCGAGACCAGCGTGGTGGAGAGGCGGGTATCCCCGACGTTTTTGGCCACTGCGGGGATCGACACAGGCGGCTCGAGATCGGACCGATGGAAGATCACCCCGGTATTGGGGGCCGCGGGGCGCAAGGTCAGCGTGACCTTCTCCCCGGTGTGCAAACCGACACCCGTGGCGCGAATACTGTTTTTGAGCGTTCTCTGCTTGATCAACGCACGATCACTCCAGGACAGGGGGCCACGGCCCGGGCGCGGATCCTGAGATCCGGCCCGGACTTACACACAACAATGACAGCATTATTGCAGGATTCCGCTCACCCTGCATAGACGGAGCCTCAGTCGGCCTGCTTGCGCAGGAAGGCCGGAATGTCCAGCACGTCGATGCCGGACTGCCCCGCATAATCCATTGCCAGATTGCCCTCGCCACGTCGCAGCGCGGTCGGACGCTCCAGGCCTCCGAGGTCGGAACCCACCGCGCGGCGCGGTGCAGCGTCGACCACCCGAACGCTGGGGCGCTCCGCCTGCGCGGGCTTGACCGGGCTGCCGAGACCCGTTGCGACCAGGGTCACCCGCAGTTCGTCCTTCATCTCGGGATCGATCACCGTACCGACCACCACGGTGGCGTCCTCCGAGGCCAGGGCCTTCACCGCCTCGCCCACTTCCTCGAACTCGCCGATACCGACATCCAGGCCACCGGTGACGTTGACCAGGATGCCGCGCGCACCGGAGATATCGATGTCCTCCAGCAGCGGGCTGGCGATCGCCGCCTCCGCAGCCTGCCGGGCACGATCCTCGCCAGTGCCAGTGCCAGTGCCCATCATCGCCATGCCCATCTCCCGCATCACATTGCGCACGTCGGCGAAGTCCACGTTGATCAGACCGGGCCGGGTGATCAGCTCGGCAATACCCTGCACGGCCCCGAACAGAACATCGTTGGCCGCCTTGAACGCGTCGAGGAGGCTGGTGTTCTTGCCCAGTACGGTGAGCAGCTTCTCGTTCGGAATGGTGATCAGCGAATCGACCTGCTCGGTCAGCGCCTTGATGCCGGCCATCGCCACCTGCATGCGCTTCTTGCCCTCGAACGGGAAGGGCTTGGTGACGACCGCCACGGTGAGGATGCCCATTTCCTTGGCGATCTGGGCAACCACGGGTGCCGCCCCGGTGCCGGTGCCGCCGCCCATGCCGGCGGTGATGAAGACCATGTCGGCACCCTGCAACAGTTCCTGGATGCGCTCGCGATCCTCCAGCGCGGCCTCACGGCCTACCGCAGGGTCCGCGCCGGCGCCCAGCCCCTTGGTGATGTCCCCGCCCAACTGCAGAAGGGTCTTGGCGCCAAGGCTCTTCAGGGCCTGCGCGTCGGTGTTGGCGCAGATGAAGTCCACGCCTTCGAGCTGCGAGTAGACCATGTGCTGTACAGCGTTCCCGCCTCCGCCACCGACACCGATGACTTTGATCGTGGCGCTCTGGGTGAAGGTATCCATCAGTTCGAATGTCATGGTTGTGTCCTCTTGTCGCAGGTTGATTTCAAGTTACAAAGCCCCTGTCGGCGAGCGGGCCGCCAGGGTCTGCCCCTCGGGATCAGAAGTGCCCCGAAAACCAGTTCTTCATGCGCATCCAGACGCCCTGGAAGCCGGTATCGACCGGACGCGCCTCGTGTTCGGCCCGGGCCTGCTGCGCGTACAGCAGCAGACCCACGCCGGTGGAATGAATCGGGTTGCGAACCACGTCGATCAGCCCGCTGACGCTATGCGGCATACCCAGGCGCACGGGCATGTGGAAGACCTCCTCGGCCAGATCCACCACACCCTCCATCCGCGCGGAACCACCGGTCAGGACCACGCCGGCGGCGATCAGCTCCTCCGAGCCCGAGCGGCGAAGCTCCGCCTGCACCAACTGCAGCAGTTCCTCGTAACGTGGCTCGACCACCGATGCCAGGGTCTGCCGCGAGAGCCGGCGTGCGGGCCGGTCGCCGACGCCCGGCACCTCGATCGTCTCGCCGGGATCGGCGAGCTGACGCAATGCACAGGCATACTTGACCTTGATCTCCTCGGCGTACTGCGTCGGCGTGCGCAGGGCGACCGCGATGTCGTTGGTGACCTGGTCTCCCGCGATCGGAATCACCGCGGTGTGCGCGATCGCCCCGTTGGCGAATACCGCGATGTCCGTGGTGCCGCCGCCGATGTCCACCAGGCAGATGCCCAGGTCCTTCTCGTCCTCGGTGAGGACCGCATAACTCGAGGCCAGCTGTTCGAGGATGATGTCGTCCACCCGCAGCCCGCAGCGCTCCACGCACTTGACGATGTTCTGGGCAGCGGAGACCGCGCCGGTGACCAGATGCACCCGCGCCTCGAGGCGCACCCCCGACATCCCGATCGGATCGCGTATCCCCTCCTGCCCGTCGATGATGTATTCCTGCGGCAGCACGTGGAGGATGCGCTGATCGGCGGGAATCGCGATCGCGCGGGCGGCATCGATCACACGCTCGACATCACCCAGGCTGGCCTCCTGCATCCGGATCGCCACCACGCCGGTGGAGTTGTAGCTCTTGATGTGACTGCCGGCGATACCGGTGTAGACCGAGTGGATCTCGCAGCCGGCCATCAATTCGGCTTCCTCCACGGCGCGCTGGATCGACTGCACCGTCGATTCGATGTTGACGACGACCCCCTTCTTCAGTCCGTACGATGGCGAAGAGCCGATGCCGATGATCTCGATGACGCCGTCGTCATTGACCTCACCGACGACGGCCTCGATCTTCGAGGTCCCGATGTCCAGTCCGACTATCAGGCCCTGTTCCGCCTTCTTCGCCATCACGTTGCGTCCTGTCTTGCGTCTCATTGAATCGTTCCTTCCGTTTCTCCCGGAGCGGCCGCCGTCTGCCAGACGACGGCGGCACCCCGCGGGTAGCGCAGGTCCACGCGCGCCAGCGGCGCGGCGTCGTGCTCGCGCAATACCGGCATCAGGGGCACCAGTTGATCCAGGCGGGCGAGATCACCGTCGCGCCCCATCAGGATCTGCCCGCCGTCATCGAGGTGAATGGTCCAGGCCTGCCGGGGGTTCTCGCTTACGCCGGACACGGCGAGTCCGACGTCGGCGAGGCGTGCGGAGACCTCCAGATAGCGGTGCATCAACTGGACCTGGCGTCCCGCTCCCCCCTCCAGCGCAGGAAGGAAGTCCCAGGCTGCAAGATCCACCGGCCCGAAGACCTCGCCATGACGATCCACCAGGCGCTCACCGCCCCAGCGGGCCACCGGCACCGGCTCCGTGATCGTGACCTCCAGCGTGTCCGGCCAGCGCTTGCGCAGCCGTACGGATTCCACCCAGGGCAGCGCGACCAGGTCCTGGTGCACTTCGTCCAGGTCCAGCACAAAGAAGCCCCGGAGGTGACCCGCGAGGACGGCCTCGACCTCGTCCGCCGGCAGGTGCCGCAGGTCTCCCACCAACTGCACGCGGTCCAGCCGCAGCAGACTGTCCAGATCCATGCGGGCCAACAAACCCGCAGTCAGGACCAGCACCGCGGCCAACGCCATCCCGGCCGCCAGGCGCAGCCCCACCCCGAGTGCCGGGCGGGCCCGGAGCAGGAGATGCTGCGGCTTCTGCCGACGGCGGTTACGCATCAGGCGCGTCCTCGTTATGGAAGCTGGTGTCCAGGATGCGCAGGCAGAGCTCATCGAAACCGATCCCGGCCTGTGCGGCTGCCTTGGGTACCAGGCTGTGGCCGGTCATGCCCGGTACGGTGTTCACCTCGATCAGGTAGTTCTCCCCATGCGCGTCCTGCAGCAGATCGACCCGGCCCCAGCCGTATCCGTCAATGGCCGCGAAGGCGCTCAGCGCCAGGGTCTGCAGCTCGATCAGAGCGCTGGACTCCAGCGGAGGGGGGCAGAGATAGCGCGTGGTATCGGCCTCGTATTTCGCGTGATAGTCGTAGAACCGTCCCGGCGTTTCGATCTGGATCACGGGGAGCGGCTCGTTGCCCAGGATGGCCACGGTATATTCCCTGCCAACGATCCATTGCTCGGCGAAGACCGCACCAGGATGCCGACCGGCCTCCGCGTAGGCGGCGATCAGTTCATCGGCCCCTTCCACACGGGTCAACCCAAGGCTCGAGCCGCCGCGCGACGGCTTGACGATCAGCGGCAGGCCCAGTGCATCGGCCACCGCCTCGGGATCGAAGTCCGGCGAAAGCAGCCGGTAGGGCGCGCTGGGCAGGCTTGTCCCCGACCAGAGGCGCTTGCAGGCCAGCTTGTCCATGCCCAGTGCCGACCCCAGCACCCCGGAACCCGTGTAGGGAACACCGGCAACATCGAGGCAACCCTGGATCGTTCCGTCCTCGCCTCCGGTGCCGTGCAGCGCGATGAACGCGCGATCGAAACCGAGCAGATCGAGACCACGCGCCCGCTCGACCGTCAGGTCGATCGGAACCGCATCGACCCCGCTGCGCAACAGCGCCTGCAGCACCGCGTCACCGCTGGCCAGCGAAATCTCCCGCTCGTCCGACCAGCCTCCCATCAGAACGGCCACGCGACCGTAGCGACGGACCCTTTCCGATGCTCGCATCATGGATGCTCCTCCGTGCGACCGATCACCCGAACCTCGGGCAGCAGTCTGATGTTGAACCGGGCCTCGACCCGCGCCTGCACCTCTTGGATCAGCCATTCGATATCGGCCGCTGTGGCGCTGCCG
The DNA here is from genome assembly GCF_007692535.1 of Thioalkalivibrio sp. Classification (GTDB taxonomy): domain Bacteria; phylum Pseudomonadota; class Gammaproteobacteria; order Ectothiorhodospirales; family Ectothiorhodospiraceae; genus Thioalkalivibrio. The sequence continues at coordinate 12,717 of NZ_REBW01000163.1, read as the reverse complement.
TCATGGGTGATGAAATTCGCGTGCTTGCGCGAGACCTCGGCGGCGCCGCGCTGCAGGCCCTTCAGGCCCGCCTGCTCGATCAGCGCGGCGGCATGACCGCCCTCGGGATTGCGAAAGACCGAGCCGCAGGACGGCAGACCCAGCGGCTGCTTCTCGGCGCGTTCGCGCAGCAGCACCTGGATACGCTCCTTCGCGGCGGTCGCATCGCCCGGCTGCAGCCGCAGCACCGCCCGCAGAAAGAATTCGCTCTCGCTGCCGCGCACGCTGCGATAGGCAATCTGGTAATCGGCGGACGTGCGCACATGGCGGAGCCCCCTGCAATCCACGGTCTCGGCCCATTCCACCAGGGGCCAGATCTCGCCGCCCCAGGCCCCGGCGTTCATCGCCAGGGCGCCGCCCACGGTCCCCGGTATGCCGGCCAGGAACTCCGCCCCGGTCAGTCCCTCGCTTGCGCAGAAACGGGCGGCCTGGGGGCAGGCCAGCCCCGCCCCCAGCTCCACGCGCTCCGGGTCCAGCCGCAGACGCTGGTTCAGCGTGCCCGCAAGATGAATCACCACGCCCTCGATGCCCCCGTCCCGGATCAGCACGTTGCTGCCCAGCCCCAGCAGGATCCGCGGCATGGACTCGGGGATCGAGGCGAGGAAATGCGCGAGGTCATCCGCATCCTCAGGCTCGAACAACCAGTCGGCAGGCCCACCGACGCGCCAGGAGGTCATGGTCGCCAGCGGCACGTTGCGCTCGAGCCGCCCGCGCACGCGGAGATTGGCGAGATGCGTCAGCATGCGGCCTCCCCACGCAGCACCAGCGGCAGGCGCGCCGCGAGTTGGCCGATGTCGCCCGCACCCTGGGTGATCACCACGTCGTCGGGGGACAACAGACCCTTGAGCACCTTTGGCACATCGCCCACCGACTCCACGAACACCGGCTCGACCCTGCCCCGAAGGCGAATGGCACGCGCCAGGCTGCGCCCGTCCGCGCTGGGGATCGGCGTCTCCCCGGCACGGTAGATGTCGAGCAGCACCAGGCCGTCCGGACTGGACAGGACCTCGGCGAAGTCCTCGAAGAGATCACGGGTACGGGTGAACCGGTGGGGCTGGAAGACCAGCAGAATCCGGCGCCCTGGCCATGCGGCGCGTGCGGCCTCGAGCGTCGCGGCAATCTCCCGCGGGTGGTGACCGTAGTCGTCGACCAGGGTCACTGCGCCGCCCGGGATGGGGCACTCCTGTACCTGGAATCGGCGCCCGATACCCTGGAATCCCTCCAGCGAGCGCTGCAGGACCTCCGGGACCACCTCCAGTTCATGCGCGACTGCAGCCGCGGCGAGCGCGTTCAGAACATTGTGCCGCCCGGGCAGATTCAGCGTGACCGGGAACGGCGCGAGGTCCGGCAGGTGCAGGTCGAAATGGGTCTGGATGCCGACCTGGCGCAGATTCAGCGCGCGCACGTCGGCAGGGCGTTCAATCGCATAGGTCAATCGCGGCCGCTCGAGTCGATCCAGTAGCGAACGCACTTCGGGGTCGTCGGCACAGAGGACCGCAAGCCCGTAGAACGGCAGGTGATGCAGGAATTCCAGGAAGGTGGCGCGCAGGCGGCCGAAATCGCCCTGGTAGGTGGCAAGGTGGTCGGCATCGATGTTGGTGACCACGCTGATCATCGGTTGCAGGTGCAGGAAAGACGCATCGCTCTCGTCGGCCTCTGCGACCAGGTAATCGCCCTCGCCGAGACTGGAGTGGCTGGCACTGCTGTTCAGTCGCCCGCCAATCACGAAGGTGGGGTCGAGCCCCGCCTCGGCCAGGATGCTTGCGATCAGGCTGGTGGTGGTGGTCTTGCCATGGGTGCCCGCAACGGCGATACCGAAGCGGAACCGCATGAGTTCCGCCAGCATCTCGGCGCGGCGCACGACCGGGATGCCCCGCTCCCGCGCCGCGCGCACTTCCGGGTTGCCCGGGTCGATCGCGGTGGATACGACCACCACGTCGGCCTCGGTCACGTTGCCCGCCTCGTGCGCCCGGGTGATCAGGATACCCAGCCGGGCCAGACGGCGGGTCATGGCCGAGTCCTGCAGGTCCGAACCCGAGACGTGATACCCGAGCTGGTGCAGAACCTCGGCAATTCCGCCCATCCCGGAACCGCCGATGCCGACACAGTGAATCCTGCCGATCCTGCGCATGGCCTGCCGGGATGGTTTCGGGGTGTACATCAGGCAGCCCTCCGCCGGTTTGCCGGCACTGCCTCGAGGCAGGCCTCAGCCAGATGCCGCACCGCATCGGGCCGGGCTTCCGCCCGGGCCCGTTCCGCCCGATCCAGCAGCGCCTCGCGCCGCAGCCCACCCAGCAGACCGGCCAGTCGCTGCGGCGTCAGATCGACGTCCTGGATACACCAGGCCGCGCCCGCAGCGACCAGGAAACCGGCATTCGCGGTCTGGTGATCGTCCACCGCATGCGGATACGGCACGAACACGGCGGGTATGCCGGCCGCGGCGACTTCGGCGACGGTCAGGGCTCCCGCCCGGCAGATCACCAGGTCCGCCCAACCATAGGCCTCGGCCACGTCCTCGATAAAGGCCGTGACCTCGGCATCGACGCCGGCTTCCCGGTAGGCGTCGAGGGCGACGTCCAGGGTCCGCTCACCCGCCTGGTGACGCACCAGCGGCCGTTGTTCCGCAGGAAGCGACGACAGCGCCGCCGGCACCACCTCGTTCAGCGTTCTCGCACCCAGGCTGCCGCCCAGGACCAGGAGCCGCAGGCGCCCCTTGCGACTGGCCCAGCGCTCCCCGGGCGGCGCAAGATCCACGATCTTCCGCCGGACCGGGTTGCCGATCGTCCGGCAGCCAACGGACTCGGGGAAGCTGTCGGGGAAGCCGGCGAAGACCTGGTCGGCGATCCGGGCCAGCCAGCGGTTGGTCAGTCCGGCCACGGCGTTCTGTTCATGCACCAGCAGCGGCCGACCCAGCGCCGAGGCCATCAATCCGCCGGGTCCTGTGGCGAAGCCTCCGAAACCGACAACGACCTGCGGACGCAGCCGGATCATCAACACCAGGGCCGCCCAGAGCGAGATGCCGAGGCGCCAGGGAGCGAGCACACGGCTCGCGAGACCCTTCCCGCGCAGGCCGGCAATCGGCAGCGTGTGCAGTTCGATGCCAGCCTCGGGCACGAGCCGGGCCTCGATGCCCTGGGACGTTCCCAGCCAGGAGACGCGACAGCCGCGTTCGCGCAGAGCCGCGGCGAGCGCCAGACCCGGGAATACATGACCGCCGGTGCCACCGGCCATCACCAGGATGAGAGGCGAAGGCGCGCTCACCGGACACCCCCGCGAACTTTTGGTACGGGCACCTGGGCCTCCCAGTACACCCGCAGCAACAACCCGATGGCGGCCAGCGTCACGATCAGTGAACTGCCACCGTAGCTCAGGAACGGCAGCGTCAGGCCCTTGGTCGGGAGCAGGCCCATGTTCACCCCGATATTCACCGCCGCCTGGAGGCCGATCCAGATGCCGATGCCGAAGGCCACATGGGACCCGTAGGCATGTCCACCCCGCTCCGCGAGCAATCCGATCACGAACGCGCGCCAGACCACGACAGCGAACAGCGCGATCAGCACCACCACGCCAACGAAACCGAACTCCTCGGCGAACACTGCGAACAGGAAATCGTTGTGGGCCTCGGGCAGATAGAAGAGTTTCTGCACACTGCCTCCCAGACCGGTTCCCAGCCAGGATCCGGAGCCGATGGCGATCAGCGACTGGGTCAGTTGGAAGCCGGTCGCAAAGGGATCCTGCCAGGGATCCAGGAAGGCAGTGAGTCGCGCGACACGGTACGGAGTCGCCAACGCGAGCACGCTCATCGCAGCGAGGATGGTGGCTCCCAGGGCAAGGAACTGCCACAGCTTCGCCCCCGCCAGGAACAGCATCCCCATGCCGATCGCGAGCATGATCACGGCCCCGCCGAAATCGGGCTGCAGCAGCAGCAGCACGGTCCCCAGCCCGAGCACGATCAGCGGCCGCACGAACCCGACAAAATGCAGACGAAGGTTGGCGAAGTGGCGAACGATGTAGCCGGACAGGTACAGGACCACCAGCAGCTTCACGGGCTCGGAGACCTGGAGGTTGAAAACGCCCAGCGGGATCCAGCGCGTCGCGCCGTTCACGGTCCGGCCCACCCCGGGCAACAGGACGGCGATCAGCAGCATCATGATCAGGAGCAGCAGCAATGGCCCCGCGCTCTCCCACCGGCGCAACGGAACCGCCGCGAAAAACACCGCCGCCACCGCGCCGATGACGGCGAAAAGGAGCTGACGATGGAAAAAATGGTAAGGATTGTTGAAATTGCGGGCAGCGAGGTCCAGGGACGAGGAAGCGACCATCACCAGACCGAGCCCCAGCAGTGCCAGCACCGCAAGCACCAACGGGGCATCGATGCCCGCAGCGAGCCGTGAGGATGTGAGAGGGGGCAGCGCCAGTTGCCGGATCATGAGCCCAGCCCCCGTACCGCGGCGGCAAACCGGTTTCCGCGTTCCGCGTAGCTGGCGAACATGTCGAGGCTGGCGCAGGCCGGCGACAGCAGGACCGTATCCCCCGGCTCGGCCCATTGCGCGGCGCGCACGACGGCCTCTTCGATACTGTCCACGCGCTGCACGGGGACTGCGGCGTTGAGCGCCTGCGCAATGGCCGGTGCATCGACGCCCAGCAGCACCACACCACGCGCCTTGCCGACCAGCGCATCCGCGAGCGGGACGAAGTCCTGACCCTTGCCCTGCCCGCCCGCGATCAGGATCAGCGGTCCGGTGACGCCGCGGATCGCCGCCAGCGACGCGCCGACGTTGGTGCCCTTGGAATCATCGATGTATTCGACCCCGTCGTGCCGGCCCACCGGCTGCGACCGGTGCGGCAGGCCGGCAAAGCGGCGCAGGACCTCGATGGCCGGTTCGGTTTCCCTCACCCAGGGCCAGGCCAGAGCGAGACCGGCCAGAGCATTGAGCCAGTTGTGGTGGCCCTGCAACCTCAGTTCCCCGGCCGCCAGCAGCGGTGTGCGACCCCGAGCCAGCCAGGGCGCCCCCTCCACGTCCAGCAGGCCGAAGTCCTCCGGGCCCGGCGGCACATCAACGCCAAACGTCACTGCGTTGCCAGCCTCCGCCAATGCCTGAAGGAGGGGTTCGGCGCGGCCCAGCACGGCACGCCTGGCGCCCGCAAGGATCCGCGCCTTCGCCGCGGCATAGGCCGCCAGGTCGGGATAACGGTCCATATGGTCCGCGGAAATGTTGAGGATCCCCGCACTCGCCGCATGCAGGCTGTCGGTGGTCTCCAGCTGGAAGCTCGAGAGTTCCAGCACGTACAGGTCCGCGTCGCTTTCGAGCAGATCCAGCGCCGGCGTTCCGAAGTTACCGCCCACCGCGACCCCGTACCCCTGTGCCCGCAGGAGTTCACCGACCAGCGCGGTCACCGTGCTCTTGCCGTTGGAGCCGGTGATGCCGATGATCGGACCCGGTGCGGCACCGGCGAAGAGTTCGATGTCGCCGATGAGCTCGACGCCTGCCGCCGCCGCCTGCGCCAGTGCCGGCAGGGAAACGGGAACCCCCGGCGAGACGATGACGCGCTGCCAGCGCGATGGGTCGAGCCCCGACAGGGGGCCGGCCCAGGCATGCTCCGCTCCCGGGATCCGTGCCAGCCGGCCCAGGCCGGCGGGTTCATCGCGGGTATCGGTGACTGCGAAGGAAGCCCCGCGGGACGCCAGGTGGCGTGCGACCGACAGGCCCGTTTCGCCCAGACCGACGATCAGGTCTTTCCCCTGCGGATTGATGGCTGCGCGGATCATCGGATCTTCAACGTGGCCAGACCGATCAGTACGAACACCACGGTGAGGATCCAGAAGCGCACGATCACGCGCGGCTCCGGCCAGCCCTTGAGTTCGAAGTGATGGTGAATGGGAGCCATGCGGAACATGCGCCGCCCGGTGAGCTTGTACGAGGCCACCTGCAGCATCACCGAGACGGTCTCGATCACGAAGACACCACCCATGATCAGCAGCACCAGTTCCTGGCGCGACAGGATGGCGAGCATGCCCAGGGCCGCGCCCAGTGCGAGCGCCCCGACATCGCCCATGAACACCTGCGCCGGATAGGCGTTGAACCAGAGGAAACCCAGGCCAGCGCCGACCAGCGCCGCCGCGAACACGACCACCTCGCCCACTCCCGGTACCGCCGGGATGCCGAGGTACTCCGAAAAGATCGCGTGGCCCGCCGCGTACGCAAAGACGCCCAGGGCGCCTGCGACCAGCACCGCGGGCATGATCGCCAGCCCGTCCAGGCCGTCGGTCAGGTTCACCGCGTTCGAGGAACCGACGACGACGAGCCAGACCAACGGGATGAAAAGCCACCAGACCAGATGGATTTCCACGTCCTTGAACACGGGCACGTAGAAGGTGGTCTCCACCGGCGACTGCGCGGTCCCGAGGATCACGAGCGCGGCAATGATCGCGAAGACGGTCTGCCACGCCAGCTTGGAGCGAGCGCGCAGCCCCTGGCTGTTGCCATAGCGGAGCTTCAGATAGTCATCCCAGCCGCCGAGTGCACCGAAGGCCAGTGTGGTCAGCAGGACGATCCAGACGAAGCGGTTCCCGAGATCGCTCCACAGGAGGGTCGCCACCGCCACCGCCACCAGAATCAGGGCGCCGCCCATCGTCGGCGTACCGGCCTTGGACAGATGGGATTCGGGTCCGTCACTGCGGATCTGCTGGCCGATCTTCTGAATGGTCAGACGCCGGATCATTGCCGGCCCGACCAGCAGCGCGATGACCAACGCGGTGACGACCCCGAGGATCGAGCGCAGCGTCAGGTACTGAAAGACCGTGAATCCCGTGTGATACCTCGCGAGATATTCAGCCAGCGCCAGCAGCATCGGCCACCCCCTCGGTTGACCCGGCAGGCTGCAGATCGAGCCCGGTGAGGATGTCCTCCATGTGTTGGTTGCGGGAACCCTTCACCAGCACTGCGGTACCTGGCTGCAGCAGCTCCCGCAGTGCAGGGAGCAGTTCGGCGTGGTTCGGGAACCAGGCCGCGCCCTTGCCAAAGGCCTCCACCGCCGCCGGGGTCATCGAGCCCAGCGCGAGCAGGTGGTGGATGCCCATGCTCCGGGCCCTCTGCCCCATCTCGGCATGCAGGGCCTCGGCCTCGCGGCCGAGCTCGTTCATGTCACCCAGGACCAGCACCCGGATCCCTTCCTGGGCGGACAACACCTGCAGCGCCGCGGCAAGGCTTTCCGGATTGGCGTTGTAGGTGTCGTCCCAGACCCGTGCGCCGGAGCGGTCCCGGTAGGCACGCAGTCGACCCGCGACCGGGCGCCAGGCGACGAGGCCCGCCACGATGGTGTCGATGCCGCAACCGAGGGCGCTGGCCGCCGCGGCCGCGGCCAACGCGTTCTGCGCCATGTGCCGCCCCGGTACAGCGAGCACCAGGTCGCGCAGGGCGCCCTGAACGCCGAGCTCCAGGCGGTCCGGATCCTGCCAGACACCCTGGATTTCACCCCTGCCCTCCAGCGAAAAACCGAGGCATCGGTGGTGTCGGTTCAGCGACAGCCAGTATTCGGCAAAACGATCGTCGAGGTTGATCACGGCGGTGCCGCCCTGGTCCGGAAGCCCCTCGAAGATCTCCCCCTTGGCCCGCGCCACTCCCTCCAGGCTGCCGAAGCCATCCAGGTGGGCACGTCCGGCGTTGGTGATCAGTGCGACATGGGGCCGGGTCCAGCGCGTCAGCCGCGCGATCTCTCCGGCATGATTCGCGCCCATCTCGATCACGGCGTAGTCCACCGTGGGCGGCATCGCAAGCAGCGTCAGGGGAACACCGATATGGTTGTTCAGATTTCCCTGGGTGGCGTGCACGGAACCGGCCCGGGCCAGAATTGCGCGCAGCATTTCCTTCGTCGTGGTCTTGCCGTTGGAACCCGTCAGCGCGACGACCCTTGCCGGGGAGCGGGCCCGCCACGCGCTCGCGAGCCGCGCCAGCGCTTCCAGGGTGTCGCCGACCACCACCTGCGGCCGGGGATCGTCGACGCCGTGCTCGACCAGCAGGGCTGCCGCCTCCAGGTCGGGACCGATGAAGTCGTGACCATCGAAACGTTCGCCGCGAATCGCGACGAACAGCGACTGCTCCAGCGCCTTGCGCGAATCCGTGTTGACGCCCCGGATGCGTACCTCGGCGGCACCGTGAAGACGTCCATCGACCAGGCGGGCCAGTTCGCCGGTGTCCACGGTGATCATACCTGCCCGCCCCCGGCCGTGAGCCGTAGCGCAAGTTCCCGGTCGCTGAACGGGTGCTCGACGCCGGCGATGATCTGGATTGCCTCGTGTCCCTTGCCGGCGATCAGGACGATGTCGCCGGCTTCGGCCTCGGCCATGGCGGTGCGGATGGCCTGGGCGCGATCACCGATCTCACGCACCGGGGCGGGGCCGGCACAGCCATCGAGGACGGCCCGGCGGATGGCGGCGGGAGACTCGTCGCGAGGATTGTCGTCGGTGACGATCACCTCGTCGGACAACCGCGCCGCCACTTCGCCCATGGCCGGACGCTTGCCACGGTCCCGGTTGCCGCCGCAACCGAAGACCACCCAGAGTCTGCCAACGACATGTGGACGCAGGGCCAGCAATACCGACTCCAGCGCCCGGGCGGTGTGTGCGTAGTCCACCACCAGCACCGGCCCCCCCGCCTTGATGAACCGCTCCATGCGCCCGGGAACACCCCGCACCGCACTCAGTGCGGCGAACGCACGCGCCGGCGGTTGCCCCAGTGCCAGCAACGTTCCCAGCGTGGCAAGCAGGTTGGCGACCTGAAAGGCGCCAAAAAGCGGCGTGTTGACCTGGCCCCGGAATGGACCGACCTGCACCTCGAAGCGCAGCCCCTGAACGGACGCATTGATGTTCCGCGCCTGGATGTGGCGCTCCCTGGCGCCGGGCAGGTCCGGTGCGTCGTGCTGGCCGTAGGTCCAGCAGCCCGGCTGCCCCGGCCGCGTGCAATGTTCGGCCAGCAACCGGCGACCCAGCTCATCGTCGAGATTCAGCACCATCGCGTGCAGGCCGTGCGTGCGGAACAGCAGGGCCTTGGCGTCGGCATACGCGGCCAGCGAACCGTGGTAATCGAGGTGGTCCCGGCCCAGGTGAGTCAGAACCGCCACCCGCGGCCGCAGTCCCTCCAGGCGACCCTGCACCAGCGCATGGGACGATGCCTCCAGTGCGACAGCGTCGAACCCGGCGCGCGCTAGTTCCGCGAGGTGGCGGTGGAGTTCCAGCACGTCGGGGGTCGTATGCCCCGTCGGCGAGAGAGTCTCCGGCGTACCAACCCCCAGCGTTCCAATCACGGCGCAGCGCAGTCCGAGGTGGGTCAGTGCGGTGCTGAGCTGATGGCTCACCGACGTCTTGCCGTCGGTACCGGTGATGGCGATCAGCGGCCGTTCCTCGGGCCAGGCGCCGAACAGCCTGCGCGCCAGTTCCGGCAGCCGCCGCCGCAGTTGCGGCACGTGCACGAAGCGCGGGTCCGGCGGCGGCTCACCGTTGCCCTCGTCCCAGAGCACCGCGACGGCGCCCTGCTCCAGGGCCCGCGAAGCGAAATCGAGACCATGAGCGCGGGTACCGCGCAGGGCAACGAAAGCCGCACCGGGAACCAGACCCAGACTGCTCATGCTGAGGTCGTTCACGGCGACGTCGGGCAGCCCCTGACGTTCGGGCAGAAGACGCGAGAGCGGCAATGCGGATGCCGTCATGACGCCGGCCCCCGGCGCTCCAGCGCCATCCGCAAACCGTGCTCGCCGAGGTTGTCCGGGGGCTCGTTGAAGAGACGCAGGGCACTCTCCATCACCCGGGCAAACACCGGCGCCGCGACAGCGCCGCCGTAATAGACGCCTGCACTGGGCTCGTCGATGACGACCGCCATCACGAAGCGCGGATTCGACACCGGCGCCAGGCCGACGAAGGCCGACTGGTACCGATCCTTGGCATAGCCGCCGGCTGTAGCCTTGCGGCTGGTGCCGGTCTTGCCCGCCACCCGGTAGCCATGAATTCTTGCCTGCCGGGCGGTGCCCTCCGGGCCGGTGACGTGTTCCATCATGGCCAGCAGCTGGTGCGCGGTATCGGCGCGCATCACCGGCTCTGGCTGGCGCTCGTCGCCGGCCGCCTCGACCAGGCGCAGCGGCACACGGTAGCCGTCATTGGCAAACGCCGTGTAGGCCGCGGCCAGCTGCAGCGGGGTCACCGAAAGGCCGTATCCGTAACCCAGTGTCGCCAGCTCGACCCGGCGCCAGGTCGGAAAATCACGCAGCACCCCCCCGGCCTCACCGGGAAGCCCGGTTCCCAGCGAGCGCCCGAAACCGGCCTGATGCAGCATGCGCCAGAAATCGGCCGGCGGGGTCTCGAGCGCGAGCTGTGTGGAACCGACGTTGGAGGAGCGTGAGATCAGCGTGGTCAGATCGATGCGCCCGAAATTGCGGATATCGCGCACGGTGTGGCGGCCAACGCGCATGGTGCCGGGGGCGGTGTCGAGCTGCACGTCCGGGCTGACGGTACCGGTCTCCAGCGCCACCGCTACGGTAAAGGGCTTGATCACCGATCCCGGTTCCAGCGTATCGGTCGCGACTCGGTTGCGGGTCATGGACAGATCGAGCTGGGCGCGGTTGTTCGGATTGAAACCCGGCTGATTGACCATGGCGAGGATGTCACCCGAGCGCGCGTCCACCAGCACCGCGGAACCGCCTATGGCGTTGTGCGACTGCACCGCCGCCTTCAGTTCACGGTAGGCGAGGTATTGCAGGCGTTGATCAATAGTGAGACGCAGGTCGTTGCCGTCTCGCGCCGGAAGGATGCTCGCAACGTCACGGATCTTCTGACCATGCCGATCGCGCAACACGCGCTTCGAGCCGGGGCGGCCCGCGAGCCAGCCGTCGAAGGCCAGCTCCATCCCCTCCTGGCCCTGCTCGTCGATATCGGTGAACCCGACGATGTGCGCCGACGCCTCGCCGTGGGGGTAATAGCGTCGGAATTCGCGCATCAGCGCGACCCCGGGCACCTCCAGTGCTGCCACCTGCTGCGCCTGCTCGGGTGGCAACTGGCGCCTCAGATAGATGAATTCCCGGTTCGCCCGCTGCTCGAGACGGGCACGCAGCACGGTGGCCTCCATCTCGAGGACCCGCGCCAGTTCGGGCAAACGATGCACGGCGGCAAGCAATTCTCCTGGATGCGCCCACACCGTCTCCACCGGGCCCGAGATGGCGAGCGGTTCGCCGTTCCGGTCGGTGATCAAGCCGCGGTATGCAGGCTCCACGATGGTGCGCACCTGTCGGGCCTCCCCCTGCCCCTGGAGGAAATCCTGCTTCAGGACCTGCAGGTCCATGGCCCGCAGAAGCAGGAGGGCAGTCATTACGAGCAGGCCCGACGCCAGAACCTTCAGGCGCCAGTGGCTCACCTGGCGTTTCAGCGCGCCCACGTGCGGCCCTCCACGTACACGATGCGGTCCGGACCGGGCTGGATCATGCCCAGGCGGTCGCGCGCGGCGGCCTCGATCCGCGCCTGTGTCGCCCAGGTCGCCTGTTCCAGCTGCAGCTGGGTCCACTCGAGGTTCAGGGCATCGCGCTCATTCAGTCCGGCCTGGTGATCGATGAAGGCCTGCCGTGCCTCGTGTCGCGCCACGACCACGCCGACCGCGGATGCGAAGACGAACGCCGCCAGCAGGATCTGGAGAATCAGGGTCCGGCTCATGGGTTGCGCTCGCCGACCCGCAACACGGCCGATCGTGCGCGCGGGTTGCGTTGGCACTCCGCGGCGTCGGGGCGCACTGGCTTGCCGACCATCCGTAGCCGCGGACGGGTCGCCTCGGGAAGGATGGGGAGCCCACGCGGCGGGCGGGGCGCGTCCGATCGCCCCTGGAAGGCGCGCTTGACCAGCCGATCCTCCAGCGAATGGAAGCTGATCACCGCGAGACGCGCCCCGGTGACCAGCACATCGGGAATGGTGTCCAGCCAGGTGCGCAGTTCCCCGAGCTCGTCGTTGATGTGGATGCGCAGAGCCTGGAAGGTCCGCGTCGCGGGATGCCGACCCGGCTCGGAACGCGGCACCGCGCGACGCACCAGATCCGCCAGTTCCCGCGTGCGGGTCAGCGGGGCGGTACGGCGTGCGGCGACGATCGCGCGGGCAATGCGACGGGAGAACCGCTCCTCGCCGAGGGTGTGCAGTACATCGGCGATCGCGGCCTCGTCGGCGCGGTTCAACCATTCCGAGACCGGGATGCCGGTACCGGGATCCATGCGCATGTCCAGCGGGCCATCGTGCTGGAAACTGAACCCGCGCGACGGCTCGTCCAGCTGCGGCGAGGAGACCCCCAGGTCCAGCAGCACGCCATCGACCCCCCCGTCGGGCCAGTGTTGCCGGATGACCTCAGCCATGTGCGAAAAAGACTCCTGCCGAAAAGAGAAGCGCGGGTCTGCGGCCAGCTGCCCGGATGCTTCCAGCGCCGAGGGATCCCGGTCCATTGCCAGCAGTTGTCCCTTCGGCCCGAGCCGCGAGAGGATCCCACGGCTGTGACCGCCACGCCCGAAGGTGCCATCCACGTATCTTCCATCGGGACGGATCGCCAGGGCCTCGAGCGCGGCCTCGAGCAGCACCGGCGTATGCGGCATGGACTCCACGTCGATCAGAGCGCGATGGATTCGAGCGCTTCGCTGAGTGCGTCATCCGCATCCTCCCCG
>NZ_REBW01000186.1 GCF_007692535.1 Thioalkalivibrio sp. | reverse complement strand
ATGGGTGGGTGCGAGACCCGTCGGGTTACGCCCTTTGGGCTAACCCGACCTACAGGTCTGCGGCCTTTCATCGTCAGGGGTGGTCGCCGGCCATGACCGTTAGCGGGGGGTTTTCCGGGCGGAAAATAGGCTTCTAAGGCAGAAATTCCCGCGAAAATAGCTATTATTCAGCTATCTATCAATGCGTTATCTTGGTCCGACCCCGCTTTCCGCGTCTTCGAGGGGGGCTTTGGTGTCCGGGGTTGCATGGACCCACTCCCGCAGGCGCTGGAAGACGACGTAGAGCATGGGGATCAGGAACACCCCCAGCAGCGCGGCCGCCAGCATGCCGCCGAAGACGCCGGTGCCCACGCCACGCTGGCTGGCTTCGCCGGCGCCGGTGGCAATCACCAGGGGTACGAGGCCCATGATGAAGGCAAAGCTGGTCATCAAGACCGCGCGGATGCGCAGGCGGGCACCGTTGATTGCCGCGTCGAGCAAAGCGGCACCCTGTGCGCGTTCCTGCATGGAGAACTCGACGATCAGGATGGCGTTCTTGGCCGCCAGCCCGATCAGCACCACGATGCCGATCTGGGCATAGAGGTCGTTCGAGAGCCCGGTAACCCAGAGCGCGACCATGGCCCCGAACACCGCCACGACCACGGACAGCAGCACCGCCGCGGGCATCGACCAGCTCTCGTACAGCGCCACCAGGAACAGGTACGCGAACAGCACGGCCAGGGCAAGCACGATCACGGTCTGTCCGGCGGCCTCCTTTTCCTGCAGCGCGGTGCCCGTCCATTCGAAGCCGAACCCGGCGGGCAGGGTCTCGGCCGAGACCTGCTCCATCGCGGCCAGTGCATCACCCGAACTGCGGCCCGGCGCCGGGCCGCCGTTGATGGTGACGCTGCGGTAGTTGTTGTAACGCTGCAGCAACTGCGGCCCGAGAATCAGTTCGGGTTCGACCAGGGCGCGCAGCGATACCATCTCGCCGTCGCGGTTCCTGACGTGGATGCGGAACACGTCGTCGAACCGGGCGCGGTCCTCGGCGTCGCCCTGTACGTTCACCTGCCAGACCCGGCCGAAGCGGTTGAAGTCGTTCACGTAGGCGCCACCCAGGGTTGCCTGCAGCGCCGAGAAGATGTCCCCGATCGGCACGCCCAGCGCCTGCGCCTTGTCGCGGTCGATATCGAGGAACATCATCGGGTTGTCGGTGGCCCAGGTCGAGTAGACCGCCCCCAGATCCGGGTGCTGGTTCGCCGCGAAGACCAGGCCCCGCATCGCCGCGGCGAGCTCCTCCGGTGAGCGCCCCTCCAGGTCCTGGAGCTGGTATTCGAAGCCACTGCCGGTGCCGAGCCCGGCAATGGGCGGAAGGTTGAAGGGCATCACCCGGGCTCCGGGAATAGCGTTGCCCTGGGCCGCCAGTCGTGCGATGACCGCGTCCACCTTCAGGTCGGGCGTGCGGCGCTCGCTGAAGGGCTTCAGGCGGCCGATCAGGAACGCGCTGTTGGGCTGGACCGCGCCGTCCAGAATGCTGAAGCCCGCCACCGCCAGCACGTGCTCGACCGCCGGGTCCGCGGCCGCGATCGCCTCCACCTGCTTGACCACCTCCAGCGTCCGGGTCACCGAGGCCCCCTGCGGCAGCTGGATCTCGGCCATGTAGGCGCCCTGGTCCTCCTGCGGCAGGAACCCGCCGGGGATCGTCTGGAACAGACCGAAGGTCCCGAAGCCGAGCACGAGGATCAGCACGCCCACCAGCGCGGAGACCCGCACCAGGCGGGCGACCACGAAGGCGTAGCCGTCGCGCACGCGGTCGATGCCGCCGAGCACGTAGCGCATCGGCCCGCGCCGGTGCTGCGCGGGCTTCAGCAGCAGCGCGCACAGGGCAGGGGCCAGGGTCAGGGCGTTGATCGCGGAGATCACCATCGCGAAAGCGATCACCGCGGCGAACTGCTGGAACATCTGTCCGGTGATCCCGGGGATGAATGCGACCGGTACGAACACCGACAACAGCACCAGCGTGATCGCCAGGATTGGGCCGGTGATCTGGCTCATCGCCTTCTTCGCGGCCTCGCGCGGCGCCAGCCCCTCTTCCTCCATGATGCGCTCGACGTTTTCGACGACCACGATCGCATCGTCCACCACGATGCCGATGGCGAGTACCACCGCGAGCAGCGAAATGGTGTTCACCGAGAAGCCGAGCATCAGCAGGAACGCGAAGGCGCCGACCAGCGCGACCGGCACCGCGATCATCGGGATCAGGGTCGCGCGCAGACTCCCGAGGAACAGGAACACGACGAGAACCACCAGCACGAAGGCCTCGAAGAGGGTGTGCACGACCTTTTCCAGGCTCGCGCTGACGAACTCGGAGGTATCGTGCACGATGTGGTAGTCGAGATCGTCCGGAAAGCGTTCGGCCAGTTCTTCCATCGCGACGCGGATGCCCTCGGCCACCGCCAGCGCGTTCGCTCCGGGCGCCTGGTAGACCGCGATGCCGGCGGTGTCGCCACCGTTCAGGCGCGCCAGTGCGTCCTGGCTCTTGGCCCCGAGTTCGACCCGGCCCACGTCCCGGACCCGCACCGTGGAGCCATCCGGATTCGCCCGGATCACGATTCGTTCGAATTCCTCCACCTCGGACAGCCGGCCCTGCGCCTGCAGGGTGATCTGGAACTGGTTGTCCGTGGTCATCGGCTGGGCGCCGATCCGGCCCACCGCAGCCTGCACGTTCTGGCTGCGCACGGCCTGCACGACGTCGGCCGGCGTGAGCCCCAGCGCGGTCAGGCGATCGGAACTCAGCCAGATGCGCATGCTGTAGTCCTGGCCGCCGAAGAGTGACACTTCGCCGACGCCAGGCACCCGGGCCAGGGTGTCCAGCAGGTTGATGGTGGCGTAGTTGCTGATGAACAGCCCGTCGTAGCTGCGCTCGGGTGAGTACAGCGCCACCACCTGGAGCAGCCCGGCGGATTTCTTGCGCACGGTGAGCCCCAGCCGTTTCACCTCCTCGGGGAGCTGCGCCTCGGCGAGCGCGACGCGGTTCTGCACGTTGACCGTGTTGATGTCGGGGTCGGTGCCGAGCGCAAATGTCACCGTCAGCGAATAGGCACCGGTGTTCGTCGCCGTCGACTTCATGTACAGCATGTTGTCGACGCCGTTGACCTTGCCTTCCACCGGCTGGGCGATGGTGGCTTCCAGCACCTCGGCGCTGGCGCCCGGGTAGAAAGCGGTGACCTGCACCTGTGGCGGCACGATATCCGGGAACTGGGCCACGGGAAGGCGGGTGAGGGCGATCACGCCTGCAAGCGTGATCACCACGGAGATGACGATGGCGAGGCGTGGACGGTCGATGAAGATGCTGGAGAACATCAGGACACTAGTCCCGCACCGGCGGCTGCCAGGGCGCGGCGGTGACGGTCTGCCCCGGGCGCACCTTCTGCACGCCTTCGACCACCACGCGGTCGCCCGGCGCAAGCCCGGTTTTGACGACGATGCGCGCCCCCACCATCTGCCCCGTATCGATGCGGCGAACCTGCACCCGCTCCTCGTCGTCCAGCACCAGCACGAAGATCCCGGTCTGGTCGATCTGCAGCGCCGATTGCGGCAACAGCAGGGCGATCTCCGGTTCGCCACTCTCGATCAGGACCTCGATGTACTGGCCCGCCAGCAGGAGGGAATCCGGGTTGGCGAACAGCGAGCGTAAGAGCACGGTGTCGGTTCCGGGATCGACGGTCACATCGACGAAATCGACCTGCCCGACATGCCCGTAGCGCGAGCCATCGGCAAGGCGCAGATGCACGACCACGGCCGTCGGGTCGCCGCCACGCTCCAGCACCACCCGGCGCTTGGCCAGCAGGTCGCGCTGGGTCAGCGGGAACTGTACGAAGATCGGGTCCTGCTGCACCAGCGTCGCCAGCACGCCGGACTCAGGCCCCACAAGGTTGCCGACCGAGTAGCGCGCGAGGCCGATGCTTCCATCGATCGGGGCGAAGACCTCGGTGTAGTCGAGGTTCAGCTGCGCCGCCTGCAGGGCCGCCTCGGCCTGGGCAATTCCGGCCTGGGCGACGGTCTCCGCCGCGCGCAGCTCGTCGACCCGTGCGCGCGGGATGTTATTGTCCTTCAGGAGTTCTTCGCCGCGGCGAAGCTGGGCCCGGGCGTTGGTGAACTCCGCCTGGACCCGGTTCAGATCGGCCTCGCGCTGCGCCAGGACGGCCTGGTAGGGTTCGGGCTCGATCAGGAAGAGTCGGTCCCCGGCACTGACGTTCTGCCCTTCGACGAAGTTTCGCTCGCGCAGGAAACCCGGCACCCGCGCCCGGAGTTCGACGCGCTCCCTGGCAGTCACGCGACCGACGAACTCCATTGTTTCGGTGACCGGCTCCGGCTCGAGTTGAACGACCGTAACCGCAGGCGCCGGAATGGCGCCGGCACCCGCGCCCGGGCCGTCGCTTCCGCACCCCGCCAGCAGAAAAACGCAGCAGCCCGTCAGGACCGCGAAAGTGCTCCGCCGATGCCAGCGCATGATACCTCCTTACCCTGCCTGCTCCCGGCGTCTCCACGATGCGCCGCCGGCAGGCGCATCATAGACCCACATCGACCCTCGGGGAATGGTTCCACCCCCGCCCTTGAGCCCGTTCACCGGGGTCGGACCAAGCCAAGACCGGGGTCGGACCAAGCGAAGATTCTGATATTGCCGGGAAAGATAGATATTTTTCCCTGCGAAGATGGCCTTAGAGGCCCCATTTCATGCCCGGAATGGGGCCTCTAAGCGTCTGGCGCGTCGCGAAGGCTGGCGATCGTGCTCAGCGCGCGGCTACAGAGTCCTCCTTAACCGAGGATTTTTCGTACCAAAAATGGGCGGCCAAGGCCGAAAAACGTTCGAAAATCGCCACCATGTGACCATTTTTCAATGAATTAGCTTGGTCCGACCCCAGGCAGGCAGGCAGCTGTGACCAACACCCGCAATCCGGCAAGGCTCACGAAGCCAGTGAAAGCGTCATGCTCAGAGTGTGCGCTTCGCCGGCCCGCAGGGTGTAGCTGTTCTTCAGTGCGTTGCAGGCCTCCACGCAGACCATGGCGTGGTAGTCCTCGTCCGGCATGTCGGCAAAGGCTCTGGCCCCATCCTCCCCCGGATTCCAGACCACCGTCGAGGCGCTGCCGTCCTTGGTCAGTTCGATCGCACGCGCGTGACCGGCGTCCTCGATGGTGATCGGGCCGGTGTGGTCGACAAAGACACGATCGAGCGGCGGAGCGATGCGAAGCGTTCCAGTCTGGGTGAGCAGGCTCGGGCCCTGCAGCTTGTCGACGTACTGAATGCCCTCGAGGCCCCGGATGGCCATTCCCTCGGCTTCCGCGACGCGGAAGTAGGTATGGAGGGCTTCGCTGACGACCCAGTCCCGCGGACTCAGGTTCTGGCCGATCAGATCGACGCGCAGCTTGTCGCCGAGCGTCACCGCCAGCCGCAGCCTGAAATCGTGGGGCCAGGCTTTGGCGATCGACGGATTCGGCCCCAGGCTCAAAATCACTTGGGTTGCGCCATCGGGAAGGCGGCTCACTTCGTCGACCTCCCAGAACTCGTAGCGCGCGAAGCCGTGCGCCTTTTTCGCCGCATCCGTCGGGTCGGCGCCCATCGGTGCGGGATCGTAGGGACCGAACCAGGGCCAGCACACGGGCACGCCACCGCGCACGGGCTTGCTGCCGTCGTAAACCGCCGTCTCGCTGACCCAGAGCACGTCCTTGCCGCCCTTGGGAACATAGCTCAGAAGAGTGCCCCCGTACGTGGTGAGGGAGGCCGTTCCGAAGTCGTTGCCGATATCGATCACGATCAGCCTGTCGCGCAGGGAGAACTTCACGTTGGGGTTAGCAAAGCGGGCTTGAAGGGTTTCCAGCATCGTCGGTCCTCGAGTGGCTCGGAGTAGGGCGCACTCTACCGGCTGCGGGCCGCACGGCATACACGTTCCCCGACCTTACGTCATCCTGGTCCGACCCCGGCCGGTGGGTCCGTGTCGGATGTGCGCTGGAGCTTGCTCCCGGATGGTCGGTATGCTTCGCTTTCGCACATCGGAGCGATTCGGGACGATTTCATCGGGAGAGGATTCATGCACCTGACCAGCCCCGCCTTCGAGGAGGGTGGCCGAATACCCTGGAGCGCGTCTGCACCGAACGAGAACCGGCTGCCCGCGCTGGAGATCCACGACGTGCCCGGCGGTGCACGCAGTCTTGCGCTGATCCTGGAAGACCTCGACTCACCGCTGGGCGAGGTCACCCACTGGCTGGTCTGGAATCTGCCGCCCGACAGATCCAGGGTGGATGCCCTGAACCTGCGCGAGGAGTCCCGGGTCGGGATGGATTCGTTCGGAAAGGTCGGCTACCTGGGTCCCGTGCCCCCGGAGGGCGTGCATCGTTACCGCTTTCGTCTGCTGGCCCTCGA
This sequence comes from Thioalkalivibrio sp., assembly GCF_007692535.1. Lineage (GTDB taxonomy): Bacteria > Pseudomonadota > Gammaproteobacteria > Ectothiorhodospirales > Ectothiorhodospiraceae > Thioalkalivibrio. Next base: position 11,804 of record NZ_REBW01000186.1, on the reverse strand, counting down.
TGCCGAGCTCGATCTGGAGTCGGGCGCCACCCGCAGTCAGTTCGACCAGGCGGCCGAGGGGCGCGTACTGGACGAAGCCGAACTCACCGGCTCGATCGAGCGGCCGCGGACCGAGGGAGACGGCTGAGCGGGGCAGGGCAGTCGATAGGCCAGCCAGGAGGACGACAGATGCCGATGAACTACCGCCCGCAGGCTTTCTTTGCCTCCGTGAACCCCGCCGTGTTTACGGCGTCGGCGATCATGGTCGTGCTGTTCGTGGGTTTCGGTGTGCTGTTTCCGGCAACGGCCGGCCGTGTGTTCGAGGCCATTCACGGCTTCATCACCGAGTACCTCGGCTGGGGTTATCTGCTGGCGGTCACGGGCTTCGTGGTATTTCTCATCTGGCTCGGCTTCAGTCGCTACGGATCCATCCGACTGGGGCAACCCGATGACCGCCCGGAGTTCAGCTATGGTGCCTGGTTCGCCATGCTGTTCAGTGCGGGCATGGGGATCGGTCTGGTGTTCTGGAGCGTGGCCGAGCCCATCATGCACTACCAGGACCCGCCACACGTGGCCGGCGAGACCGCCGAGGCAGCGCGGCAGGCGATGGTCTACACCTTCTTCCACTGGGGGCTGCACGCATGGGCGGTGTACGTCGTGCTCGGGCTTTCCGTGGCCTATTTCAGTTTCCGGCACCGCCTGCCGCTGACCATCCGCTCGATCTTCTACCCGCTGCTCGGCGACCGCATCTACGGGCCGATTGGCCACGCGATCGACGTCCTCGCGATCTTCGGGACCCTGTTCGGTCTGGCCACCTCGCTCGGCTTTGGCGCGATGCAGCTGAACACCGGGCTCAACGTGCTGGTCGGCATGCCGGTGTCACACTGGTACCAGGTGGGCATCATCGCGGCGATCACCGTGGTGGCGGTGTTTTCGGTGCTCTCCGGTCTGGACCGCGGCCTGAAGTGGGTGAGCATCTTCAACCTCTCGCTTGCGATGGCATTCATGCTGTTCGTGCTGCTCGCCGGGCCGACACTGTTCCTCGTGCGGTTCCTGCTCGACTCCACGGGCAGCTACCTGCAGCAGCTGATTGAACTGAGCCTGCATACCGACGCGATTGGCGGCTCCGAGTGGCAGAAGGACTGGACGATGTTCTACTGGGCGTGGTGGATCGCCTGGTCACCGTTCGTCGGCATCTTCATCGCCCGGATCTCACGCGGGCGCACGATCCGCGAATTCATCATCGGCGTACTCGGGGTTCCGACGCTGTTCGTCTTCACCTGGCTGACGATCTTTGGCGGCACCGCGCTGTATTTCGAACTGTTCGAGGAGGGCGCCGGCATTGCCGCTGCGGTCGCCGAAGACACGACCGTCGCGCTGTACGTGACCCTCGAACAGCTGCCATGGGCGACCCTGAGCTCCGCGATCGCGACCCTGCTGATCGCGACCTACTTCATCACCTCTTCCGCCTCCGGCACCTACGTGATCGATGCGCTGGTCTCGCGCGGCGCGATCCACTCGCCGAAGCGCCAGCGGGTGATCTGGGGCATCACCGAGGGCGCGGTGGCGGCCACCCTGCTGATCGTCGGCGGCGAACGCGCGCTGGACAGCCTGCAGACCGCCTCGCTCACCGGCGGCCTGCCGGTCGCGATCATCCTCGGTTTCTGCTGCTACAGCCTGCTGCGCGCCCTGCGCCGCGAGTACCGCGTCGAAGGCGTCGATTCGCCGTGGCGGTGATTCCCCGGCAGCAACGACCAACCCGTGCCCCAGGGCCACCATGGTATTCCGGGGTCGGACCAAGGCAAGCATATGAAAAGACGACATAAAATCCGAATTTTCGTACCAGAAAAAGCCTTAGAGGCCCCATTTCATACCCGGAATGGGCCGGCTAAGCGCCAGGGGCACGGTGACCGCAGCAGTCATGGCCGAGCAAAAGGCCGCATGAGTTTCGGCAGACCTCGATTTTTCGGGGGAAAACCGTCGTGTAAGCGTCAGATCACCGTGAAATTCGAACGATTAGCGATTCTATTCAATGATTTGGGCTGGTCCGACCCCGGGTGTTCCGGAGATCGAACGTATAGGAGGTGAGTCATGATCCAAGCATATGCGGCATTCGAGGCAGGCGGTGAGCTGCGCCCCTTCGCATACGACCCCGGGCCGCTGGGCACGGGCGAGGTCGAGATCGAAGTGGAGCATTGCGGCATCTGCCACAGCGACGTGAGCATGCTCGACAATGCCTGGGGAATCAGCAGTTATCCCCTGGTGCCGGGGCACGAGGTGGTCGGTCGCATCGGTGCGGTGGGCCCGGGCGTCACCGGGCTTGAGAGCGGCCAGTTGGTGGGGTTGGGCTGGCAGGCGGGCTACTGCATGCACTGCGACCCCTGCATGTCAGGGGACCACAACCTCTGCGCGCAGGCCCAGGGAACGATCGTCGGGCACCATGGTGGTTTCGCCGACAAGGTGCGCGCTGCTGCCGCGAGTGTCGTGCCGCTGCCGGAGGGCATCGACAGCGCCAGCGCCGGTCCCCTGTTCTGCGGCGGCATCACCGTTTTCAATCCGCTTGTTCAGTACAACGTACCCCCAACCGCACGGGTGGGTGTGATCGGCATCGGCGGCCTCGGTCACCTGGCATTGGGGTTCCTCAACGCCTGGGGCTGCGAGGTGACTGCATTCACCGCCAGCGAATCGAAGCGCGAGGAGGCGCTGCGGCTCGGTGCCCATCACACGTTGGACTCGCGCGATGCCAAGGCGCTGGAGTCGACGGCAAACCGCTTCGACCTGATCCTGTCGACCGTCAACGTGAAGCTCGACTGGAACGCCTACGTCGGCACCCTGAAACCCAAAGGTCGGCTCCACTTCGTCGGCGCTACCCTGGAGCCGATCGACCTGGCGGTTTTCCCGCTGATTGGGGGCCAGCGAAGCGTCTCAGGCTCCCCGGTGGGGAGTCCCGCGACCATCCAACGGATGCTTGAGTTTGCGGTCCGGCACGGCATCGCCCCGGTGACGGAGCACTTCCCCCTCGAGCGAGCCAACGACGCCATTGCTCACCTGCGCAGCGGGCAGGCGCGCTACCGTGTGGTGCTGGACCGTTAAAACGGGGTTGGGGTAACCGGTGCGGATTGCGAACCCGGCCGCTGCCGGGTTGCTGACGGGCGCATCGCTGAGCACCAGGCTGTTACTGCCGTACCCGCGCACGGTGCCAAGCACCGGGCCGGCGGCGGCGCTCGCGAAGAGCTGAACCACCTCGTCGAAGGCCATCTCCACCGCCATACCATTCGTCTGCCCCAGCATCGCCCAGTTGCCGGTGAGGGAAAAGAGGCCGCCGGGCAGCACCTCCTGCTCGCGGGGTTCGTTGGGTGGGTACGCGGAGCCGCCGGCCACTGCGACCATCGCCGGCAACAGCGCGAGCGTCGCCATGCTGAGCCACATTCGCTGAAGCCTCCCGTTCTGGCACATATCTGAGCTTAGACCGGCATTTTTTGGGGTAAAAACGGGCGCCTAAGGCCAAAATCACCGCGAAATATGAGCCATTATCCATTTGAATCAATGGTTTGGCTTGGTCCGACCCCCGGCATAAAGCGGATGCTTGCTGGCGTGGGGGGGCGGGATTCAGGATTCGGTATAGACCAGCGCGACGGCCGCTTCGGGGGCGTTGTTCAGGAACGTGAAGCTCGATTCGATGTAGAGATGGACTACGCGGGCGTCGTGATCCAGATAGCCGATGGAGAAATCCCGCCCCACGGTCAGTTCGAAATCGCCGCCGCGCATCGACAGCGCGACGCTGCCGTTCACCGCCGGTGCATAGACCAAGGGCCCGTCGATGAGCTGGCGCATGTGTTCGAGCACCGGGTAGCCGCCGGCATGGGTGGTGCGATTGAGGCCGGCGTAGCAGCGTGGACCGAGGGCGATCGCATAGGGGCCGTCGACACCCTCGTCCCGCAGCATACGGATCGCCTCGGCGGCAGCCTCGGGATACTTGGAATAGTCGGCCGACAAAGAAATCGGCGCGTGTGCAGAGGCGGCACCGATGCCCACGATCCCTGCCGCGTCATAACCGTTGAAGATCGCTCCGTCCTCGATCAGCGCGGCCTTGCGCGCCGCGGCGACCACCGAGTCCAGCTCCGGGTTGCGCGCCCCGCGTGCCAGTGCCTCGATTTCGCTTCGATTGATCTCGAAGGGAATGCGGACCTCCACCAGCGGCTGCACTTTGCGCAGCCGTGCGGTGGCCTCCCTCACCGGCGATTGGATCTGCGTGGTCCGACCCAGGTCGATCGAGGAGGCATGCCACCCGAGGGGGCCGTCAAAGTCCACCAGCCGACGTCCGGCCAGCGTCGCCTTCAGTGCAGCACTCGCTTCCGCCTCGATTTCGGCCCAGGCTTCCGCGGTGATGGGTGCAAGTTCGCGGTAAAGGTCGTTCATACATCCTCCACGATAGCGGGCAACCGAGCGTTCACTCCTCGCGCAGGCTGCCGATGCCCAGAGAGCCGTCACTACCGACGGACGGTGCGGCAGCGTGCTGGATCGGCCCCGCGCCGTTCTTGCCCTCGGTGGCGGTTTGTTCGGCCGCGACAATATTTCCCTCACTGAACAGATACGTACGCAGGTGCTCTGCAAACACGGGATGGTGCCGTCGCAACCATTCCAGCACCATCGCCGCGTGTTCCATCTCCTCGTCGCGGTTGTGCAGCAGGATCTCCCGCAACTCGGCATCGCTGGTCACTGCGGCGCGCTGGTCGTACCAGTCCACCGCATCAAGTTCCTCCATCAGGGAGGTGATGGCGCGATGTCTTTCGATGATTTCTTCGGGAAGGGCTTCCCGGGATTCGTGGAGGTTCTCGCTGGACATGGGACCTCTCTCGATTGTCGCAGACCGCGCGGGACGCGGTCGCGGTAGGTACGCCTTCACGTTAACCGATGTCGGAAGGCACTGCCAACCCGTGCAGCCCTGTCCATCATCGCACCACCCCTGAACCCTTTCTTGCCCTGCGACCCCCTCGGGGCGCAGGAACCCACCCGGGTCTCGGGTGGGGAATGATCCCGTATGGATGAACGGAAAACGTATGGTCTAGTGTCATGGGGAGGGCGGCCTGATCCGCCGATGCGAGGAGCGCGGGAACGTGCAGCCGGCCGCCTTGACCGCCGACCCGGACCGATGGAGGGACAGATTCCCGCGCGAGAGCAGCCTCTATGGAACATGAACTGATTCGATTGACCCGTCGCCTGGCGTTGACCCGGCGCGATCGTCTGTTGCCGACACGCTGGCTTCCGCCGGCCGATCTCTATGAAACCCCAAACGGCTGGTTGCTGAAGCTCGAAATGGCCGGTGTGGCACCCGAGACCATCTCGGTTCAGGTCTTTGGCCGCTGGATTACCGTACAGGGCCAGAGGCGCGACACCCTGCTGACCGAGGGGCATACCTGCTATTCGATGGAGATCGTCTACTGCACGTTCAAGCGCACGTTTGAATTACCGACCGATCTCGAGCGCGCCCATGTCAGCAGTGAGTATGACCTCGGGATGCTTCTGGTGACCATAACTCCGGAGACCACACAGCCGTGAACAACGACACCGCGTCCGCCGTCTACGTGCTCCCGCTGTTTCCGCTGCGCAGGACCGTTCTGTTTCCCACGATCGCCGGGCCGTTTGCGGCGGGCCGCAAAGGCTCGATCGCGGCGCTCGAGTTCGCCTCGGCTTCCGAGGACAAGAACCTGATCACCGCGACCCAGAGGGATACCGACGTCGACACTCCGAGTGCCGACGATTTGCACCGGTTCGCGACACGGGGGGTGGTCAGGCGCCTGTTTCGCTCCGAGGAAACGCTTGAGGTGATCATCGAGGGGCTGGAGCGGATCCGGATCCAGAATGTCGAGCAAGAGGGCGACCGGTTGATGGCTCACGCGATCCCGGCTCCGGTCGTCCTGGAACCCGGCCCGGAAAGCGAGGCGCTGAAGCGGGAGATCATCAGCCTGATGGGGGAGTTCCAGGCTCTTGTGCCGCAGTTGGCCCAGTTCAATGTCGAGGCCCTTCTCGAAAAGGCGCGGGATCCGATGCACCTGGTCTACCTGCTCGGTGCGTTGCTCGAACTCGATTACGAAAAGGCCCAGCGACTTCTGGATGCCTCGGAACAGAACCAGGCCATGAAGCTGCTGCTGGGGTACATGCGCAAGGAATACGAGGTTCTGAAACTACGGCGCGAAATCGCCGGTGAGGCCGAATCCGAGGCCGGCCAGGAGCAGCGCAAGTACATGCTGCGTCAGCAGATGAAGGCGATCCAGAAAGAGCTGGGAGAGGCTGGAGACGGCGACACCGCGAGCCAGGAGCTGCGCGAGCGGCTGGAGCAGGCCGAACTGCCGGAGCCGGTGCGGGAAGAAGCCGAGCGTGAACTCGGCAGGCTCGAAGGGACACCGCCGGCTTCACCGGAACACGGCGTGATCCGCAACCGGCTGGAACTCATTCTGGATCTTCCCTGGAAGCGACGGACGGAGGACAACCTGAACCTCGCACGCGCGCGGCAGGTGCTGGACGCGGACCACTATGACCTTACCGAAATCAAGGAACGGATTCTCGAACAACTCGCGGTGCTGCGGCTGAATCCCGAGGCCAAGGCCTCGATCCTGTGCTTCGTGGGCCCTCCGGGCGTGGGCAAGACCTCCCTGGGGCAATCCATCGCGCGCGCCCTGGGTCGGGAGTTCGAGCGGTTCAGTCTCGGCGGCCTGCGCGACGAAGCCGAACTGCGCGGCCATCGGCGCACCTATGTCGGCGCGATGCCCGGCCGGATCATCCAGGCCATGCGTCGGGCCGGGAGCGCCAATCCACTCTTGATGCTGGATGAAGTCGACAAGCTGGGTCAGGATTTTCGCGGGGATCCGGCGTCGGCGCTGCTGGAGATCCTCGATCCCGCCCAGAACTACGAATTCCGCGACAATTACCTGGATCTCCCCTTCGACCTCTCCCGGGTCCTGTTCATCACCACCGCCAACACACTGGAGCCCATCCCCGGGCCGCTTCTGGACCGCATGGAGGTGCTGCGGCTGTCGGGCTACAGTGACGAGGAAAAGCTGGAGATCGCGCGTCGCTACATCCTTGAGCGCCAGCGTCTGCAGAGTGGCCTCGCGCAGGAGCAGTTCAAGGTTCCGGAAGAAACCATCCTTCGGATCATCCGCCACTACACCCGGGAGGCGGGGGTGCGTGAACTCGAGCGCCGCATCGGGCGCCTCGCACGCAAGATTGCGTTGCGTATCGCCGAGGAGCGCGAGATCCCGGACACGATCTCGCCCGATCTGCTGCACGAACTGCTGGGTCGTGAGCGTTTTCGCCCCGAGGAGGCGCGGCGGAAGGTGCCGCCCGGCGTGGCCACCGGTCTGGCGTGGACCCCGACCGGCGGCGACGTGCTGTACGTGGAGGCGATCCTGCTTCCGGAAGAGGGCAAGCTCACGCTGACCGGGCAGCTCGGCGACGTGATGAAAGAATCGGCCCAGGCCGCCCAGAATTGGGTCCTGTCGCAATCCGATCGCCTGAACATCAAGCATCCACGCGCCGGCCTGCACATTCACGTTCCGGCCGGTGCCATTCCGAAGGACGGTCCTTCCGCGGGGGTGACCATGGCGGTGGCGGTCGCGTCCATCTACAGTGGTCGCCACACGCGCGCCGATACCGCAATGACGGGGGAGATCACCCTTTCGGGCCTGGTGCTGCCAGTGGGTGGCGTGAAGGAAAAGGTTCTGGCGGCACGACGCACGGGACTGCGGCGGGTGATTCTGCCCCGACAGAACGAGAAAGATCTGGATGACCTTCCTGACACGGTGCGCGAGGAAATGGAGTTCGTTCTGGCGGACCGAATCGACAATGTGCTGCGCGCGGCGATTCCGGGACTGCTGCCCGAAGCGGAGTCGGCAGAGCCGGTCGAATCTTCCAGCAGTGAGCCATGACGGAGCAGCCGTCTTCAGGCGTGATCCCCACGACAACATGGAGAAGCGAGAATGCAGACCCCTCTGGAACTCAACTACCACGACGTTGATCGCTCCGAATGGAGCGAGAACCTGATCCGCGAGCGCGCCCATCGGCTCGAGCGTTATTCCGACGAAATCGTGTCCTGTCATGTCATCGTTTCCCGTCCCCACCACCATCAGCACAAGGGGAATCCGTTCAAGGTGACGATCGAAGTCCGGTTGCCGCGGAACCGGAGACTGGTGGTCAACGAGGAACCGGCGATCATCGAGCAGGAGAGCAAACTCTCGGTCGTGATCAACTCGGCCTTCGACGCGATGCAGCGTCGGTTGAGCAAGACCGGCGAGCATCACAGGCGTGACGCCCTGACGCCATCCGAGGAGGAGAATCGGGCGTTGGTGGTACGTTTGTTCAAGGAAGAGGGCTACGGATTTCTGCGCACGGTGGACGGGCGCGAGTTCTACTTTCATGAGCATGCCGTGCTGAATGATGATTTCCCACGGATGGCGGTGGGGACCGAGGTCCGTTTCGAACCCTCAATGGGTGAGCAGGGTCCGCAGGCGAGCACGGTGCGCATCGTCAATAAGCCGGGGGAGCGCGAGACCTCCGAAACCGCGGATCGTGAAGATGTGCCGGTTGACTGGCGCAGCAAGCCATGAACGAGGCACGCCGGGTTCTGCTGTTCACGCTGGCATTGCCTCTGCTTGCGATACTGGCGTCCGCCGGCGCATTTGCCGATGATGATGATCGCGCGACCGCATTGTTCGCGGGCGGCTGTTTCTGGTGCGTCGAAAAGGCGTTCGACCAGGTCGATGGCGTCGTCGCCACCACGTCTGGATTTACGGGTGGCCACGTCGAGTACCCATCCTATGAACAGGTGGTCGCGGGCGACACGGGCCACTATGAATCCGTACTGGTCGAGTACGACCCAGCGCAGGTGTCCTATGAAGAACTCCTGTACGCGTTCTGGCGCAATATCGACCCGCTCGATGGTGGCGGACAGTTCTGCGACAGGGGGAGTCCATATCGCGCGGCGATCTTCGCCGGCAGCGAGGAGGAGTACCGGGCAGCGGCGGCATCCAAGGAAGAACTCGCACGTTCCGACCGCTTCGATGAACCGATCGCCACGGAGATCCTCGACCGCGATACGTTCTATGCAGCCGAGGAATACCACCAGAACTATTACCAGAAGAACCCGCTGCGTTACCGGTTCTACGTGACCACCTGCCGTCGCTACGCGCGTCTGGACCAGATCTGGGGCGACGAGGCCCGGCCCGGGGTCGACTGATCACAGGTCGGACAGGCACCCTCCCGCAGTGGGATCGCGGGACTGTCCATTCCAACCGACGCGCTTCCGGCGACCTCTCGGGGGTCGGACCAAGCCAATTCACTGAATCGCCTCAAGAAACACCGCTTCCCGACCCGAGAAAACGGCCTTGGAGGCCCCATTTGGACCCCAAAAACGGGCGTCCAGGGACCTCAGAAGTGAGGGGCAAGCGTCGTGCGGCGTGGCTTTCCTGGACCGACGTTTTTTGGGGCAAAAATGGGCGTCCAAGGCGAAAATCACCGCTAAATACGGGGCATTGTCTTGGCAGATCAATTATTTGGCTTGGTCCGACCCCGGATGTCCCCAGCGACAGATAGGTACTCAACGCGATTGAACAGAGTGCGCGCAGAACGGTTGGAGGAACTCGGTGCCCTTCTGGCGGCAGGTGTGGATACCGACCGTGCCCTTGGGATCGTGGGCGCCGGCAACCGCCGCGGGCCGGTGACTGAACACCTGCTGGACGAGGGTCTGGTGCTCCCGCAGGAACTGCCGATGATCGAGCGGATGCTCGAAGTCGGCCGGCTGGACCGCGGGCTGCGCCACCTCGGCTCGGACCTCCGTCGTGAGGCGCGCGTGGTCGGTCGGATCAAGGGGCGGCTGGCGCTGCCGGTGGCGATCTGGGCTATAGCGATCCTGATCGCGCCGTTGCCTGCACTGTTCGGCGGCGACCTGGACCTTATTGGGTACGGTTGGGCGGTCTTTCGACCGGTGCTCCTGACCGCGGCCCTGCTCTGGTTGGGTTTGCGCTACTGGCGCAGCTTGCTCGATGGCTTTCGCGAGTTGCCTCTGCTTGCGGGCCGGTCTCCGGTCCCGGGCCTGCGGCTGTCCTTCCTGCGCGCGCTGCACGAGTTATTGGCAGCGGGCAAGGACGCGGAGCAGGCCCTCCAAGCTCTGGCACGGGGTGCTTCCGGTGAGTGGCGCCGGCGCCTGGACGCGGCCAGGGCCGACATCCGTGGCGGCGCCAGTCTGGTCAGCGCTCTTGCACGTCACGGCCTGCTCCACCGACGGCACGACGTGCCGTTACTCTCTGCGGGCGAAACGGCCGGCCGTCTCGTGCAGGCCCTCGAGCACCGCGTGGGCCAGTTGTGCCAGGAACGCGATCTGCGCATGGAGGTGGTCGCCGAGTGGCTACCCCGGGGTGTCTATTTCCTGATACTGCTGCACCTGGCGCGCGGGTTTCTCTGAGCCCCTGCTTGCCTGGGGACAGTACAGCCATGCCGCAGAGAAATGGGTGTACTGTCCCCCGAAATGTACAGCCATGCCGCAGAGAAATGGGTGTACTGTCCCCCGAAATCGTCCCCGAAATCCCAGAGAAATGGGTGTACTGTCCCCCGAAATCAGGGCTCCTCGCTGTCGACCCGGGTGCCGGTCACTTCGCGGACACCGGCGCGTCGCAACGCGCGCTCGCGCTCCGTCAGGTACTGCGAGAAGGGCAGGGTCGCCACGCGGCCCTGCATCGCCAACTCGATCTGCGTCTCGAAGCGGTCGGAAGCCTCGGGCGCATCATTGGCGACCACCAGCCAGGTACCCGCGCGCAGTTCCATCCGGATGCCGTCCACCAGGACATTCGGATCTTCTTCCGAAACGAGGTACAGGGGACAATCCTCGAAGCGCCGGATTTCGCTGACCTGAACGACCCATTCGGGCGCCGCGAAGCGCTCGATCGCCCGCGCCCGCGCGGGATCGCCGTAGCCGAATCGGGCCGGGTCGGTCGGGTGGATCTCCTCGAGCGGAAACAGGCGGATGAAACCCATGACGATGGCTTCTCGAGACGACAGATGGCAGACAAGGATGAAGCGATGCTGGTGCGGGAGCAAGCAGTCCACCCCGGTGCGTCCTGCCGCGCAGCTCCGGGGTGAGGTCCTGCCCGATAGTACCGATGTTACCAGGCGAGATCTGACCCCCGAGGCTTTACTCGCATTGGGCTCGTATTGACCCGCGAACGTTGGCTTCGGCACCTTACATGGGTTCCGGATCGATGTCCTCGTAGGCACCGCGGGTGAACCGTGGGGTGCAGGCGGCGAGAAAGATCAGATCGCAAGTGCCGATGTTGCGGATTCGCTGCGTCGCACCCTGAAGCTCCGTTGACTGGGTCACCCCCTGTCTGTAGACATGTGTGCCGTGAGCAAGCGGAACAAGAACGGTCGTGGGATGGACGAGACATGCCCTTGCGGGTCCGGTGCGGCGCGTGACTCCTGTTGCGGGCCCTACCTCGACGGGGATGCCGTCGCGCCCACTGCAGAGACGCTGATGCGATCGCGGTATTCGGCGTTCGTGGAGGGCCACCGGGAGTACCTGTTGCGCACATGGGCCGAGGAGACACGACCAGAGGTTCTGGATCTGGATTCGGGACAACGCTGGCTCGGCCTCAGCATCCGCGCGACGTCCGCAGGCGGAATGGCCGATGACGTCGGTGAGGTGGAGTTCGTGGCCCGATCCAGAGTCGAAGGTCGTGGGCAGCGTCTGCACGAGCGCAGCCGGTTCCGGCGCGTGAACGGGCAGTGGTTCTACGTGGATGGAACCTTCCCGGGAAAACGGCCGGCTTGATGGC
>NZ_REBW01000036.1 GCF_007692535.1 Thioalkalivibrio sp. | reverse complement strand
TACGTCCAGGGTGATGCGACTCAGATCCGCCATGGCATGGCTCCAGCCGTGAGATCGGCGGCCAATCGTCGAAGACTCGAATGGCCTCGGCCCCCAACATCGTGAGCAGCAGGCGCATACCCTCGGCGATGTCCCGATTGTCATCCGCCACCAGAACGCGACACGGCGCCGGGAGGACACTAAGCTCCGTTGCCCTGTCCGCCGGCTGCGCCGCCGCAACCGAACACAGCGGCAGCGAAACGGTGAAGGTGGCCCCGGATCCTAGGCCCTCACTCTCGGCACGGACCGTACCGCCGTGCATCTCGAGCAGGCCCCGCACCAAAGAAAGGCCAATGCCCAGACCGCCGTCCACCCCAGGCTCGGCCTGCGAGAACATCTCGAAGATGTGGTCGAGCCGGTTACGCGGGATGCCCTGCCCATCGTCCTGCACCTGAATCTCGACCCGCTCCCCCGCGGGATCACACGAAGGTCGATGCGGCCGCCCGCCTCGGTGAACTTGGCCGCGTTGTTCTGCAGGTTCGCGACGACCTGCACCAGCACCCGGTCGCCCTCGACCGCCAGCGGCTCCGGGGGCACGCTGACGGTGACCTTCCGACCATCCTGGCTCCAGACCGCGGGCGCTCATTTCCAGCGCGGCCTTGACAATGTCCGCCAGATCTAGCCGCTCTTTGTGCAACTTGATCTTGCCGCGACTGATACGAGAGACGTCCAGCAGGTCGTCGACCAGACGGACCACATGGCCCGCCTTGGGCCGTGGTCATCGTGGCGGCCATGGGCGGTGCGGGGCTCGCGGTGCTGGCGTAAACGGGAGATCGTCCGCCACGACGAGGAATGTCCCCGCCCGCTGACCCTGAACCTGCGCGCCGGCGCTGCCGACACCGGCGCGCAATGCTCGGTCCTAGCGCTCCAGCAGCTGGATCTCCTCGGCGATGATGAAGCCGCGCAGATCCTCCGCGACGTGCTGGTCGTGGATGCTCACCTCGCCCGAGCGCACCTGTTCGGCACCGGGATGGTCACTGTGCAACCACTGCCAGGTGGCCTGGCCAGGGTACATCACCGGCAGTTCGGTCCACCGCAGCGCATCGCCTTCCGCGGTGGCGATATCGTCAACCCGGACGGCGACGATGTCGGCCTCGTCCACGCCGACGCCGAGGGTCTGCGGCAGCGACACCTGGTGCCAGCGCGCCCCCACCTGGCCGGTATGCACGGCAAAGGCGACGTTGTAGAGACCACCCTCCTCCAGGCCCTTGCTGTCCTTCGGGTTCGGTGCCTCCAGGCTTCGGGTCAGACGAATCCGCCAGGCGCCGTCCTCGTAGCCGCCCTCGGCGGCGATGGCGCCCCGGCTGCCGGAGGGCGCGCGCAGGAAGCGCTGCGGGATCACGTCACCCACCTGCCAGTCGTGCTCGGGGTCGAAGGCCACCGAGTTGTTCTCGGAAATGAAATAGGGGTCATCCTGCCCGTACTCGCGGTTGACCAGCCGCTCCCAGTTCAGGGCGCGCTTGCCGGTGACTTCGGGATCGAGCATGTACGCCGGCTGGCCGGCATCGTCGTCCCAGTTGGTGGTGAACATGCCGCGGCCCTCGGACGACAGGCGGTAGTGGAGGACATAGCCGTTGTCGGCAACGCCCATCGGGTGACTGCGGTGGGCGCGCCACTGCCACAGGTCCAGGAAGACACCGTCATCCTGGAGGGCATCCAACTCGTCATCGTCGCGGATCGCGTCCCAGGACATCTCGGCGGGTTCCTCCGTGGTGCGCGACTGCGGGATGTATTTGCGCACGTCGCTGCGGCCCAGCGCCTCGCCCAGCTTCGGGTGGGCGCGTACCGCGTCGGCGTCCACTGCCGACGTCAGCGCCCGCATGCCGTCGTGGGCGGTCATCCAGCCGCCGTAGCGGTTGAAGCCGTCAATGCTGCCGTCGTCCAGAAGCATCGAGATGCGGTCTTCGTAGAGGCCGTGCTCGTCGGGACCAAAACCGCTCCCGTATCGCTTCCACTCGCCATCGCCTTGGTAGACCCAGTACTGGTGGTACCAGCTCGGGTCGTCGGTGGCGTACTCGTAGTGGATGCGGAACTGCTCGTTGTCGTAGGTCGCGGCCACCCGCAGGGTGCCGTGGTCGAGGTCGGCGCCGGGGATGTAAACGTTACGCTCCGGGTCGACCAGCAAGGGTTCGCCGGCCATGGCCAGCAAGGGCAGAGCGACGGCGGTGGCGATCAGGGTTCGGCGCATGGTTCTCTCCTGAGTGGCTCATTTGAGGGAAACCAAAGTAACAAATCCGGTGTGGTCTCTGCCAGCTTCGGCATGCCAGGGCGCTGCACAGTTCCCGGTGGCAGGAACCCGAGAGCCCCGCTCTCACGGATGAACCTCGATGCGGCCGATGGTCCCCGTATCGGCACCGAACCATAGGGTCTCGGTCATGGCCCGCCGCCATATCCGCGCCATTTCAGGCGGGCGGTCAGCCGGTATCCTGCCGTGTGCTCCAGTGAATAGCGTCCGGGGTTAGATGAGGACGAGGGCGTCAGCGGAACAGCGCGCTCCAGGCGGCGCCCGACTTTCTGTAACGGGAAGGGTTCGCAGGTTCCCTTTTTTGTCTTCAGGTGATCAAGGATCGTCGGAATGACGACTGGATCCTCGATACAGGCGATGGGTCGCACCACCTTGCAGCAGGCTGGGAGATCTCGATGTCGGTCCCAAAGACCGGTTCCGAACTTCAGGTTTACGTCCGACTCCAGCCACTCTCCCATCACCGCTGACTGGCAGCTCCGGGTCGGCTGGAGACAACGATTACCGGTGGTGGTACGGCTCGTAACGACGCGGACACCTCGTTGGCGACGACAAGGGCATAAAAGCCAGAGGACATGCCGTTGGGCCTGCTCCGGCCGTGAGCCAACGGCCATTCCCAACCATAGCCGCCATGGCTATGAGACCTTGATGCTTGACATACGGGGGGCGCAAAAAGACGCTATCCTGATGACCGATAATCGCAGAGGACATGACATGCGAACCTTGATTTTCGCGGCGGCTGCGGTCGCGGCCCTCACCGCCGCTGCCCCGCTGGCCGCCGACCGTGGCGCTCACGGTCTGACCCTGCCCGCCACCTTCTCGGGCGTCCTGCCCTGCGCCGACTGCCCGGGCATCCGGCACCACCTCGATGTCTGGCCCGACCAGGGCTACGTTCTGCGCCGCGAATACCTCGACCGGGATCTCGTCGTCGACGAAACGGGCCGCTGGCACGTCGATCCCACCCGCGATGCGCTGGTCCTGCGCGGCTCGGGCGGGGCCATGTCGGAATGGCGCATTGATGCGAACGAGGCATTGCACCTGCTTGACCAGGAGGGCGAGTCGATCGAGTCCGAGCTCAACTACACGCTCGAAACCGGGCCGCTCGACCCAACCGACGCCGCCCTCCCCCTTTCGGGCATGCTCGTCTATTTCGCCGACGCTGCGGTCTTTACCGAATGCCTCACCGGCCAGACCTTTCCGGTGATGATGGAAGAGGACTATCTGGCGCTGGAACGGGCCTACCTGGAAGACCGGCCCGCTCCAGCCGCACCGCTTCTTGTGCGTGTCGAGGGCACAATCACCGAACGTGAGCAGATGGAGGGTCCGCCGCGCCGCTCACTCGTGGTGTCGCGGTTCCACCACGTCACGCCCGACGCCGGCTGCGCCGCTGCGCGCGCCACGCCGGAGCTCACCAACACCTACTGGCGGCTCACCCATCTCGACGGCATGCCGGTCAACCGGCTCGCCGGCCGGACCGAGCCGCATCTGCTGTTTCTGGAAGGCGAACGTTCGGGGGTCAGCGGCACGATCGGATGCAACATCTTCCGCGGCGGTTTCGAACGCACAGACCACACGCTGCAGTTCTCGCAGTTCGCGACCACGATGATGGCCTGCCCGCCGGGTGTGGATTTCCTCGAAGCGGCATTCAGCCGGGCACTCGGGGACACGCAGGGGTTCGAGATCGTCGGCCAGACCCTCCGGCTGATGGGCGAGGACAGCAGCGAGACGGCACGGCTGCGCGCGGTCTACACACCGTTCTAACTTTCATGGCGCCTGGCAACCACCCCCGACCATGAAAAAAGCGTAGGGCGGAAGAGGGCGAAGCCCGTCATCCGCCATCCGGCGCCAGGGTAGCCGCGTGCT
>NZ_REBW01000037.1 GCF_007692535.1 Thioalkalivibrio sp. | reverse complement strand
CTGAACCTGCCGAACATGGCCTACGGCCCGGAGGAGAAGCTCAAGGTCTACGCCCAGGCGATGCGCGGCCTGACCACGCTGGAACCGGATCCGGAGCGGCGACTGAAGTACCTGGATTTCATCGACATCTACGCGGCGCTGGACGAGAATGAACGCATCGTCTATCGCCAGCGGTATCCCGAGGAGGTGGCAGAGATGACACGGTTTGCGGAACGGTTTATCGAGAAGGGCCGGGAAGAGGGCATTGGCCAGGGCGAGGCGCGCGTGCTGCTGCGCCAACTCACGCTGAAATTCGGAGCGGTGCCGGAACCGGTGCGCGCGCGTTTGGAATCTGCCGACGCCGAGACCCTGCTACGCTGGTCGGAGCGGGTATTGACAGCCGATCGTCTGGAGGACGTGGTGGAACGGTAGCCCACTCCACAGCCATCCCGGAACGCGAAACTCCGGGGTACCCACCCTTCCGATGCGTTATTCGTAATGACTCCAGAGTCGAAGAACCTTCACCACCCGCTCACTTTCCAGCACCTGATACACGAGACGGTGCTGGATATTGATCCTCCGCGAATAAGCGCCGGCTAGATCGCCGACCAGCGTCTCGTAAGGCGGCGGTTTTCGGTGAGGGTCTTCCGAGATCACCGTCAGCAGTTCCTGGGCTTTCGGCTTCAAGCCGCTTCGGGCCAACTTTTTCGCGTCATTCTGAGCTTGTTTGGTGTACACCAACCGCCATGTCACCAATCCAACTCCTTGTCGCACTCGTCAACGGGGGTTTCCATGCCCCCGCGAATGGATTCGCGCAGGCCAGGTACGGACAGCAGAAACAGCGTCTCCTGAATCGCCGCCCAGTCCTCCCCAGACACTAAGACCGCCTTATTCCGCTTGCCCATGATCTCGATGGGCTGATGAGACTCGGCAGTCTCATCGATCAGCCGATAAAGATTGCTACGCGCCTCGGTCGCTGTAATTGCGGTCATGACGCACCTCTGCTGCATTCAATAGCCGAAAGTGTACGTGTTTCAGTACGTACGTCAACCGGTACGCCTTGTGTGGCATCGGGAGGAAGTCTCCAGGCTGGAAAACGCGCCGGACACCCACCTTGCTTGACCCGGGAGGCCAAACGCGGCTTCATTGCCGGCGAGGCCGCGCACCTGGTGGAGCACCTTGCGATGCTTTTCGATCAAGGGACGACCGATGGGTAGGACACGCGAAGACGCCGGCGCAACCATCAACTGCTCCGGCCGCGCCGAACTGGCCGCCACCTGGATCGTCAGCCTGTTTCTGGTCGGCTTCATCTGGATGCTGTGGTTCATCTTCCGCGAGCAGCCGCCGGGGTTACCGCGCGGGATCGAGGCGCACTGGTTCCCCACCGTCGCCACCGCCGTGGCGGTGCTGGTCACGCTGGCGGCCGCGGGCGTGGTCCTGGCAGCCACACGCAACTGGCGCCTGCTCGGTCCGGCGCGGTTGCAGATGGATCCGTTCCCGGCCGGGCCCGGCGGCGAAGTCGGCGGCGTGATCGAACTGGCCGCGCGTCCCGGAGCACAGGACCGCGTTGTGCTCGCCCTGCAATGCATTCGTCGCAGGCGCAGACGCTCGGGCCGGAACAGCAG
Source organism: Thioalkalivibrio sp. (assembly GCF_007692535.1). Classification (GTDB taxonomy): domain Bacteria; phylum Pseudomonadota; class Gammaproteobacteria; order Ectothiorhodospirales; family Ectothiorhodospiraceae; genus Thioalkalivibrio. Next base: position 2,544 of record NZ_REBW01000037.1, on the reverse strand, counting down.
CTGGCACGAAACCGTGCTGTGGGAAGACGAAGGCATGCCCTACATCGAGGCTGCCGGACGTGGCACACGGCTGGTGATGCGGTTTCCGATCCCGGCGGAACAACCCCCGAGCCGGCACGGCAACGACGAACAGATCGTCTGGCGCCTCTATCTGGAGGCCGACCTCGGGGGACGGATCCTGCGCCGCCAGTTCACACTGCCTGTCGGCGACCATCCGAATCCGGCCCGGTCGCTACAGAGCTATCCGCTGACGCCCAGCCGCCCGGTGGAGAAACACCTGCCCGGACGGTGGGTGCGAGAGACCCGCCAAGCGGGGTGGACGGTCTTCCGCTTTCCCGCCTTCCGGCACCTGAAGGCGACCCTGAGCCTTGCGGGTTTCGGCCTGCTGTTTTTCGGGGTAGTCGGCGGGGTGATGCTGTGGATGAACCTCGCGGGCCAACGGGGGGATCCGCCGCTGGTGTTCCCCATCGTGTTCCTGGGCTTCGCCTTCCTTATGGTATTGCCCGTGTTCTGGCTACCCTTCAGCCTCCACGTTTCCGCTTCGCCCGAGGGTCTGCGCATACGCCGTTACTGGCTGGGGGTGCCGGTTGGCAGCCGGCAACTGTCTCGCGCCGAGTTGAGTGGCTTCAGCACGAAGAGGGGCAATCAGGTGCGCTTCGGCAACCAACGCCAGGAGGTCTTCTACCACCTGGTGGCGCAGACCGAAGACGGACGCAAGCTTCGTTGCAGCACGGGGCTGCCGGGCCCGGCAGCCATCCAGCGCTACGAGGAGCGGCTCAAAGCTGCCCTGGATTGGCGCTGACAGGAGCCAGCCGGGGTCGGACCCCGGAGGGCTCAGGAGGGGGCTCTGTCCGCAGGGTGTCGATGACGTGGCGGACGGCGTCGGTGTCCCATTCGATGGCGGTGTTGACCGAGTAGCGGATCCGGCCCTGGCGGTCGAGGATGAACGAACTGGGGAAGGCGAAGACGCCCCACTCGCCCGATACGCGGCCGTCCTGGTCCATCAGCACCGGGAAGTCCACCTCGACCTCGCGCATGAACTCGAGGATGTGCTCGGGCTCCTCGCGGAAGTTCACGGAGACGATCGCGAATTCCCGCTCGTCGTAGGCGGCGGCGAGGCGGTTCATGGAGGGAATCTCGTGTACGCAGGGTGGGCACCAGGTCGCCCAGAAATTCACCAGCGTGACCCGTCCCAGGCTCTCGGCAAGCTCGTGATGGTCACCGCGGGCATCGACCAGCGCATACTCGGGAGCAGGACGCGGCTCACGCTCGACCAGGCCGTAGGCGGGGGCCATCGGCACCTCGGCCCGTTCGTCGAGCGCAGCGACCTCGGTCGGGCGCGGTGCGACAGCGAGCAGCCGCGCGGCCTCGAGCAGTTGGTTCGGCGCGTCCATGATCGCCTGGCGCACCTCCTCTGGCATGACGCCAACCGTCGTCGTATCCAGGGCCTTGTTTTCGGGCGCATCCGAATGCAGCAGGTAGTAGTCGCGGACCTCGTCGATCATCCACGCATATGCCGGGCTGCCGGCAGCATAGAACGTGTTCAGTACCTGGCCCAGGCGTTCGCGGTTGCTGCCCATCGCCGGCTGGAAGATGGCCACCGGCATGTTGGTGGCGGCGACGATGCCCAGCAGTTCGGGCTCCTCGCCGGCCACCGGGGTGCCGCGGTAGAGGTTGGGAAACAGCAGGATCCCGCCGGCGACGTCGGTGGTATCCACGGCCTCCTGCTGCCAGGTGCGCAACCCACGCAACAGCGGCACGGTCATGCGGTCGCAGGTCACCAGAACGATGGGGCCGCGCCCCGAGCGCACGGCAGCGTCGAGCAGTGCGGCCACGGGCGCGCCATCCATGCTTCGGATCGCATCGCTGCTGCGCTGGAGCAGCAGGGAGTCCAGGAGATCGGTGCGCCAGACGGTGGCACCACGCTCGGCCAGGGTCTCGATCAGCGCATTCGGGGTCTCCAGTTCCCCGTACTGGTTGACCAGCCACAGGAACAGCGGCCCTTCGCCCTCCGCACCGAACTCGTAGACGTCCAGACGATCGCCGCCGTCCAGGTCTACGGCGAACCCCGGCTGCGCCTGGGCAAGAGCCGGCGCTAGGACCAAGACAAGGGCCATCGAAGAAATCCATTTGAGAAAGGCCAACACCTGGGGCACGCTCGCTGTAACGGAAACGGTGATTTGCAAGTCTAGACAACCAGGCCTGCGAGAGGGTCCATGAGCAATTCCAACAGCGTCATTCCCGGCAATCTCTTCGCCGCGTTGCCGGCTCTGAGCGACGGCGAGGCCTTCGAGGAAATCCTGCGCTGCGGCAACGTACGCGTCGAGCGCATCGTCAGCAGCGCCCGACCGGACCCGACGCTCTACGATCAGCCCCAGGACGAGTGGGTCTGCCTGCTGCAGGGCGAGGCCGAACTCTGGGTCGCCGGCCAGCGCATACACCTGAAGCCCGGCGACCACTGCTTCCTTCCCGCACACACGCCACACCGCGTGCTACGCACCTCGCCTGACCCGCCCTGCATCTGGCTCGCCGTCCACATCGACC
>NZ_REBW01000038.1 GCF_007692535.1 Thioalkalivibrio sp. | reverse complement strand
TCCGCCGGCCAGCGGTAGCGGAACAGGATCCGCTGTCCGTCATAGGCAACCTGCAACTGCAGCGGCATGGTCAGCTCGCTCGGGATCCAGACATGCCGATCCGGATCGCTACGCACCACACCGCTGCCATGGGTGATCAGCGCAAGGAGCAAGGCCGCGATGAAAAGCGTGGCGACAATGAGCAGGGCCGACTGACGCTTGAGCATTTTCCTCCTCCTTGGAGTCTTGGCCACGCTCGATTCGACGCCTGTTGGTAGTGCGGCGGGTATCAGGATGGTCTTGTTAAAAGGCTAGCAGGGTTCTGATTTTCTGCGATATCTCTTGATGCGTAGCCCAGTTGAGTTGGTTTTTCTCACCACGAGTGAGCCCGATCGAAAGCCGGGGCTGGTCCGGTCGTCCGTCGCGAAGCGCACCTCAATGCCAACAGGTTCTTTCTCTGGTATTTTTATTGCGAATGAAAAAAATGTATTACCTTCGCAGAATCTTTGATTGGCAGATTGGTACCGCATTGTAGGTACATCATGATATGTAAAATTTGGTACAAAAATAGAAACAAATAACTACCTGCCTGAATCTCCTTGCGCTATCCGTATTCACCTACTAGAAGACAGGATCATGTTCTCCCGGGTTTTGATAAAGAGAACCGAATTAAAGTGATTCGCGCGCCCCCCGGTTTCTCCTGCCGGCTTCGAGTTGCGACGTATCGGATCGCACCCGGGAGGGTGTAGCGCGACACTTGCCGTGGTGGCGGGTCAGGGATCAAAGAGGTGGCTCGTCGATGACTTCAGCAGTCAGCCGCAGGCGGTTTTTACGGGGCGATTTTTCCGGCAGCAGGGCGCCGTTGCGGCCGCCATGGTCGATTGCAGAAATGATGTTCACGGAGCTGTGTTCCCGCTGCGGTGAATGCCTGGACCGGTGTCCGACCGGGATCATCGTGCCGGGCTCCGGTGGGTTCCCGGTTGTCGACTTTTCTCGCGGCGAATGCCGCTTGTGCGATACCTGCACCGCCCACTGCGAACCAGGAGCGCTGTCCGGGGTTGCCAGGGCGCGCGGGGAGCCGGCATGGGAGCGGCAGGCGCATTTCACCGAGGCCTGCCTGAGCCGTTCCGGGATCGTCTGCCGCAGCTGCGCAGATCAGTGCGTTGCCCGCGCGATCCGGTTTCGCCCACAGGCGGGTGGAGCATTCCTGCCGCGGCTCGAGCCGGCCCTGTGCAACGGTTGCGGGGCCTGCGTGTCCCCCTGTCCCGTCGGCGCGGTCGAGATCCGCATGCCCCACTGATGGGCTGCGAACCCCTGAGCGGATGACACGTTTTCAACAAGTACGCAAAAAAGAGGAACGGCCAATGAATCTTTCCGGAATCGTGGTGCTCTGCAAGCCCCTGAACCTGCCGGCGGTATCGGCGGCGCTGACGGAACTGCCGGGGGTGGAGGTTCATTTCGAGGATCCGGAGCAGGGCAAGATCGTCGTCGTCCAGGAGGCGCTTTCCATCGCCGCGGAAATGAACGGTCTGCTCAGGATCAAGGCCGTCCAGGGCGTCATTCTGGCCGACATGCTCTACCACTATTTCGAAGAGGACCAGGAGATCCTGGACGGGCTCAAGAACCGCCAGGGGCGCGCCACGGGTGAGCTGGACCTGGTTCCGCCCACGCTCGCGGGCTGACCGACCTCCCAGATAACGACAACGAAAACTCCAAGGAGAACACCAACCATGACCGTCTCCAGAAGAAATTTCCTGAAGGCCGGCATTGCCGCCAGTACCGCTTCCATGGCCGGGCTCTCGCTGGGGCCGGCAGCCCTCGCCGCTGCTAGGGAAACGGAACAGGATTGGCGGTGGGACAAGGGCGTCTGCCGCTTCTGCGGGACCGGGTGCGGCCTGATGCTCGCGACCAAGAACGGACGCGTGGTGGCCCAGAAGGGCGATACCGAGAACCCGGTGAACCGCGGCTGGCAGTGCGTCAAGGGCTATTTCAACGCCAAGATCATGTACGGCCAGGATCGCCTCACCCAGCCGCTGATGCGCATGAAGGACGGTCAGTTCCACAAGCAGGGCAATTTCGTGCCGGTCTCGTGGGAGCAGGCCTTCGACGAGATGGAGCGCCAGTTCCGCAAGGCCTATGCGGAGAAGGGTCCCGAGGGGGTCGCCTGTTTCGGATCCGGGCAATGGACGGTCCAGGAAGGCTATGCGATGAACAAGCTGTTCAAGGCAGGCTTCCGGGCCAATATGGTGGATCCCAATGCCCGCAACTGCATGGCCAGCGCCGTGGCGGCCTTCTACAGCACCTTCGGCACCGACGAACCTGCGGGTAACTACGACGACATCGAGCACACCGAGACGATGGTCCTGTGGGGCGCGAACATGGCCGAGATGCATACGGTGCTCTGGTCGCGGATCATGAACCGGCGCATGGGCAATCCCGACGTGCGGGTGGTCAACCTGTCGACCTACCGCAACATGAGTTCCGACGGCGCGGACCTGGAAATCATTTTCAAGCCCAACAGCGACCTGGCGATCCTCAACTATATCGCGCGCGAGATCATCGCCCGGGACGCGGTGAACTGGGATTTCGTGAACAAGCACTGCATCTTCACGACCGGGCCGTACGACATCGGCTACGGCCTGCGCGCGGACCCCGAGGGCAAGTACACGTTCCCGGCCGAGGCCGACATCGTCGCCAAGGAACTCAAGGTCACGCTGGATCGAAACGAGGCGATCGCACAGCGACGCCAGGAAGGCGAGGTGGTCGAGCAGAACAACCGGGGCAACCCCGGCGCCCACTGGAGCATCAGTTTCGAGGACTACAAGAAGGCCGTCGAGCCGTACACGCTGGACTTCGTCGCCGAACTCGCGAAGGGTGATGACGCCGAGTCGCTGGAAGACTTCAAGAAGAAGCTTCAGGAACTGGCGGACCTGTATGTCGACGCCCAGCGCAAGGTCGTCTCGTTCTGGACCATGGGGATCAACCAGCACACGCGCGGCACCTGGGCGAACGAACTGATCTATGCCAACCACCTGCTGCTCGGCAAGCAGTCCCGGCCGGGCAACGGTGCGTTCTCGCTCACCGGGCAGCCCAGCGCCTGCGGCACCGCCCGTGAGGTCGGAACCTTCGCGCACCGGCTGCCCGCCGACCGGATGGTTTTCGTTCCCGCACACCGCAAGTACACCGAAGAGCACTGGAAGCTCCCGGACAAGACGATCAGCCCGAAGGTCGGCTCTTTCTATGGCAAGATCATGCGCGATCTGCAGGACGGCAGCGTCAAATGGGCCTGGGTGCAGGTGAACAACCCCTGGCACACCCATCCCAATGCCAATCACTGGATCAAGGCCGCGCGCGAGCAGGACAACTTCATCGTCGTCTCCGAGGCCTATCCCGGGATCTCGGCCAAGGTGGCCGACCTGATCCTGCCGGTCGCGATGATCTTCGAGAAGTGGGGCGCCTACGGCAACGCCGAGCGGCGCACGCAGCATTGGCGTGAGCAGGTACCGCCTCCCGGGATGGCCCGTGGTGATCTTTGGCAGACGCTGGAGTTCTCCAAGCGCTTCACCATCGCCGATTTCTGGGGCGAACAGACCGTGCCCGGCTTGAAGGCGGAGGGCTACGAGGACGACAAGCTCCCGAGCGTGCTGGCCGAGGCCGAGGCCATGGGGTACTCGCCAAACGACAGCCTTTACAAGGTGCTGTTCGCCACACCGGACAACAGGAAGCACGTCTGGCCCGATCCGGTCGCGAAGGGCCGCGAAAATCACACGACCAAGGCGCTGGGCGATGGCTGGTTCGTCGAGAAGGCGCTGTGGCAGGAATACGTGCCCTTCGGCCGCGGTATCGGCAAGGATCTGGCCGACTTCGACGTCTACCACCGCGACGAGGTGCGCGGCATGCGTTGGCCTGTGGTCGATGGCAAGGAAGGCACCTGGCGGTTCAACGAGGAGTACGACCCCTATGTCACCAAGGGTGCCGGGTTCGAGTTCTACGGAAAACTGCAGAAGTCCATCCCCAGTGGTGATCTCGACCAGATCACCGACGCCACGGCGGTCGGACTGCCGGGCAAGGCGAAAATCTTCTTCCGGCCCTATTCCGCGGCGGTCGAGCAGCCCGATGCGAACTACGATCTCTGGTTCTGTACCGGACGTGTGCTCGAGCATTGGCATTCCGGCACGATGACCCGAAGGGTTCCGGAGTTGC
>NZ_REBW01000214.1 GCF_007692535.1 Thioalkalivibrio sp. | reverse complement strand
GGGGCGTCGCGCGCAGGTCCGGCCCCGAGGAACGATCGCACCCCGGCAGATCCCGTTTCCCCCCCTATCCCTTGGGAGATATACGCCCCATGCACCCCCCCCCCATGAGTAGGATGTTTTCGGGGCTTCTTCGAACCTAGAGTAACCCACCGTGTGACGAGGTGATCCGCTTGGATGATCTCGTTCGACGAATCGGCGGACCGGCGATCTGGCCAGAGTGAAGGACCGCGATTCGAAACAAAGAAGGTACGTATCGATCCCGGAAGCAACAAGCCGGCCTGCATACAGAATCCGATCAAGGAGACCGCCATGGCGAACCAACATCATCCGACCCCCATGCTCGACGAGTTGGAAAACGGCCCTTGGCCGAGCTTCATCTCGGGAATCAAGCGCCTGCGTGACGATCATCCCGATGATCGCATCAAGAACGTCACCAACGACCTGTTGGGCCAGCTCGAGCACTCCTACGAAACCCGCAAGGGCTACTGGAAGGGCGGTACGGTTTCGGTGTTCGGTTACGGCTCGGGCATCATCCCGCGCTTCTCCGAGGTATCCAAGGCCTTCCCCGAATCGCGCGAGTTCCACACCGTCCGTGTGCAGCCGCCTGCCGGCAACTTCTACTCCACCGCGATGCTGCGCCAGCTCGGCGACAGCTGGGAGAAGTACGGTTCCGGCCTGATCACCTTCCACGGCCAGACCGGCAACGCGATGTTCATCGGCGTCAACACGACCAACACCCAGGGCTTCTTCGACGAGATCAACGAATACGGCTGGGATCTCGGTGGCGCCGGCCCCTGCGTGCGTACCGGCATGTCCTGCGTCGGCGCGGCCCGCTGCGAGCAGTCCTGCACCAACGAGCAGCGCGCCCACCGCGTCCTGCTGAACCGCTTCACCGACGACGTGCACCGTCCGTCCCTGCCGTACAAGTTCAAGTTCAAGGTCTCCGGCTGCCCGAACGACTGCGTCAATGCGATCGAGCGTTCCGACTTCGCGGTGATCGGCACCTGGCGCGACGAGATCAAGATCGACCAGGAAGAAGTGAAGAACTTCGTCGCCGAGTACGGCCGCGACAAGGTTCACCTGGACGTGATCAACCGCTGCCCCAGCAAGTGCATGACCCTGAACGAGGACAACACCCTCCACATCGAGGACAGCAACTGCGTCCGCTGCATGCATTGCATCAACGTGATGACCAAGGCCCTGTCTCCCGGTGACGACAAGGGCGTCAGCATCCTGGTCGGTGGCAAGCGCACGCTGAAGATCGGCGACCTGATGGGCACCGTGATCGTGCCGTTCATGAAGCTGGACACCGAAGAGGACTACCAGGGCCTGGTCGAACTGGCCGAGAACATCATCGACTTCTGGGCCGAGAACGGCCTCGAGCACGAGCGTTGCGGCGAGATGATCGAGCGCATCGGCCTGGTGAACTTCCTGAAGGGCATGGGCCTCGAGGCCGATCCCAACATGGTCAGCCACCCGCGCCAGAGCTCCTACATCCGGATGGACGATTACGACGAGGCCGCGGAAAACTACCTCCGCCAGAAGATGGAAAAGCGGCAGGCCGCCGCGGGTTGATCCCGCGGTTCCGCCCCCTGATCGAACCCAACGAATTCAAAAGATAGCGGGAGTCACCGATGTCACAAACAGCCATGCGTCCGCCGATCGAATCCGGTTGTCCGGACGGTTTTCAGTACATGCACCCGGTCATGCGCCGCAATTTCGGCGCGTGGAAATACCACGAGCATCCCCGCCCCGGCGTTCTGCTCCACGTCTCCGAGTTCGGCGAGAAGATCTGGACGGTGAAGGCCGGCACCCAGCGCATCCTCGACGTGTTCACATTGCGCAAGCTCTGCGATATCGGTGACGAGTATGCCGACGGCTATGTCCGCTTCACCATCCGTTCGAACATCGAGTACATGATCGATGCCGAGGAGAAGGTCGAGCCCCTGATCAACGCCCTGGAAGAGGCCGGCTTCATCGTCGGCGGCACCCGCAACTCGGTGTCGATGATTTCCCACACCCAGGGCTGGCTGCACTGCGACATCCCCGGCACCGACGCCTCCGGCGTGGTGAAGGCGATGATGGACGAACTCATCGACGAGTTCCGCAACCACAACATGCCCAATCGCGTGCACATCACCACCTCCTGCTGCCAGATCAACTGCGGCGGCCAGGGTGACATCGCGATCAACGTGCAGCACACCAAGCCGCCGAAGATCAACCACGACCTCGTCGCCAACGTCTGCGAGCGCCCCTCGGTGGTCGCCCGCTGCCCGGTGGCCGCGATCCGTCCGGCGCTGGTCAACGGCAAGCCGTCACTGGAAGTGGACGAGAAGAAATGCATCTGCTGCGGCGCCTGCTACCCGCCCTGCCCCCCGATGCAGATCAATGACGCCGAGCACACCAAGTTCGCGATCTGGGTCGGCGGCAACCACTCGAATGCCCGCGGCAAGCCGACCTTCCAGAAACTGGTCGCCTCCGGGATTCCGAACAACCCGCCGCGCTGGCCCGAGGCCACGGCGATCGTCAAGCGCATCCTGAAGGTCTATCAGGAAGACGGGCAGGACTGGGAACGCATCAACGACTGGATCGAGCGCATCGGCTGGCCCGCCTTCTTTGAGAAAACCGGCCTCCCGTTCACCCGCTACCACATCGAGAACTGGAGAGGCGCGCGCAACACCCTGAACGCCTCGACCCACATCCGGTTCTGATCGCGGGTCCCCGACCCGGCAGAGGATCAACCGGCGGCCCCTTGGCCGCCGGTTCGTAACCAGGCTCAACAGGAACACAGTTCATGAAATACGGAATTCTGGTCAACGAGGGCCCCTACCAGCACCAGGCCTCGGATACCGCTTACCAGTTCGCCAAGGCCGTGCTCGACAAGGGCCACGAGCTCTACCGCGTGTTCTTCTATCACGACGGCGTGAACAACGGCACCCGCTTCGCCGTGCCACCGCAGGACGACCGCAAGATCGCGGAACTCTGGAGCCAGATGGCCGAAGCGCATGGCACCGACCTCGTGGTCTGCATCGCCGCCGCCCAGCGCCGTGGCCTGCTGGACGAGGGCGAGGCCAAGCGACAGGGCAAGGATGGGAACAACATCGCACCCGGCTTCCGGATTTCCGGACTCGGCCAGCTGATCGAGGCCGGCATCCAGTGCGACCGACTGGTCGTGTTCGGCGACTGACCCCCGATGCGGGCCAGCGTTGCCCGCGGATCCCCGTCCCTGCATCCGCTGCGGATGCCTGGACAGGCAACCATCAACACTGAAGGTAGAAGCAAATGTCAGAACCTTGGGAAGAAGAAGGTCCAGGCACGGTCAAGAAGTTCATGTACGTGAACCGCAAGGCCCCCTACGGCACCATCTACGCGCTGGAGTCACTGGAGGTCGTCCTGATCGCCGCCGCCTTCGAACAGGATGTCAGCATGGCCTTCCTCGATGACGGGGTGTACCAGCTCAAGAAGGGCCAGGACACCAAGGGCATCGGTCAGAAGAATTTCTCCCCGACCTACCGAGCCCTCGAGGGCTACGACGTGGAGAAGCTCTACGTGGAAGCGGAATCGCTGGCCGAACGCGGCCTGAGCGAGGATGATCTGCTGGTTCCGGTGGAGGTCATGAGCCGTGAGGCCCTGGCCGAGCTGATGAACGAGCAGGAAGTGATTCTGAGTTTCTGAGGGGATTTGTCATGAGCATGCTGCATACCGTCAACAAGTCGCCTTTCGAGCGCAATACCCTCGTCTCGTGCCTCGGTCACGCAACGGCCGGCTCGGCCATCCTGCTGATTGAGGACGGCGTGTACGGCGCCCTGGAGGGGACTGCCCATTCGGATCTGCTTCGCGGGGCACTCGCCGATCACAGCGTCTACGTCCTGGGTCCGGATCTTAACGCCCGTGGCATGACCGACGACCAGGTCATCGAAGGCGTCTCGGTCGTGGACTATGGCGGCTTTGTCGACCTGACCGAGAAGCACGAAAAAGTCCAGGCGTGGCTCTGACCACCGGACCCTTCCCAATAATACCAACCCGAACCGCAATCAAGAGGAGCATCCCATGCCCATCGAAGCCAATGGCAAAGTGTATGAAACCGACGAAGAAGGCTACCTGGCCGATCTGAACGACTGGAACCCCGACCTCGCGGCCGCCATGGCCAAGGCCGACGGCGCCGATCTCGACGAGAACCACTGGGAGGTCATCAACTTCCTGCGTGAGTACTACGAGGAATACCAGATCGCCCCGGCCGTCCGCGTGCTGACCAAGGCCATCGGCAAGAAGCTCGGGCCGGACAAGGGCAACAGCAAGTACCTGTACGAACTGTTCCCCTACGGTCCCGCGAAGCAGGCGTGCAAATACGCCGGCCTGCCCAAGCCGACCGGCTGCGTCTGACCCGTCTGCACGACCCCTCCGGGTGAGGCCCGCCCTCACCCGGAATTCTCATCCGGAGGATTGCCCGTGTTCGTCACCGTGCTCTTTGCCCTGCTCTTCTACGTGGCCACCGCCATTTTGCTGGTCGGCCTCGGCGTGCGCATTGCAGGTTATGCACGGGCCCCCGCCCCCCTGAAGATTCCGACCACGCCGGCACCGACGACCCGCGGCGGAGTGGTCCTGCGCATGGGCACCGAGGTCTTCCTGTTCAACAGCCTGTTCAAGGCCAACAAGTGGATCTGGCTCTTCGGCATCGTGTTCCATGTCGCGCTGGCGCTGGTCCTGCTGCGTCACCTGCGTTACTTCCTCGATCCGGTTCCGACCTGGGTCGTGATGATCCAGCCTTTCGGCCTGTACGCCGCATTTGCGATGGTGCTGGGCCTGGCCGGGCTGTGGGTGCGCCGCATCTTCGTGGAACGCATCCGCTACATCTCCTCGCCCTCCGATCACCTGATGCTGGCGCTGCTGCTCGGGATCGCGCTGACCGGTCTGAGCATGACCTATCTTTGGCATACCGACATCACCGCGGTGAAGCTGTTCTTCACCGGGCTGATGCGCTTCGAGTTCAACCCCCTGCCGTTGCAGCCAATGCTGCTGCTGCACCTGCTGCTGGTGGCCGGACTGATGATCATCTTCCCCTTCAGCAAGCTGCTGCATGCCCCGGGGGTCTTTTTCAGCCCCACGCGCAACCAGGTCGACAACCCGCGCGAGAAGCGGCACGTGACGAAGGTGAAGTGGATGACCGCGAGTGAACGCCCCGCCACCGGCGGCGACAAGTAACCGCGGCTGAGCCCGGCAACCAGGATACTGCGACATGGCCAAATTCGAGACTCCAGAAATCAAGGACGAAACCGTGGACATCCCTGCCCTGCAGACTGGGGTGATGTCCCACAGCAAGCCCTACGTGTCTCAGGACAAATTCCAGGCACCGCTCGGGTTCCCCGGTGAACTGGTCGACAACTGGAAGGACGTTGCGATCAACAAGCTCGGAGAACTGCTGGAGACCAATCGGGCGCTCCAGGTCTTCATGGATTCCTGCGTGAAGTGCGGTGCCTGCACCGACAAGTGCCATTACTTCCTCGGCACATCGGATCCGCGCAACATGCCCGTCGCGCGCCAGGATCTGCTGCGCGGCGTCTATCGCCGGTACTTCACCCTGCCGGGCAAGTATTTTCCCAAGCTGGTCGGCGCGACCGATCTGACCGAGGAAGTCCTCGGCGAATGGTACAGCTACTTCCACCAGTGTTCCGAGTGCCGCCGCTGCTCTGTGTACTGCCCCTACGGCATCGACACCGCCGAGATCACCATGGCCACGCGCGACATCATGAACGCGGTGGGCGTGGGTCAGAAATACAGCAACGAGATCATCGGCAAGGTCTTCAAGATCGGCAACAACCTGGGGCTGCCCCAGCCCGCGCTGGCAGACACCCTCCTGGGTCTTGAAGAGGACGTGAAAGACGAAACCGGCGTCGATGTACGCTACCCCTTGGACGAAAAGGGCGCCGAGGTGCTGCTGGTTACGCCTTCCGCCGATTTCTTCGCCGAACCCCACGTCGACGGCCTGATCGGCTATGGCAAGGTCTTCCACGCGGCCGGGATCTCCTGGACCCTGTCCTCGCATGCGTCCGAGGCCGCGAACTTCGGCCTGTTCATCGGTTCGGCGGAAAACATGAAGAAGATCGCGCTGCGCATCCGCGAGGCGGCGCTCGATCTCGGTGTGAAGCGCATCATTTTCGGCGAATGCGGACATGCATGGCGGGTTGCCTACAGCTACCTGAACACACTGGCGGGCCCCTTCGACTTCCTCGATCCGCGCTACCCGGTGCCGCAGCACATCTGCGAGTTCACCTACGATCTGATCCAGCGGCGCGCCCTGACCCTGGACAAGAGCGCCAACGATCACCGTCGCGTCACCTTCCACGATTCCTGCAACGTGGCCCGCGCCTCGCGGATGGGCGACATGCCCGGCGGCCAGTTCGTGATCCCGCGCGAGATCATCAAGGCCGTGTGCAACCACTATTACGACATGGCCCCGGATACCATCGGCGAAGCGACCTTCTGCTGCGGTGGCGGCGGCGGCCTGCTGACCGACGACCTGATGGAACTGCGGGTCAAGGGCGCGCTGCCACGCATGTCGGCCCTGAAATCGGTGGTCGAGGAACACGGCGTCACGCACATGGCGGCGATCTGCGCCATCTGCAAGAGCCAGTTCGCCAAGGTACTACCCTATTACGGATTCGAGATGGACCAGATCGTGAGTGTTCACCAGCTGGTCAGCGACGCCATCGTCCTCGACGCCAAACAATAACCACGAACCGATGCAAAGCCGGGCCACCAGGTCCGACTCCACAGGAGACACGGCATGGCAACCTCAAGCGATGACATGAAACTGACCTTCCGCAAATACCGCGACGGCGACCACGAGCAGCGGAACTGGCAAAGTGCCATTTTCGAGGGCGATCATTCCCACAAGTGCCCGGTCTATGTGCACCGCACGCCGCCCTGCCAGGGCTCCTGCCCGGCCGGTGAGGACATCCGCGGCTGGCTGCAGATCGTGCGGGGCATCGAAAAGCCCAGCGGCGACATGTCCTGGCAGGAATATGCCTTCCGTCGTGCCACCGACGCCAACCCCTTCCCCTCGGTGATGGGCCGTGTCTGCCCTGCCCCCTGTGAGTCGGGCTGCAACCGCAACGAAGTCGAGGACTTCGTCGGCATCAACTCGGTGGAACAGTTCATCGGCGATACCGCTCTGACCGAAGGCTTCACCTACGATCCCGCTCCGGCCCTTTCCGGCAAGCGTGTCGCGATCATCGGCGGCGGCCCCGGCGGCATGTCCGCAGCCTACCACCTGCGCCGCAAGGGCCATGCCTCGACCATCTTCGACGATCACGAAGAACTGGGCGGCATGATGATGTACGGCATCCCCGAGTACCGGGTTCCGCGTCCGATGCTCCGCGGCGAGATGGAGCGCATCACGTCGCTCGGCGACATCGAGCTGCGCCTGAATACCCGCGTGGGCAAGGACGTGAGCGTCGAGGACATCGAGAAGGAATTCGACGCGGTCGTATGGGCCGTGGGCTGCCAGACCGGCCGCAACCTGCCGGTGCCGGGCGGTGACGCCCCGAACTGCATCGCCGGCGTCCGGTTCCTGTCCGCCTTCAACACCGGCCGCCTGAAGGTCCTGCCGACCGACAAGATCGTCTGCGTGGGTGGCGGCGACACCTCCATCGACGTGGTTTCGGTGGCCCGGCGTCTCGGCAAGATCGAGGCCGACAACCCGGTGGACAACCCCGAGGACGCGATCCACGGCTACGTGGCGCACGATTCGGCGACCGCCGCCGTGCGGACCGGCGCCGACGTAACGCTGACCTCGCTGTTCACCAAGGAAAAGATGACCGCGACCGAGCACGAGGTGCAGGACGCCCTGCGCGAGGGCGTGAAGATCCTGGACGGCGTGATCCCGATCGAGGTCGTGCTGAACGACAAGGGCCGCGCCATCGGCCTGAAGATGGCCCAGTGCCAGTTCGAGGGCAATGCGCCGAAGCCGGTGGAGGGTACGGAGTTCGTGCTGGAGGCCAACCTGATCATCACTGCCATCGGTCAGGGCGGCGACCTCACCGGCCTCGAGTTCATGGACAACGGCCGCGGCTTCATCGACAGCGACAAGTTCTACCAGGTGCCCGGCAAGAGCGGCCACTTCGTGATCGGTGACATCATCCGCCCGCATCTGCTGACCACCGCCATCGGCCACGGCCGGATCGCCGCCGACAGCATCGATTACTTCCTGCACCAGCAGGAGCCGATCAAGCGTCCGCGTGTCGACGTGCACCACTTCAACCTGCTGAACAAGCTGCAGGAGACCGGGCTCGAGCCCGAGGCCTACTCCGGCGAGCAGGTCCGCGGTACTTCCGATGCCCGGTTTGCGGTGCACAACTTCGAGGACCGTTCCGCGCAGGAGATCATCTCCCACGAGAAGCTGTTCAAGGGCCATTTCCCCTACGTGGCACGCAATCTGCGCGAGGAGCACGGACCGAGCGCCGACGAGGTGATCGGACACTTCGAGGAACGCATGCGATCGCTGACCGAAGAGAAGGCGGTCGAGGAGGCCAAGCGCTGCATGAGCTGCGGCATGTGCTTCGAGTGCGACAACTGCGTGATCTACTGCCCCCAGACGGCCGTATTCCGGGTGAACAAGAAAGAGAGCGCCACCGGTCGCTACGTCGATACGGACTACAACAAGTGCATCGGCTGCCACATCTGCGCCGAGGTCTGCCCCACGGGCTACATCGACATGGCCATGGGTGACTGAGCATGCGCCGTGGATTTGCCCAGTTCGGCCTTGTCCTGCCAGCACTGCTGCTGGCAGGGCTGGCCCTGACACTGACCGGTTGTGGGAAGGTTGAACCGCCCGCTCCCCACCTCGTGCTCGAGGCGCGTGGCGACCAGTGCGTGGAACCCACCGACGTGATTCGCCGGGACCACATGAAGATCCTGATGCACGAGCGTGACGAGGCGAAAATTTACGGCCGGCGCAATCCGGATCACAGCTTCGTCGGCTGCGTCGACTGCCACGTCTCGCCCACGGCGAGCCGCGACGACCCCGCAACGCACTTCTGCATGGCCTGTCACCAGTTCAACGCCGTACGCATGGACTGTTTCCAATGCCACACCGACCAGCCGTCGGATGCTGCGCCGCCCAAACGCAGCGCAGGCCTGGAAGAGTCCATCGAACGGCACCTTGCGCTTCAGGCTGACGGGATCGAGACCGTCCAGGAGATTTCGACACCATGAGTACCGAAAACAGCGCGAACGTCTCACGTCGGCAATTCATCACCGGGGCGGCCACTGCCGTGGCGGGGCTCACCGTCGCGCCCGGGGTCTTCCTGCTGAAGACCGCCGGCGCGGCGAACGGGGCCGACCCTGCCACGCGCTGGGGCCTCCTGATCGATACCAGCAAGTGCGCCGACGGCTGCACCGCCTGCGTGCGCGCGTGCCACGAGGAAAATGGCGTGCGCAGTCTGGGCAGGCCCAAGACCGATGCGCAGTGGATTCGCAAGGTCAACCTGACCGAACGCGAAACCGGACACCAGCATTCGCTGCCGGTGATGTGCCAGCACTGCGAGAAACCGCCCTGCGTCGACGTATGCCCGACGAAGGCCTCCTTCATCCGCCCGGACGGCATCGTGCTGGTCAACAAGCACACCTGCATCGGTTGCCGGTACTGCATGATGGCCTGCCCCTACAAGGCGCGCTCCTTCATTCACGAGCCGCTGACCGACCAGAAACCGCATTCACCGAGGGGCAAGGGCACGGTGGAAAGCTGCACCCTTTGCGTGCACAAGGTCGACCGTGGCGAGGGGACCACTGCCTGCGTCGAAGCCTGCAACAAGGATGGGCACCGGGCCATGGTCTTCGGAGATCTGAACGACCCTTCCAGCGAGATTGCGCAGCGCCTCAAGCAGGAGGGCAGCACTGCCGTCCGCGCCGACCTGCGGCTGAACCCTGCAGTCCGCTACCAGGGTATCTGACCGAGACATGACAACGATGACAGCGAAGACACACTTCACGGAAATCGAGGGCCGCAGCCCCGGTTACCTCGCCCTCCTGGCCGGACTGGCCGTGCTGATCGGCCTCGGGCTGCTTGCCGCGGTGCTCAAGGGCACACACGGCCATTACATCACCGGCATGAACAACCAGGTGGTCTGGGGCCTGCCCCACATCTTCGCGATTTTCCTGATCGTTGCGGCCTCGGGGGCGCTGAACGCGGCCTCCTTCTCCTCGGTCTTCGGCCGCGTCGCCTACAAGCCGCTGGCCCGGCTGTCGGGCCTGCTGGCCATGACGCTGCTGATCGGCGGCCTGGTCATCCTGGTGCTCGATCTGGGCCGCCCCGATCGCCTGATCGTGGCGATGACCCATTACAACTTCAAGTCGATCTTCGCCTGGAACATCCTGCTGTACACCGGCTTTCTGGCCGTGGTCGCAGTGTACCTGTGGTTCATGATGGAACGACGCATGAACAGCTACGTTCCGGTCGCGGGTTACGTGGCCTTCCTCTGGCGTCTGATCCTGACCACCGGTACCGGCTCCATCTTCGGCTTCCTGGTCGCCCGGGAGGCCTATGACGCCGCCATCCTGGCGCCGATGTTCATTGCCATGTCCTTCTCCCTCGGGATGGCGGTCTTCATCCTCGTGGTGATGGCGACCTTCGCCGGCACCGAGCGCCCGCTCGGCGACCTGATCCTCCGGCGCATGAAGAACCTGCTCGGAATCTTCGTTGCGGGCGTGCTCTACTTCGTGCTCGCCTACCATCTGACCAACCTCTATGCGACCCGGCTGCACGGCATCGAGGCCTTTGTCCTGCTCAATGGCGGCATCTACACCTTCCTGTTCTGGTTCGTGCAGATCGGTCTCGGCAGCATCCTTCCCCTCGTTCTGCTCTTCCACCCTGTGTGGAGTCGGGCGCGCCGCGTGATCGCGGCGGCCGCCGGCCTGGTGATCGCCGGCGGTCTGGCGCAACTCTATGTGATCGTGATCGGTGGACAGGCCTATCCCCTGGATCTCTTCCCGGGATACGACATGAGCAGCAGTTTCTTCGACGGCGTGGTCGCGACCTACACCCCGTCGCTCCCCGAATTGATGCTGGGTCTGGGCGGCACGGCCTTCGCCTTCCTGCTGCTGGCGGTGGTGATGAAGTTCCTTCGCATCCTGCCGACCAGCCTCGCGGACGACAAGGTCGATCCCCAGGTTTCCAGCACCCCCTCCACGGCACAGTCCGCTCCCGCCGGGGCATGACCCCGGCCCTGGCTGCCGCAGCGGCGGCGGCGTAAGCATGTCCCGGCTGCTCGTCTCCGCCGCACACAAGTCGTCCGGCAAGACGACGATCAGCACCGGCCTGTGCGCGGCGCTGGCGGCCAGCGGCTTGCGCGTACAGCCGTTCAAGAAGGGTCCCGACTATATCGATCCGCTATGGCTTGGCCGCGCCGCGGGCCGGCCCTGCGTCAATCTCGACTTCAACACCATGTCCCCCCGGGAGATCCGCGAGGCCGCCGGCGCGCACATGGCGGCTGCCGACCTGGCGTTGATCGAGGGAAACAAGGGCCTGTATGACGGCCTGGACCTGGAGGGCTCGAACAGCAACGCGGCGCTGGCACGGCTGCTCGAGGCGCCCGTGGTGCTGGTGATCGACAGCCGGGGCATGACCCGCGGTGTCGCACCGCTGCTGCTCGGCTACCAGGCCTTTGAACCCGATATCCGGATCGCCGGCGTGATCCTGAACCGGGTCGGTGGCGCGCGTCACGGGGCCAAGCTGCGCGCGGTGATCGAGCACTACACCGATATCCCGGTGCTCGGCCTGGTCTCGGAGAACCCGGCGTTACAGATCCTGGAGCGCCATCTGGGGCTGGTGCCGAGCAACGAGCATACTGCCGCCGACCGCCAGATCCGGACACTGGCCGAGGCGGTCGCCGCGGAGGTCGACCTGGCCACCATCGCCCGGCTGGGCGCCGACGCCCCCGCCCTCCCCGTACCCTCCCCACCCGCCATCGATGCGCCCGGCCCACCTGTGCGGATCGCAGTGGCCCGGGACGCGGCCTTCGGCTTCTACTACACCACCGACCTGGAGGCCCTGGAACGGGCTGGAGCGGAGCTCGTGTTCTTCGACACGATCCACGACGCACGCCTGCCTGACGCCGACGCCCTGTTCATCGGCGGCGGTTTCCCGGAGAGCCAGATGCAGGCCCTGGAGGCCAACACGCCGATGCGCGAGGCCATCCGTCTGGCAATCGAATCGGGAATGCCCGCCTACGCCGAGTGCGGCGGCCTGATGTATCTCGCGCGCGGCATTGCCTGGGACGGCCGCCGCAGCGAGATGGCCGGCGTGCTCCCCGGTGAGATCACCATGCATGCGCGGCCGCAAGGCCGCGGGCTGGTGCGACTGCAGGAGACGGGGCACGGCCTCTGGCCCCTGACCGGACCCGCGGGGGAGCCCGGATCCTTCGGGGCGCACGAATTTCATTACTCGGCGCTGGAACCCCTCGACGAACCGCCCGTGTATGCTTACCGCGTGTTGCGCGGCCATGGCGTCGACGGACAGCACGACGGCATCGTGCACCGCAATCTGCTGGCGAGTTACAGCCATCTGCGCCATACCGCGCAGAACCCCTGGGCGACCCGCTTCGTGCACTTCGCACGCACGGTGATGGCGGGCGCCGACCGGGCGACCGGCGACGCCCCGAAAAAAAGCCTTCCAATCTGAGAACAAGGAGCAAGGCATGATCACGATCACCCCCGCGGCCTCAAAGCAGATCCAGGCGTCAGCCGCCGAAAGCGGCATGGAGAAGCCCGCACTGCGCATTGCGGCCAAGCGTATGCCCTCGGGCAACATCGACTACGGCATGGGTTTCGACGAACACGAACGGGACAACGATCTCGTCTTCAAGACCGGCGGCATCGAGGTCGTGATCGAGCCGGTCAGCGTGGACCTGCTGAAAAACGCGGTGCTCGACTACGTGGAAATGGAGGCCGGCGATTTCCGCTTCATCTTCATGAACCCCAACGACCCCGACTATCGTCCGCCGGACGGGCTGAACGCGCCGCCCGCCAAGTGATACGGTTGCAACTGAACGCAGCCATCGGCGCCGCGGTGGGCGGCATCTGCGCATTCATCCCGCGGGCACCCCGCAGCTTGACCCGCCTTCCGCTCACACATCGGCCCACATGCGCATCAGGTTGGCGCGTGCGCGGCCGGTCCTGCGGGTGATCCCGGCGTCCGGGTCGGCACTGCGAAGCTCCTCTTCGATCTGATAGAGGTCGAGCAGCAGTCGCCGCCGGTCGGGCTCGCGGACCATGGACTCCGCCCACGCGACCGCGACCAGCCGTTCGCCCCGGGTCACCGGATCCACGCGGTGCAGGCTGGAGGAAGGATAGATCACCGCATCCCCGGCCTCGAGCTTCACGCGCTGTTCGCCGTATTCGGTCTCCACCACGAGTTCGCCACCATCATAGGCCGCAGCCGGGTTCAGAAAGACCGTCATCGACACATCGGAGCGATAGCGGCCGCCCTCCGGCCCCATCACCGGGTCGTCCACATGGGTCCCGTAGCTCATTCCCGGCTGGTACCGCGCGAAGAACGCCCCGGAGAGCCGTTTCGGCATGGCCGCGGCCTGGAACAGTGGATTCCGGTACAGCGGCATCAGGACCAGCCGGTTCAATGCGCCCACCCGCTGATCCGTCGGGTCGGCCTCCTGGTTGTTCTTGACCCGGCGCGCATCTCCGCCCGCCGAGGCGCGGCCATCGACGAAGGACAGTTCAGCCAGCAGTTCATGCACGCGCTGCAGGGTGGCGGCGTCGAGGACGTTCGGCAGGGTGATCAGCATCGAGGCTCCGGGGCTGGCGAGGCATGGACCGTGGGTGGACGGTGCCTGGGGCCGATCATCAAGCCTGGAGGCCCGTCCCGCAAGCTCGTAGGAGGCCAGCCCCTGGCCGATCGGCCCCGGCCCCGACGTCCGGATCACCGACAGCATCGCCGAGAGGGCTCGGCTCCTGCACAAGGGTTCCTTACGCCGTGCCGAAGCCTGGCCGCAACGACGCGAGCGCCTCGTCGTCCACCGGCCAGGATTCGCTCGGCTCTTCGAGGAAGCGCCGTGCCACCGCAAGCCAGTGCTCCCGGGCGGGTGCGATCTGGGCCTTCAGCACCGCCAGAGGCGCGCCGGCGATCCAGGACTCGTAGGCGGATCGGAGCTGCGGAAACAGCAGCGATCGCATGCCGGTGAGATTGGCGAAGTAGAAATGGATCGCGCCCGGCGATTCCTCCGCCAGCAGCGCCGGCAGGGTGGTCAGGCAGTCGGCCAGGTGATCCCGCACCGCACGGGCGACGAGTTCATGACGGCCGCCGGCGACCGCCAGCACCCGGTCCTTCCAGGCATCCCCGAGCGCCCTGCCGGCAAGGATCTCGCCCACCTCGTGCCAGACCGCGGACTCGACCTCGCTGTCGGTCATCGCCTCCAGTGTCGCCTCGTCGGCGGGATCATAGCCATAGGCCGCCAGCGCCCGGGCCAGCGCGTCGTCCGCCGGCGCACCCCTGATCTGCCAGGCCTCGATCATTTCGAACACGAGGCGGCGCACCGATTCGCGGCGCACGAAGATCTGGTCATCCCGAGACATCGCCGGCGGGCTCACGAGGTCACGCGCAGCCTCTGCCCCGACGACATGTACCTGATAGCCGTTGTAGTCCTCGCGGCGCAGCAGGGTCCCGAGGAAGAAGAGAGGACGGGCGCCGCGCCCCAGTCCCGCCCCGTACACGAGCCCATAGGGATCGAGCGACCGGTTGACCGCCTCCTGGTCGAACGGGTCGTGCTGCACATCACCCAGGCGCAACGCCTCGGGCGACAGGCCCTCGAGTTCCTCCCAGCTGCGCTCGCGCTCACTGACCCAGTCACCGACCTCCTGCCGATTCAGTGCAGCGGAAAACGGCAGACCGCGTTCCCAGCGATAGAACTCGCGCATCTTCAGCAGGTAGGTGCACAGGGAATAGTTGCCGGCGAACTGGGCATCGGCGATGTCGCAGTTGCGCTGCACGGCGGCGCGGAGGTCCCCGAGCAGGTCCCCGGACGCGGCGGTTGTGGAGTTGGCATTCACCGGATCGTCTGCCCAAGGTTGCCAGCGGTGAGATCATTCTGCGGGATAGGGGCCGGCGTGCAAACCATTCCATGGCCCGAGTGCGTGTTCCAGACGCGTCAGGGTCGCCCGGCGTTCCCGGGGGTCTGTGCGGGTTTGCGGCGAATGCGGCGGGATTCACTACAATGCAGGCGATGAACCAGGCTTCCGCCCAACCCGCCGCATTCACCGCCGGGATCCGCTGCATCACCTTCGATCTCGACGATACGCTGTGGCCCGTGATGCCGGCCATTCACCGTGCCGAGGCGCGCTTCTACGATTGGCTGCGGGTCCATGCACCGAGTGTCTGCGCACGCTATACGCCGGCGGCGCTGGTCGCGGCCCGGAGCGCCTTCATCCGTGCTGCGCCCGCGTCCGAGCGCCACGATCTGACCAGCCTGCGCAAGCGCTGGCTGCGGGGGATCGCGCTGGAGGCCGACACCTGCCCGGAGCGCATGGCCTCCGAGGGGTTCGAGGTCTTCTGGCTGGCGCGCAACGAGGTGGAGCCCGACCCGGAGGCGGCCGCGGTTCTCGAGGTCCTGGGCCGGCATTTTCGACTCGGAGCGATCAGCAACGGCAATGCCGACGTCTTCCGAACCCCGCTGGGGCAATTCTTCGACTTCGCGATCCCGGCGGCGGAAGCCGGTGTCGCCAAGCCGGATCCCGCAATCTTTCGGACCGCGGCGCGGCGGGCCGGGCTACCTGCCGAGGCCATGCTGCACATCGGCGACGACCCCGTCTGCGACGTGCTGGGGGCCCGCAACGCGGGGATGCACGCCGGTTGGTTCAACCCGGGCACCAGTGCCTGGTCCCACGACGCGCCCCATCCTGCCCTGACCTTTGGCCGCCTGGGCCAGATTCCGATCCGACTCGGCCTGGTCAGACCAGCGCCGTTGCGGCCATGAGACGCTCCAGCCGATCGACGTCTTCAGGTGTGTCCACGCCCTGCGGCACCGCCCTGTCCACAATTCCGACCTGAATCCAGGCTCCGATGGCCAGGGCCCGCAACTGCTCCAGTTGCTCCATCCGTTCCAGCGCCGCCGGCGGCTCCGTGGTGAGGCGCCGCAGGAAGCCCGCGCGGTACGCGTAAAGACCCAGATGGCGCCGGGCCAGCGCCAGATCGGGCGGCTGCCCGGCCCGCCGCGCCTCGCGATCCCAGGGAATGGGGGCACGGGAGAAGTACAGGGCCCGCCCACTCGCATCGGTGACCAGCTTCACCTGATTGGGGTCTTCCAGGTCGGCTGCGGAACGCATTGGTACACCCAGCGTCGCCATGTCGGCACCGGGGTGAGCCTGCAGCAGGGCCGCCAGGTCATTCAGCAGCGAGCCGGGCGTTAACGGCTCATCGCCCTGCAGGTTGACCACGCAAGTGTCGTCCGACCAGTTCTCCTCCAGCGCGACCGCGGCAATCCGATCCGTGCCCGAAGCCAGCGCGGCGTCGGTCCAGCGCGCTTCTGCACCACTCTGCAGCGCCACGTCCAGCACGCGCTGGTCCTCGCTGGCCACGATCACCCGTTCCGCCGCGCTCTCCCGGGCCCGCGCGATCACATGCGCGATCAGCGGACGCCCGGCGATGGCGATCAGGGGCTTGCCCGGCAGCCGGCTGGAGGCCATGCGGGCCGGGATCACAACGATGAAGGGTTCCGTGTTCATCCGATTTCTCCGCCAAGGTCAGCATGGAGGGGCCGGCTGCCTGCCCACAGCCGAGGAACCTGCCTACTTGTCCCGCCAGCGCTTCTTTTCCTCCTCCGACAGCACGCGGGCCTCGTCCTCGAGCATCACCGGGATGTCGTCCCGGATCGGGTAGGCCAGGCCCGCAGAGACCGAAATCAACTCCTTGGCCTCGCGGTCGTAGTGCAGCGGCCCCTTGGTGACCGGGCAGACGAGAATATCGAGCAGGCGTTTGTCCATCGTGTTTTACCCCAGGTATTTGAGCCGTATAGAGGTTTCCAGGCGCCGCAGCAGCGCCTGTTCGAAGGCGGGTTCCGGCTGCGCCGACACCGGCCAGTACCAATGACGCTCATCAGCAAAGTCCCGGCATTTTACGGCATCCTTCTCCGTCATCAGTACCGGAAAGTCATCGTCGAAGCGGATATCGCGCGCACGGAAGCGGTGATGATCCGGGAAAGGATGCCGCATCACGTCCACGCCCGCATCGTCGAGCGCCCGGAAGAACCGCTCCGGATCGGCGATACCGGCAACCGCGTGGGCGGAGCGCCCGACCTCGCGCAACGGGCGGCCGACGCCCGGGCGGGCCACGCTATGAACGCGATCGGACGCGGTCAGGTCCATCGCGTACTCGCCGGGCTGCGGCACGCCGCCCATGTTCACGACGAAATCGGCCCGGGCAGCCGCCGAACGCGGCTCCCGCAAGGGACCTGCGGGGAGACAGAGGCCGTTGCCGAAGCGGCGGTGGCCATCCACCATCAGGATACTGATATCCCGCGGCAGCCGGTGATGCTGCAACCCGTCATCCGAGATCACCACATCGACGCCCTCCTCCTCGGCAAGGGCCCGTGCCGCACGCACCCGGTCCCGGTCCACCCAGACCGGGACTCCGGTACGCCGTGCCAGCATCAACGGCTCGTCGCCCACCATGGCCGCATCAGCACCGGGCCGGACCAGCAGGCTCGCCTGGGCATGGCGCCGGCCGTAACCGCGACTGACGATGCCGGGACGGTAGCCGGCCTTGACCAGCCGCTGCGCCAGCCAGGCAGTCATCGGGGTCTTGCCGCTCCCACCGACGGTCAGGTTACCGACCACGATCACGGCCTTCACGGGCAGGAAAACGGAGCGCTGATTGCCTTCCAAGCGGTTGCGATTCCACGTGGCCAACCCCGCGTAGACCAGCGACAGCGGAAACATCACCGCGGCAAAGGGCCCACGATGGCTCCACTGACGCCAGAGCCACTGCTCTACCATGTCCACACCCGGTCCATCAACGCCCCGAGATTCGCGTCCACCTGGCGCCGCTCTTCCCAGAAACGCCGGCGGGCCGCATCGCCCAGGCTGCGACGCTGATGGTCGTCGCCCCGAAGCCTGCGCCAGTGGTCAACCACGGCCCCGCTGGAGGCGAGCATCGGGACCGGCAGGGTTGCGGCCGCTGCCTCTTTGCCCAGGGTCACCGCGCAGCCAGCGGCCAGAGCCTGCCACAGGACCGCACGGCCCGGATCGGCCAGGTGTACGGCGTCGGCCGCGCTGGCAGCGGCGGCGAACCAGCGCCGGTCATCGATGTGCAGGATGCTGCCGCCGGCAAGCCCGCTCCGGTCCCAGGCGCTGACCTTCAGAGCAGCCTCCTCGGGAGCGCCGGTATCGGCGAAGCTGGCCATCAGAATGTCATCCGCTGCGGTTGCCATCCCGCGCCAGGCAGTGAGCCATTCCGGCCACTGCTGCGCGCGGCCATGCCACCACCAGAGGCGCCTCTCGCCACCGCCCGCCAGTGTGCGCAGCACCACATCCGCCTGTGCCTCGGCGAAACGCGCCTGTGGGTCGGCCGGCGGCAGCAGCTCGCCAGCCTGGCCGTTCATCTCCCAGTCACGCTGCGCCGCACCGGAGACGGGCCATGCTGCGGCCACCGGCACCGGAGCCGGACCGGTTCCCACCGCTGCCACCGGGGCGAGCGTCCGGCGCAACAGGTTCAGCGGCGGATCCGACTCAACGAGGATGATCCCACAGGGCTGGAAGCGCGAGAGAACCCGGGTGACGACGCGCGGTCGGTCGCAGGGTCCGTACCCGATCCCCACCCGCTGCCAGGGACGCAGCACGGCTCGAAGCAGGTCCGGGTCGTCCCGTTCGAAGGTCATCACCAGGCGCAGATCCCGGCGCCGGTCACGCACCGCGCCCAGCAGTTCCACCCCCAGGCGCAGCGCATCCGGACTGCCGCCCGCCTTGATCCAGAGCACACGACCCCTGCCCTCGGGCGGCGTCAGAAAGCCCAGTCGGGCGCGGGCCCGATTCCCCTCCCCGACGCGATAGTCGCGCAGCACGGCACGCCAGACCGGCCCGAAACCCGCACCATATCCGCGATTCGCCACCGGCTAATCGGCCTCGGCATCACGGAACTGCAACTGATACAGATGGGTGTAGATGCCATCACGGGCCAGGAGGTCGGCATGCGGGCCCACCTCCATCACCCGGCCGGCATCGAGCACCACGATGCGGTCCGCGTGCTCGATGGTGGACAGCCGGTGGGCGATGATCACCGTCGTGCGGGTATGCATCAGGGTCCTCAGCGCAGCCTGCACCATGCGCTCGGACTCGTTGTCGAGGGCCGACGTCGCCTCGTCCAGGATCAGCAGGGGCGCGTCGCGCAGCAGGGCGCGGGCGATCGCCAGTCGTTGCCGCTGACCACCGGAGAGCAGCACCCCGTTCTCACCGATCAGGGTGTCGAAACCATCCGGCAAACGTTCGATGAACTCCAGGGCATGGGCCGCCACGGCCGCCTCGCGCACCTCCGCCTCGGTGGACTCGACCCGCCCGTAGGCGATGTTGGCGGCGATGGTATCGGCGAACAATGTGACGTCCTGGCCGACATAGGCGATCTGGCGCCGCAGGTCACGCAGGCGCAGATCCTCGATGTCGTGTCCATCGAGCAGGATACGGCCTCGGGTGGGATGGAAAAACCGCGGCAACAGATTCACCAGTGTCGTCTTGCCGCTGCCGGAACGGCCCACCAGCGCCACACTCTCGCCCGGCTGGATGTCCAGATCGATATCCCTCAGTACGTCCGGGCCACCCGGCTCATAGCGAAAGCTCACGTTCTCCAGCCGCAGGGCGCCACGGGCTCGTTCCATCGGAACGTGCCCGGCGTCACGTTCGGGAACCTCGTCGAGGACCGCGAAGATGTTCTGCCCTGCAGCGATGCCGCGTTGCAGCGTTGCGTTGATGTTGCTGAGCCTGCGGATCGGAGTCAGCAGGAGCAGCATCGCGGTCAGAAAGGAGACAAAGGTCCCGGCGGTGATCTGCTCGCCGAGGATGTCGGAGGTCGCCATCCAGATGATCAGGGACAGGACCACCGCCACGATGAACTGGATGATCGGGACGTAGGCCGCCTTGATGCCCTCCATGCGCATATGCAGCCGGCGGTTGCCCTCGTTGATGCCCTCGAAGCGTTCCCGCTCGTAGGTCTCCCCGCCGAAGATGCGCACGACACGGTGGCCCTCGATCACCTCCTGGGTCACGTGGGTCACGTCGCTCATGTTGCCCTGGATCCGATGCGACAGGCGCCGGAACTGTTTGCTGACGAGATTCACCACCAGGACGACCAGCGGCACGATCACCAGGATGGTCAGGGTCAGCACCACGCTCAGATAGAACATCCAGGCCAGGAGCACCAGGACGGTCAGGGTATCCTTGACCAGTACGCTGAAGCCATCGGTGGCGGCCCCAGCGACCTGCTCGACGTTGTAGGTCAGGCGTGAGATCAGTTCGCCGCTGGACTGGTGCTGAAACCGCTGGACGGGCATCACCAGCAGACGCTCGAACAACTCCCTGCGCAGACGCTTGACGATCTGACGCGCGACATACCGCATCGAATAGGTCGCGCCGAACTCGGCGACGCCGCGGACCGCAAAGAGCAGGATCAGAAGCAGCGGGATCCAGCGGGCGAGGTCGCTCTCCGCGACACCGAAGGATTCGTCCATCAGCGGCTTCATCAGCGCGGCAAAGCCTGCCTCGGTTCCCGCCATGATCATCATGGTGACCGTGGCGCCGACCAGAATCGGCCAGTAGTAAAAGGCATAGGACAGCAGTCGCCGGTAGACCGACCAGCCGGAGCCGTACTCCCGCAACGGGCCCCTATTCCGCATCGGGGGAACGGCCGATCGTCGCGATCGAAACCGCTGAAATCCCAAGGCGCCCGACCACGTCGAGCGCAGTGACGACGGACTGGTGGGTTGCGTTGGCATCCGCCCGGATCAACACCGGGTCACCCGGCCGCTCGCTGACCGCCTGCTCCAGCGCACGCTCCAGCGTCTCCGGCCGGCGGTTAACGAGTTCCTTGCCGTCCACGTAATATTCGCCGGTGGCGTCCACCAGGATGTCGATCCAGGCCCGTTCCGCCGCGACCGGCTCGCGGTCCGCGGCGGGAAGCTGCAGCTGGATATCGGCATGCCGGTCGAAGGTCGTGGAAACCATGAAGAAGATCAGCAGCAGGAAGACCACGTCGATCAGTGGCGTGAGATTGATCCCCGCCTCATCGACCCTGGGGCGACGAAAATTCACGCAGTGACCCCGGAGGCGCTGCGCTCGCCGTGAATCACTTCCACCAGCTTCACGGCCTCCATCTCCATCTCGATCACCAGTTCATCGACCCGACCGCGGAAATAGCGATGAAAGATCAGCGTCGGGATCGCCACACCGATGCCGGCCGCGGTGGTCACCAAAGCCTGGGAGATTCCCCCAGCGAGATCACGGGGACTGCCCACGCCGATCTCGGTGATCACGTTAAAGACCTCGATCATCCCGACCACGGTGCCCAGCAGACCCAGCAGCGGAGTGATCATCGCGATGGTACCCAGGGTATTCAGGAAGCGCTCGAGTTCATGCGCGACCCGCCGGCCGGTCTCCTCGATGGTCTCCTTCATCACCTCGCGCGAGTGATCCTGCGCGGCCAGGCCGGCCGCCAGCACCTGGCCGAGCGGAGAGCGGGCACGCAGGCGCTGGAGCTGAACCCCGCCACCGGGACCAGCACCCTGCGCCTGTTCCCATACCGTCAGCAGGAGGCCACGGGGCACCACCCGCGAACGCCGCAACGCCCAGATGCGCTCGAGCACGATGGCCACCGCGATCACGGAACAAAGCAGGATCGGCACCATCAGCCAACCGCCCGCCTTAACGATTTCCAGCATCCAGATCTCCCTACTCCGCAACCGGCGGAATCTTCCCGCCGGCAGTCAGTTCTTGATGATACCCGCACCTCGGAAGGCACGAAACACGAGGGCGCGGGGTCCAGCCCGTTCTAATCGCGCGCGAACACGGCCATCGATTCCACGTGCGCGGTGTGCGGGAACATGTCCATGATACCGGCCGCATCCAGCCGGTAGCCGAAGTGATGCACGAGCCGCTCGGCATCGCGCGCCAACGTGGCGGGATTGCAGGAGACGTAGAGCAGCCGTGGAATCCCACGGGAACCGAGGGCCTCGATCGCGGCCGCAGCGCCGGTGCGCGGCGGATCCAGCAGCACGCGATCGAACGATTCATCGAGCCAGGACATCTCCTGCAAGCCCTCGTCCTCCAGATTGGCGCAGACATAGCGGGTATTGCCGATACCCTGGCGCTCGGCATTGGCGCGCGCGCGCTCCAGCATCCGGGCGTCTCCCTCGACCCCAACGACCTCCCCGGCCCGACGCGCCAGCGGCAGCGTGAAGTTTCCCAGCCCGCAGAAAAGGTCCAGCACCCGGGAATCGGGTACCGGCTCCAGCAGATCGATCGCCCTTCGCACCATGCGCCGGTTGATCTCCGCATGCACCTGGACGAAGTCCAGCGGCCCGAAGTCGACCGTCACGCCGAAGTCGGGGTGCCCGTAGCGAAGTTGTGTCTGCGGTCCCGCAAGCTGCTGCACGGTGTCCGGGCCGCCGGGCTGCAGGTAGACCTGCACGCCTTCCCCGGCGGCGAATGCGGCGAGGCGGTCCCGATCTGCCTGCGACAGCGGCTGCAGATGACGGAATACCAGGGCGGCAGTACCCGCATCATCGACCACGGCCTCGATCTGGGGAATCCGCTCCCGCGCGTCCAGCCCATCGATCAGGTGGCGCAGTTGCCCGATGCGCCTGCCGATCGCCGGATGCAGCACCTGGCAATCCCACATGTCGGCAAGATAGCGCCCTCCGCGTTCACGAAAACCGACCAGCGTGCCACCCTTCTTGGCTACATATTTCACGCCCAGTCGCGCCGTGCGCCGGTACCCCAGGTCATCCCCGACCAGGGGCTCCAGCCGCCGCCCCACGGCGACGTGGCCGATCCGCGACAGGGCCTCGAAGAGATTCCGCTCCTTCAGGAGCCGCTGGAAGCCAACCTCTGCATGCATCAGCCGGCAGCCGCCGCAGACGCCGAACCATTCGCAGGGCGGCTCCACGCGCTCGGGGGCGGGTTCCAGCACCGTCTCCAGCTGTGCGGTATCGAAGTTGCGCTTGCGCCCGGTCTGTACGGCTCGCACGCGCTCCCCGGGCAGCGCGCCGGCGACGAAGCAGGCCTTGCCCTCACGCCGACCCACGCCCTGACCGTCGAGGGTCAGGTCGTCGATCTGCAGTTCGAACGGACTGCGGTCGATGCTCATGCGGACGCAGGCGGCGGGCCGGCACCGCGCCATGCGGCCAGGAACTCGTCCAGGTGGGCTTTGCCGGTATGGCCCAGGTAGTCCCGAAGCTGCGTCTCGCGCCGCTCCAGCGCCTCGGGGGTCAGGCCTCCGCGCATCACCTCGAAGCGCAGGTACACGAGATAGGTGTTGAGCACGTCGTGCTCGACGTAATCGTGGATGCTGGCCCTGTCCCCATCGCGCCAGGCCGGCCACACCTTGCTGCCGTCCATGCCCAGCTTGCCCGGAAGGCCAAGCAGCGAGGCGATCATGTCCAGCCCAGCGGTGGCCCGCATCTGGTACGCGGCAAGCACATCCATCAGGTCGATGTGACGCCAGTGAAAGCGGCTGAGGTAGTTGTTGTAGCGGAAGCTGCGGTCGTCATCGCCCTGATCCCAGTACCGCGGTGCGCTCACACCGTGCAGCATGGCACGGTAGTGCAGCACCGGCAGATCGAAACCACCGCCGTTCCAGCTGACCAGCGTCGGTGTCCGTTTCTCGATCACATCGAAGAACTGACGCAGCAGTTCCGCCTCGTCTTCGCTCTCACGCCCGAAGGCGGACAGCTTGATCTGGTCGCCGCCCTGATAAAGAACGCCGATCGAGACGATCCGATGCAGGGGATGGGCGAGGAACTCGGACCCGGTTTTGATCCGGCGCAGCGCGAAAAGGGCCTCGGCGACCTCCTTGTCGGACAGTCCCTCGAAGTCGTGCAGCCGCCGCGCTCCATCGATGTCGGGAACGGTCTCCAGATCGAAGACCAGTACGGGCCCGCCGGTCACGCCGGGTAGACGCCGGTGGAGATGTAGCGGTCGCCCCGGTCGCAGACGATCGCGACCACCAGACCGTCCTCGACCTCCGCGGCGACCTTCAACGCAGCAGCCACCGAACCGCCCGAGGACACGCCGGCGAAGATCCCCTCCTCCGCAGCCAGCCGGCGCATCATCGTCTCGGCCTCCTGCTGGCTGACGTCCAGCGTGCGATCCACGCGGGAGGCATCGAAGATCGACGGCAGGTAGGCCTCGGGCCAGCGCCGGATGCCGGGAATCGACGATCCCTCGGTAGGCTGCACCCCGACGATCTCCACCGCGGGATTGCGCTCCTTCAGATAGCGCGAGGTCCCCATGATCGTTCCGGTGGTCCCCATCGACGAGACGAAGTGCGTGACCCGGCCCCCGGTATCCCGCCAGATCTCGGGTCCCGTGCCCCGGTAGTGGGCGTCGGAATTGTCCGGGTTGGCGAACTGATCGAGCACCCTGCCCTTGCCCTCGCGCTGCATCTGCTGCGCCAGATCCCGGGCGCCCTCCATGCTCTGCTCGCGGGTCACCAGGATGATCTCGGCACCAAAGGCCTTCATTGCGGCCCGACGCTCCGCGGACATGTTGTCGGGCATGATCAGGATCATCCGGTAGCCCTTGATCGCCGCCACCATGGCCAGGGCGATGCCGGTATTGCCACTGGTGGCCTCGATCAGCGTGTCACCGGGACGGATCTCGCCGCGCGCCTCCGCCTGCAGGATCATGTTGAGCGCCGGCCGGTCCTTCACCGACCCCGCTGGGTTGTTGCCCTCGAGCTTGACCAGCACCGGCGAGGGCAGACCCGCGGCAAGGCGCTGCAGGCGCACCAGCGGGGTGTTGCCGACGAACTGCTCCAGCGTAGGAAAGGATTCCGGGTTCACGGTAGCCATGGCGCGAGAGTATAGCGGCTCCCATCCGATTACGGGGCTCCAATGGAGGAGTCAGGCTGGGACGCTCCACACACGGCGCCCCGGAGGCAAGCCCCCGCCATCGGCATCACGAGCCATCGCGGGAACGCCCGGATCACCCGGGATGGCCCGGACCTCCACCTACGGACCCGCCCTCGAGAACGACGAAGGCCTGGGCATAGTCGTGCTCGTCGCTGATGCTGAGGTGGATCCGGGTCACGCCCAGGCGGGCGGCGGTACGGGCGGCGGCTCCGTTCAACGCGAAACCGGGACGGCCCGCCGCGTCATGGGTCACGCAGGCCTCGTTGAGCGCCATGTCGCGACCCACTCCGCAGCCCAGCGCCTTGGCCAGAGCCTCCTTCGCGGCAAAACGGCGGGCGACGAAAGCCTCGGGGCGAACCGAGGGCAAGTCCACCTGCTCCTCCGGATGCAGCAGGCGCTCGAGAAGCCGGGGACCGTGGCGCTCCAGCATCGGGCGCAGGCGCTCCACGCGGACCAGATCGGTGCCGATGCCGAGAATCATCGACGGGTTCCTTTCACCTGTTCAGGCGCCGTCGCGGCGCGCGGCGTCCATCACGCCGCGCATGTGGCTCACCGCCTCGGGCAACCCCGTGAACAGCGCACGGGCGATGATCGAATGGCCGATGTTGAGTTCATGAAACAGGGGGTGGGCCGCGATCGGCCGCACGTTGTCGTAGTCCAGTCCGTGTCCGGCGTTGATCACCAGGCCCATCTCGTGGCCGACCCGCGCCGCCTCGAACAGCCCCTCGATCAGGCGCGCCCGTTGCTCGGGGTCACGCGCATTGGCGTAGGCGCCGGTGTGGAGTTCCACCACGGGCGCTCCGATGGCGACTGCGGCCTCCAGCTGGCGCAGGTCCGGCTCGACGAACAGCGACACCTCGATCCCGGCAGCGGCCAGGGGCTGCACGAAGTCATGCAGGCGAACCTGCTGTCCGACAGCATCCAGACCGCCCTCCGTGGTGAGTTCCTCCCGACGCTCCGGCACGATGCAGCAGGCCTCCGGCAGCAGTTTCAGCGCAATGGCCTGCATGCCGTCGGTCGCCGCCATCTCGAGATTCAGTGGCCGGGCCAGACGCGGCTTGATGCCGAAGACGTCATCGTCCTGGATGTGGCGGCGATCCTCGCGCAGGTGCAGGGTAATCGAATCGGCCCCGCTGGCCTCGGCCAGACGCACCGCGTGCATCAGATCCGGGTACGGAGTGTGCCGGGCCTGGCGGATGGTGGCGATGTGATCGAGGTTGACCCCGAGCCGAAGCGCAGGGGGGACGTAGGCTGCCATGATGCGGTCTTTCCCGTCAGAGAAGACGCCGGGTCTGGATCTCCCGGCCGTCGAGGTGTTGATCGATGAGCCTGCGCATGAAGTCACGCGCCGCGCGCTGGTCATTATCGGCCAGCCTGGAGCCCGTGGCGAGCGCCAACAGGGCCGCACCGGTCAGGGCGCCAGGCGCCCCGGCGGCAACGGGTTCGCTCAGCCCCGCGTCGGGTTGATAGCGATAGTGTGCATCGGCTTCGAGTTCCGCGCCGGAAACGTGCTCCAGGCCCGAGTCCAGGAGACACAGGAGCGACCACTCGGCGGCGCGCAGCGCATGCTCGGGACGTTCCGGTGCCAGCAGACCCTGGTAGGCCTCTTGCAGAATCGCAACGGCGTCTCCGGCACGTACATCACGCGGGAACAGGTGCAGCACCAGCTCGTTCAGGTACAGGGCGCAGACCATCGACCGACCGGTCAGCGGGAAGGCCCGCCTCTCCTCGCCGACGGTCAGGTTGGGCAACTCTCCCCGACCGCGCCAGGCCAGGTCGAGCAGCACGAACGGCCGGAGGCTGCCGGCCCGCCCGCGCGCAAGAACCGCGAGCCGGCCCGCGTCACGCGTGATCAATTCCAGGATCCGACTGTTTTCGCGGAACGGCCGAGCATGCAGCACGAATCCCGTAACGAGCAGTTCCTGCCGATCCGCCGTCACCGGGGCTCTTCGATCCCCAGTTCCCGCAAGGCGCGATTGCTCTGCGACCAGCCCTCCTCGACGCGGACGGTCAGGCGCAGCATGATCTTGCGTCCGAGCAGAGTCTCCAGCTGCTCGCGGGCCGCCTGGCCGATCCGCTTCAGCATCTGCCCGCCCTTGCCGATCACGATGCCCTTCTGGCTGTCACGCTCGACCAGGATCAGCGCATCGATATGGGTGATGCCCGGACGGTCCTCCCAGTCCTCGACGCGCACGGCCACCGCATAGGGGACCTCCTGTCCGAGACGCTCCAGGAGTGCCTCGCGGATCATCTCCTCGGCGCGGAACCGTTCGGGACGATCGCTCAGCTGCTCGGGGTCGTACAGGAACGGCCCCTCCGGCAGGTGCGTGCGCAGTTCATCGATCAGTCCCTCGAGGTTCTTGCCGGTCTTGCCCGACAGCGGAACGATGCCCAGGTAGTCGAATTCGCCCGCGCGGGTCTCAAGGAACGGCAACAGTGTGCTCTTGTCGGCGACCCGGTCCACCTTGTTCACGACCAGCACGGCGGGTCGGCCGGCCGCGCGGATGGCCTCCAGGATGAATGCATCGCCGGCCTCGAAACGCCCGGCCTCGATGATGAAACAGACGATGTCGGCATCCGCCAGTGCCTGGACCGCGGTGCGGTTCAGTACGCGGTTCATCAGCCGGCTGCGCTCGGCATCGATCCCCGGGGTATCGATCAGTACCGTCTGGTCCCGACCGCGGGTCACGATCCCAAGGATGCGGTTGCGTGTGGTATGCGGCTTGCGGGTGATCGCAGCCAGCTTTTCTCCGACCATCCGGTTCAACAGGGTGGTCTTCCCGACGTTGGGACGCCCCACCAGAGCCACCAGGCCGCAACGCGTCTGCGGTACTTCGCTCATGTGCCTGACTCCGATTGCAGGCGATTCAGGGCCGCCTCGGCCGCGGCTTGCTCCGCCGCGCGACGGCTGGGACCGGTGCCGCGTTGCCCCCAGGACTCGCTGGGCAGCCGGACCTCCACCGTAAATTCCCGCTGGTGGTCCGGCCCCGAGACCTCCAGCACCTGATACTCAGGCAGTTCCCGTCCCCGCCCCTGCAGGAATTCCTGCAGGCGGGTCTTCGGGTCCTTCAGGGACTCGGCGCTGGGCAGGGCCGCGAGCCGATCCGCGTACAGCTGCAGTACGAAATCGCGCGCGGCATCGAATCCCGCCACCTGGTAGCTCGCTCCAATCAGCGCCTCCAGTGCATCGGCAAGAATGGACTCCCGCCGCTGACCGCCGCTCTTGCGCTCGCCCTGCCCGAGATTCAGAGCGCCCTCCATACCCGCCGCGCGGGCGAGTTCGGCCAGCGAACCCCGATTGACCAGCGCAGCCCGCAAGCGCGTCAGGTCGCCTTCCGGAGCCTCCGGCAGGGATCGGAAGAGTGCGTCGGCAATCACGAGCCCCAGTACCGCGTCGCCGAGGAATTCCAGGCGCTCGTTGTGCCTCCCGCTCGCGCTGCGGTGGGTCAGCGCCTGCTCCAGCGACTGCGCACCCCGCAGGGCCTCGGGCAGAAGGCTTCGAAAATCCGTGGCAGTCATCGGAGCGGGGGGTCGGACGTCAGCTTCTGCCGACCCACACGCGGGGTAGGACGGCGCAAGGGCGACCGGTCCCGTCAAGGCGCAAGCTTGTCGCGGCGATTGAACTTGGCGATCAGATCGAGGTTCGCGAAAAAGTTACGCCGCACCTCGTACTCGAGCAACATGAAACGGCCGCCGCCGTCCTCCGTGAAGCTGATGATCTCGGGCGCCTTCAGCTCATAGACCGAGTTGATCGAAAAACGCCGGTCGATCTCGCTCCAGAGCTGCCGGTCGGTCCGCTCGGCGGCTCCCGGTGCGGCGGCGACGTCCGTGACGACACTGCGCACCGTGAAATACTGCAGGTAGTCCTTGCCGACGGTCAGAAAGAAGTTCGCGACCAGCACCGCGAACACGATGAACACGATCACGGTGAACGCACCAATCCCACGTATTCTTTGCCTGGATCTCATCATCGCCCCCATCCCCCTCTGTATGGTCATTGAATGCGGTTACCGACCCGGGAGAAATCCCAGTGCCCACCAGTGTAATCCCAGTTCAGCCAAATGAAGAGGGCCCGGCCGACCAGGAGATCCTCGGACACGAAGCCCCACATGCGACTGTCGTTGCTGTTGTCCCGGTTGTCGCCAACCATGAAGTAGTGGCCTTCGGGTACCCGCACCGTTCCCGTCAGACCCGGGCTTTGCTCCCACATCAGGATTTCGTGGGGGGTATCGCCGAGATGCTCCAGGAAATGGTTTGCCCCCGTCATCATGCGCCCCGAACCGACGCCTTCATAGGTGCCGAGCAATTCCGTTTCCTGGGGCTCTCCATTCACGAACAGCGTCCGGTCACGGAATTCGATCCGGTCTCCGGGGAGACCGACCACGCGCTTGATGTAATCCTCCGCCGGGTTGCGGGGATACTTGAACACCGCCACGTCGCCCCGCTCCGGCTTGCCCGTCTCCAGGATCACGGTGCGCGTGACCGGCAACCGCACGCCATAGGAAAACTTGTTGACCAGGATGAAATCGCCGACCAGCAGCGTGGGCATCATCGAACCGGAGGGGATGCGGAAGGGCTCGGCGACGAAGGACCGCAGCACCAGCACGATCAGCAGCACCGGAAAGAACGATCGGGAATAGTCGACGTACCAGGGCAGGGTCGCGCGCCGTTCGGGACTCATCCACCGCCTGGCGACGACCCAGCCGAGCCAGATGACTCCCGTCGCCAGCGTCGCCAGCACCAAAATCAGCTCCAGGCTGAATGTCATAAACGATCCTTTTCCTTGATGCCGCTCATCAGACTCCGCCGCGTCACTTGTCGCCCGTGGACAGCACGGCGAGGAAGGCCTCCTGGGGTACGTCGACACGCCCGATCTGCTTCATGCGACGCTTGCCGGCCTTCTGCTTTTCCAGCAGTTTGCGCTTGCGGCTGACATCACCGCCGTAGCACTTTGCGAGCACATTCTTGCGCAGCGCCTTGACCGTCGACCGCGCAATGACCTTGGAGCCGATCGCTGCCTGTATCGCCACCTCGAACATCTGCCGGGGGATGATGCCACACATGCGTTCGGTCAGGTCCCGCCCGCGGCTCTGGGCCTGGTCGCGGTGCAGGATGGCCGACAGCGCGTCGACGCGCTCACCGTTGATCAGGACATCGACCCGCACGAGCGGCGCCGCCTGAAACCGCAGCGGCTGATAATCGAACGACGCATACCCCTTGGTCGCCGACTTCAGGCGGTCAAAGAAATCCATCACCACCTCGGACATCGGCATCTCATAGGACAGCGCGACCTGCCTGCCCATGTACTGCATCTTCACCTGGACGCCGCGCTTCTCCACGCACAGGGTCATCACTGCGCCCACGTATTCCTGGGGTGCCAGGATATTGGCCAGGATGATGGGCTCGCGGATCTCGGCGATCTCGTTGGACGGGGGCAGCTCGGAGGGATTGTGTACCGGCACCACCTCACCGCTGGTCTTTTCAACCTCGTAGACCACGGTGGGCGCGGTCGAGATCAGGTCCAGTCCGTACTCCCGCTCGAGGCGCTCCTGCACGATCTCCATGTGCAGCATGCCGAGAAAACCGCAACGGAACCCGAAGCCCAGCGCCTGAGAGGTCTCCGGCTCGAACCGCAGGGAGGCATCGTTCAGGCGCAGCTTGTCCAGGGCCTCGCGCAGGTCGTTGAAGTCCTCCGCGCTGATCGGGAACAGGCCGGCAAAGACCCGGGACTGGATCTCCTTGAAGCCGGGGAGCGGGTTCCCGGCCGGCTTCTGCGCGTCGGTGAAGGTATCGCCGACCTTGGCACCGGTGATGTCCTTGATGCTGGCGATGACGTAGCCGACCTCGCCGACCTCCAGGAACGGTTTGTCCAGCGGTTTCGGTGTGAACACACCGACTCGATCGACCTCGTAGGCGCGGCCCACCGACATCGCGATGATCCGGCGCTTGGCGTAGAGGCGTCCGGACTTGACCCGCACCAGCGCCACGACACCAAGGTAGTTGTCATACCAGGAGTCGATGACCAGCGCCTGCAGCGGCGCGTCGGCACTGCCTTCCGGCGGCGGAATCCGCCGAACCAACTCTTCCAGCAGGTCCGCAATCCCCTCCCCGGTCTTGGCCGAGACCCGGATCGCATTCTCGGCCTCGATCCCGATCACGTCCTCGATCTCGGTGGCGACCCGGTCGGGGTCGGCGGCCGGCAGGTCGATCTTGTTCAGCACCGGCACCACTTCCAGACCCTGATCGATCGCCGTGTAGCAGTTCGCGACGCTTTGCGCCTCGACGCCCTGCGAGGCATCCACCACCAGGAGCGCTCCCTCACAGGCGGCGAGGGAGCGCGACACCTCGTAGGAGAAGTCGACGTGGCCGGGAGTATCGATGAAGTTGAGCTGGTAGCGCTCGCCGTCGGCCGCGTCGTAGTACAGCGACACGCTCTGCGCCTTGATGGTGATCCCGCGCTCGCGTTCCAGGTCCATCGAATCCAGCACCTGTTCCGCCATCTCGCGCTCGGCCAGACCACCGCAGACCTGGATCAGCCGGTCGGCGAGTGTGGATTTCCCGTGGTCGATGTGCGCGATGATGGAGAAGTTGCGGGTCAGTCGGGTTTCAGTCATTCCGGGTCAGCTCGTCGATCAGGGCCGACGTATCGAGGAAATGGCAGCAGAGGATCTCTCCGTCCACCGCCAGCACGGGGACCTTGGCATTGAAACGCGCGGAAAGTCCCGGCTCCTCATCGATGTCGATACGCTCAAGCGCGAAAGTATAACGGCTTTCCAGCTGCGATAGCTCCGCAAGCATCCTCTCGCAGAGCCCGCAGTCGACTCGATGGTAAAGGGTCAGCCGGCGAACCGGCTGACCCTGCACGCTAGCGCGGCCCGATGACGCGGGTCGCTGGCCGGGGCGGCCGGCGAGTCCGCGCCTTTCGCCGGTC
Organism: Thioalkalivibrio sp.; assembly: GCF_007692535.1. Classification (GTDB taxonomy): domain Bacteria; phylum Pseudomonadota; class Gammaproteobacteria; order Ectothiorhodospirales; family Ectothiorhodospiraceae; genus Thioalkalivibrio. Next base: position 19,628 of record NZ_REBW01000214.1, on the reverse strand, counting down.
ACGAATTCGGGATGCGCAGGGCGATGAACACGGGGTTGCCGTCACGGTGGATCAACACCGGCACGGATCGTCCGGCCGAGGCGGCTTCCACCTGCTCCCGGAAGTCGTCGACGGAGGTCACGGGGTCGCCGCCAAACTGCGCGATCACGTCACCGGAGCGCACACCTGCGGCGCGCGCGGGATTGTCGGTCACTTCGATGACCCGGATACCCGACTCGCCCAGACCCAGCGCCGAACGTTCCTCTTCGGTCAGGGGCTCGACCTGCATCCCCAGCAGGCTCTGGGGCTGTACCGGCGGCGCGGGCGTGCGACTGCGGGCACTGGCCACTTCCTCGGGAAGCGCTTCGATGGTAACCCCGATCACGATCTCCTCGTCGCCGCGGCGCACGTCCACATCGACTTCGGAACCCACCGGGGTCCGGCCGACGATCGGCGGCAGGGCACTGGAGCGGGGCACGTCGATCCCGTTGAAACGCAGGATCACGTCTCCGGTGCGGAAGCCGGCCTTTTCGGCCGGGCTGTCCGGCTGCACCTGCGCGACCAGCGCCCCGGTTGGCCGGGACATACCGAAGGAATCGGCCAGTTCACGCGTCACTTCCTGGATCAGCACCCCCAGCCAGCCGCGAGTGACGGTGCCGGTCTCGCGCAGCTGCCGGGCCACCTCGACGGCCATGTCGATCGGGATCGCGAAGGACAGGCCCATGAACCCGCCGGTGCGGCTGTAGATCTGGGAGTTGATGCCGACCACCTCGCCGTCCATGTTGAACAGCGGACCGCCGGAGTTGCCCGGATTGATCGCCACGTCGGTCTGGATGAACGGAACATAGTTGTCGGAAGGGAGACTGCGGCCCTTCGCGCTGACGATGCCGGCCGTCACCGAGTGATCGAAGCCGAACGGTGATCCGATCGCCAGCACCCATTCGCCGACCTTCAGGGATTCCGAGCTGCCCAGCTTCAGCGTCGGCAGTTCGTCGGCGTCGATCTTCAGCACCGCCACATCGCTCTGTGGGTCGGAACCGATCAGTTCAGCGGTGAAGACGCGCCGGTCGGACAGGCGCACCACGATCTCGCCACCGTTCTCGATCACGTGGTGATTGGTCAGGATGTAGCCGTCTTCAGTGTAGATGAAGCCGGACCCCATCGAACCACGCTCGAAACGCTCGGGTAACCCGGGTTGGCCACGCTCGCCGAAGAAACGCTCGAGGAGATCACCGAACGGCATGCCCTCGGGGATGTCGGGCGCCCCGCCCCCCCCGCCTTCTACTGCGGGCCGCTCACGAGACGTGGAAATATTCACCACCGCTGGGCTGTATTGTTCCGCCAGGTCGACGAAATCGGGCAGGTGGCGTGCGGATGCGGGTATCGAAAGCGCAATCAGCACCGTCGCCAGGAAGAACCATCGATAAGCTTTCATGTGCACCTTCAGGGGTCAGTGAGTATCACTCTAGAGGGAATCCGGGCACGCAAGTTCCCGCTCACGAAACCGGCCGGCATCCAGGGGGTTCATGTCGCCTTGGGCGGGGACGCCGCGACGCGCCGAAACGTCACGCGGTTTCCGCCGTCCGCGCTCAGGAATCAGGACGGGACAGGCCGCCCGCACCGGCCATCGGCGCCGGAGAAAGACGGGCTGGCTCGCATCCAAGCAGCACGGGGTCGAACCGCTGTCCCTGGGCCCGCAGCCAGCGCCGCACCACCATCAGGCCCAAACCGAAACCGGCCGCACCGGCGAGAATCAGCCAGCCCTCGGACAGACCGGCAAACAGCGCTCCCAGAAGTGTTGGAGCCGCGATCAGGCCGAACAGCGGCAGCATGTACATCGCCAAAGCACCCGAAACCAGCGCGCGATCGCGAATGCCCAGGGTCACACGGTCACCGGGCCTCAGACCATGGACATTGGCCAGACGAAGCTCCAGCGCCCGGCGCCCGAGCACCTCGGACAGCACGCCGTTGCCGCAACCGCTGCGCGCGGAACAGGAACCGCAGGTGGACTGACGCTGCATGCGCACCGTGGCCCAGGCATCATCAGCGTTCACGACGACGCCCTGTTCCTCGATCCAGTCGCTCATCGCCGGAGATACCTTCAGCGCGCCGTTGCGTCTTCGCCGGCACCCGCGGCCCGGAAGCGCGCCGATTCGGCAATCCATTCGACCGTCTTCTTCGGCACCTCACCGACCACTGTCACCTGGTGCCCGGCTACAGGCCTGGCCACTGCATGGGTGGCGCCGGAACGCGTGTACCCTTCGAAGGCCTCGGAGACCTCCTCGCTGGCGGCGACGTAGACAGAAACCGTGGCCAGTCCGTCGCTGAGCACGAAATGCAGGGAGGGCGCAGCATCCGGACCGAACACGCGCTCAGTGGCGATGACCGTGGCAAAGCCGGGAGGAAGACCCTCGAAATACCATTCCCCTTCCTGCCCGGTCACCGTGCCCCCGTCATCTGCGGAACGTATTTCAATATGACGGGCATCACAGCCGCGTGCCTTCAGCGATTCCTCGAACACGACGTCCAGAAATTCCAGCTCGGTGAATACCAGTCGCTCCAGGAGCTGTCCGTCGGCGTCGATCAGTTCGCTCAACAGGGGCAGCCCGGTATCGCGGTGCAGGCAATACTGATGACTGTAGCGGTAACCGTCCCGTGCCTCGGCATGCAACATGTAACAGGAGAAGCCGGCAATACGATCGTATCCCGGCGACTGCAGGTCATAACGCTCGTTGGCCCGCAACATTGAGCCGGCGATCGCCGGGGGCCTTTGCGGCGCGCCCTGCTGCCCGCCATCGCCTTCCACACGCGCACCCTTGAGGGCACTGATGCGGTCCACCGAACGGATGACCTCGCGCGCGGAGCCGGTGAGCGTCTGCAAACGCTCCCGGTAGCCACCGTCTTCGGCCGAATGCACCACCCGTACCGTGTCGATGCGGTCGCCGCGCTGGAAGATGAAGGTCCCCTCGTAACTGTGCGTGTGCAGACTTTGCGCCATCCGCTCCAGCCAGACATTGGGGTCGTCTTGCCCGGCGTGCAGCGTAAACGACAGCAGCATGAGCAACGTCGCCGGAAGATCACGGCGCCAGCGCAACATCCCCGCGCTACTCGCCGTCAACCGAATTCCGGACCCGGGCAAACGCCGAGGAACCCGGAGCAACCAGTTCTGCGTGGTTTTCCAGATAGCGTGCGAAGCGGGGATCGGGGGCCGTCCCCGTGTCGGTCGCGTCGGGCTCCGACGCCGGGGCGACTTCGACCGTAACGATCGGAGCATCGTCGCCGCCGCCAGTGACCATCTGCAGCCCCAAGAGTGAAACCATCGCCACCGTCGCGGCCACGCCGACACCCGCCACCGGCTTCAGCCAGCGCAGCCTCTGCCTCGATCCGACCGATACGTCGAGCGGTGCGTCCTCGGCGATGCCTTCCTGCACGCGGGCGAGGAAATCTACCGGGGCGACCTGCGTCATTCCCCCACGCAGGCTGTCACCGATCAGGTGATAGCGTGACCATTGCGCCCGGTCCTCCCCGGACTTCATCAATTCATCGATCAGGCGGCGGGTCTCGAAGGTGTCGGTTTCGTTGTCGATGAGAGCGGAAAGGCGCTCGGCTTTGCTGACTTGGTTGTTCATTCTCTGCTCGCTCAATCGTTTAGCAGTGGACGCAGGGTCCGGTCGATGGCCTCTCGGGCCCGGAAGATGCGCGACCGAACCGTTCCGATCGGACATCCCATGGTCTGGGCAATCTCCTCGTAGCTCAGTCCCTCGAGTTCACGCAACGTGATCGCGGTGCGCAGATCATCCGGCAACCGCTCGATTGTCCGCTGCACTGCCGCCTGTATCTCCTGTGACAACAACTCCCCTTCCGGGGTTGCATTCTCCTTGAGTGCCGAGTCGCCTCCCATCTGCTCGGCGTCCTGCACATCCACCTCGGCCTCCGGCCGCCGTCTTCCCTGAGCGACCAGATAATTCTTCGCGGTGTTGATCGCAATGCGGTACAACCACGTGTAGAAGGCGCTTTCACCACGAAAGTTGGCGAGGCCCCGGTAGGCCTTGATGAAGGCCTCCTGGGAAACGTCCAGAGCCGCGGCATGGTCGTGCACGTAGCGCCCCACGAGGTTGATGATCTTGTGTTGATACTTGAGGACCAGGATGTCAAAAGCCGCCTTCTCCCCGCGTTGCACACGCAGAACAAGAGCCTCATCTGAAGCCTTTTCGCTCATGCGGGCACTCCCGCCCCAAGCGCCAACTCCGGTACTCTTGGCTGGATGGACCCTATAAACATGATGAAGTTCGTCCCGATCGTCCCTGGCGTTCCGAACCGCGCCGATCTGCGCGTGGAATCACGCCGGAAACTTACCTGAGCCATGGCCGCAACACAAATGGGCCCCGCGCAGGAACGCTTCGACGTGCTTATCATCGGAAGCGGCGCGGCCGGCCTTACCGCGGCCCTGCATCTGGCGCCCTTCCGGCGGGTCGCGATCATCAGCAAGGGTCCGGTGGAAGAGGGCAGCACGCGCTACGCCCAGGGCGGCATATCGGCGGTGCTGGACAAGACGGACTCCTTCGACTCCCACGTCTCGGATACCCTGGACGCGGGCGCCGGCCTGTGTGAGACCGAGGCGGTCCGCCGGACGGTGGCCGCGGGTCCCGGGGCCATCAAGTGGTTGATGGGGCTGGGGGTGCCATTCACCCGCGAGGCCCATGAGGGACGCAGCCGGCTGCATCTCACGCGTGAGGGTGGTCACAGCGCGCGCAGGGTTGCACATGCCGCTGACGCAACCGGGCAGGCGATCGAGGAGGCCCTGGTGGAAACCGCACGGGGTCAGCCGCGGATCGAGGTCTTTGAGCGGCATCTGGCCGTGGATCTCATCGTGCACGAGCTCAATGGACAGTCGCGGGTGATCGGCGCCTATGTGCAGGATGGCGAGACCCGCGAGGTACAGACCGTACTCGCCCCGGTGGTGATTCTGGCCACCGGCGGCGCGAGCAAGGTTTACCTGTACAGCTCCAATCCTGACGGCGCGACGGGAGACGGCATCGCGATGGCATGGCGGGCCGGGTGCCGGGTCGCGAACATGGAATTCATGCAGTTCCATCCGACCTGCCTGTTCCATCCCCAGGCCAAGTCCTTTTTGATCTCGGAAGCGGTACGTGGCGAGGGCGGCCGGCTGCTGCTGCCCGACGGCAGCCGGTTCATGCAGCACTTCGATCGCCGCAGCGAACTGGCTCCGAGAGACATCGTCGCCCGGGCGATCGACCATGAGATGAAGCGACTGGGCCTCGATTGCGTCTTCCTCGACATCAGCCACCGAAGCCCGGAGTTCGTGCGCGAACACTTCCCGATGATCCACCAACGCTGCCTGGAATACGGCTTCGACATGACCCGGGAACCGCTGCCGGTGGTCCCCGCGGCCCACTACACCTGCGGCGGCGTGCTGGTCAACGCCGATGGACAGACGGATCTCCCGGGGCTGTATGCGGCTGGCGAGGTCTCCTACACCGGCCTGCACGGCGCCAACAGGATGGCGAGCAACTCGCTGCTGGAATGCCTCGTGTACGCTCGGTCGGCGGCCGATCACATTCTTTCCGATCCCGACCCGCTGGCGCCCGGGGATCTGCCGCGACCACCCAACTGGGACGAGTCGCGGGTGACCGACTCCGATGAGGAGGTGGTCGTCTCGCACAACTGGGACGAACTGCGCCGCCTGATGTGGGACTACGTGGGCATCGTGCGCACCCGCGACCGCCTGCTGCGGGCCCAGCGGCGCATCCGGGTGCTGAAGGAAGAGGTCCATGAGCACTACGCCCACTACCGGATCACGCCGGACCTGATCGAACTGCGCAACCTGGTGGTGGTGGCCGACATCATTGTGCAGAGCGCGCTGGAACGGCGCGAGAGTCGCGGCCTTCACTTCATCCGTGACTTCCCTGAGCGCGATGCAGCGCTGGACGCGCGACCGACGATACTGACGCCACCCCCGCAACCTGGTGCATGAATGCGATCCGGCAACGGCGTCCCGGTGCGGGTCTCAACCGGCCTTGGCAGCCGGCATGCGGATGAAGTGTTCGCGGTAATGACGCAGCTCTTCGATGGAATCCCGGATGTCCTGCAGCGCCTGGTGGGTGGCGTCCTTCTTCGACGACGCGAGCACGCCCGGCGCCCAGCGCCTGGCCAGTTCCTTGAGCGTGCTGACGTCGAGGTTGCGGTAATGAAAGTAGGATTCCAGATCCGGCATGCAGCGGGCCAGGAAACGCCGATCCTGGCAGATGGAGTTGCCGCACATGGGGGACGCACTCCGTGGCACCCACCGCTTCAGGAAGTCCAGCGTGGCCTGCTCAGCACCGATCTCGTCGTGCACGCTCTCGCGTACACGCTGGAGGAGTCCGGAGGCGCCATGCGTCCGCCGGTTCCAGTCGTCGAGGCGGGCGAGCACCGATTCCGCCTGCCGCACCGCGAAAACCGGCCCCTCCGCGAGCAAATTGAGGTCTTTGTCGGTCACAATGGTAGCGACCTCGATAATGAGGTCAGACTGGGGGTCCAGGCCGGTCATCTCGAGATCGATCCAGATCAGGTTGTCGGCATTCTGGCCCATGCGGTCTCCTTGCGCTGGCCGCCAGTCTATCATCCAAAGCCGAATCCGCGATCGGACTCGGCATCACCACAGGACAGGAGAGAATCATGCGTCAGATCGGAACAGCCATCGGTACCCTGCTCTTCGTCGCCACCTTCGGCAGTGCGGCTCAGGCCGGCGATGCCGCCGAGGGCAAGGCCCTGCACGATTTCAACTGCCTCAGCTGCCATGGGACTGAGGCCTACACGCGCGACGACCGGATGATCCACTCGATGGATTCCCTGATCACCCAGGTGAACCGCTGCAACGTCAGCCTCGGCACCGGCTGGTTCGACGACGAGGTCGAATCGGTTGCCAAGTATCTGAACGAGAACTACTACAAATTCTGACCGCAGGAGGGCCGACCATGAGCGACCTGAAGAACCTGCACTGCCAGGCACCGGAAGCCTTTCCGGGGCCCATGTCCCGGGCCGAGTGCGAGGAGACCCTGAAGCAGCTTGATGCCGACTGGAATCTGGACGCCGAAGCGCAGCAGATCTCGCGGCGTCTGGAGTTCGCGAACTTCCACGAGACCATGTCCTTCGTCAACGCGGTCGCCTGGGTCGCGAACCGGGAGGACCATCACCCCGACATGGAGGTCTCCTACGGCCACTGCATCGTCCGGTTCTCGACCCATGCGGTGGGCGGGCTCAGCCCGAACGACTTCATCTGCGCCGCGCGCGTCGATGCGCTGTTCGACTGACCGGCTCCGTAGCGGCGGCGGGCTGCATTCGTGCTGAGCGGGATCGGACCGCACCGGGGCATGCATCGGGGCGGGCAGTCCGCCCGACGGATGCACGGGGGATGAGGGCCGCCGAAGCCTGCCCGGCCCTCTCACTCGCTGCAGGGACGCTGCCAGGATGATCACCTTGCCCTGCCGGGTGGTTGCACGCTTTGGCAGCGAAGTCGACGTGCTGCCGCCAACAGGTGGCATCCTTCGAGCTCATCTGCGGCGCAAGTTCGACGACGTCGTCTGTGGGGACGTGGTCCTGGTCGAACCCGGGGAGCGGATCGTCACCGGCCGGGAGCGGCGGATCAACCACCTGGGCCGCCGGGATGGCTTCAACCGCCACCGGACCATCGCCGCCAACATCGACCGGGTGTGGATCGTGGTCGCGCCCCGGCCGGCAATTCCGCATCTGCTGATCGATCGCTTTCTGGTCGGCATCTTCAACCTGCCGGCCAGCGCTGCAGTCGTGATCAACAAGTACGACCTGGTGGATGCGGTCACTGCGAAGTCACTGGAGGCGAGCCTTGCCGGCTACCGGCACCTCGACCTTCCAGTCCTGCAGGTCAGCGCACACACGGGATTCGGCATGGAGTCGTTCCGGGACGCGGCGGCGGGCGGCAGCAACATCCTGGTCGGGCAGTCGGGGGTCGGCAAGTCATCCCTGATCCAGGCCATGCTCCCGGAGCAGAGTCTCAGGGTCGGCGCGGTGGGGCACAGCGGCGAGGGCCGTCATACCACCACCACCGCACGCTGGTACCCGTCCGCAGGTGGGGGCGCGTGGATCGACTCACCGGGCGTACGCGATTTCACCCCCGAGATCACCAGCATCGATGAACTGCTCCGGGGATTTCCGGACCTTGGTGACATTGGCGACGGATGCCGGTTCCGCAATTGCACGCACCGATCCGAGCCCGGCTGCGCGGTACGCCAGGCGGTGGCCCAGGGCCTGTTGCCGGAAGCACGCCTCAACGCCTGGCTCGAGCTGCTGCAAGGCCTGAGCAGTGGCTCCAGTGGCCGGCGAGAAATTTAACGTGAAAGTCACGGCCACGCCCGCCGCTACGCCCCCGCTTCTGGAGTGCGGGAGCTTGCTCCCGCTATTCGGTGCCGGGGTATAACCGATTTCCCCAAAGCGGCGGCAAGCCGCCGCACTCCATAGGCGCTTGTGCTTTCATCATTCGGGGTGGCGCGCTTCGAGGCCATGAGAGTTAGCGGGCCATGCGCGCGGTGCGCTGGATCAGAAGTTCAGCCCCATCTCGAAACCGACCACGGATTCACTGGCGCCGGCGCCGCCCTGAAAGTCGAGGCCTTCGCTCAGCCAGTCGCGCGATGCGCTGGCGCCGTAATCGTCGTAGAAGAGACTGACCGACACTTCGGTCTGGTTGCTGAAGCGCAGCCGGCTGTCCAGGCTCAGGTAGCCGGCGCTGCGCGCCGAATCACCCCGGTGACCATAAAACGCGGAACCCGCATCGGCATCACCCAGTAGGGGGTAACGTACGCCCACCCGTACCCGGCTGCGGAGATTGCCGGATTCGAAGGTCGGGCCGGTACTGAAATCGCTGACCATGAAACTGCTGCGGATACCCCCCGCATCGGGATCCACGATCTGACCGCCGCCTGAGGAATGCAGGCCGAGGCCGAAGTCGACCCCGTAACCGAAGCCGCTGCTGCCGAATCGCTGAATGAATCCGCCACTCGTTTCCAGCGCATGCTCAGCCGAACCCGGCTCGACCAGCGAAGGCATCTGTGTGGAACGGACATCGAGATTGAATTCCCGGCCTCTGTGCATGTCGTTGCGGAAGCCCGGACGCAGGCGGTCGGCCCCAGAGAACGCATCCAGCGTGGACAGCGCGTCCTGTCCTGGGGTGTAGGACATTTCGTAGAGCGAACGGGATTCGGCGTGCAACGGGAGCGCGATGAGGGCAAGCGGAAACGCCGCCAGGACGAGGCGACCTGCATTCCGGAATGTACCTGCACACGCGTTCATGGCCGTTGTCCCTACCCTTTCGGGAGCTGCTCAGAATCTGTACGTCGACTTGCTGAAGTATAGTACTTTTCTCATCCTGGCGGCCAGGAAAACGGGCGTCCGCCAAGCACGTGCAAGTGGATATGATACACCGATTGACCACCGGACTCTTTGCAATTCATCACGGTCCGGTAGCCATTTTCCGCACAACCCAGCAGACGGGCAGCCTCCGCGCCCGCGAGCATCAGTTGCCCGAGCAATTCCCGGTCCTCGTCTGTGGCATCGTCCAGCGTGGCGATGTGCCGGCGCGGAATCACCAGCGCGTGCTGTGGAGCCACGGGATTCAGATCATGGAAGGCCACGACATTCTCCGTTTCCAGGATGAGCTTCGCGGGGATCTCCCCGGCAACGATGCGGCAGAATATGCAATCCGTCATGTCATTCCTCCTTCAGGTTTGCGAAAGGCGCCACGGCAAGAACCCCACGGCATCAGTAATCGCGCCGTCCGGAAAGGGCGTGGGTCAGGGTACCCGCGTCCAGATACTCCAGCTCACCGCCAGCCGGCACCCCCTGGGCGATACGCGTCGCCCGTACGCCTTGGCGGGCCGCCATTTCGGCAATGTAGTGTGCAGTGACCTCGCCCTCGACCGAGGCATTGGTCGCCAGAATCAGCTCGCGAACCGGGGCATCCCTCAGCCTGGCCTCGAGTCTGTCGAGTCCCAACTCCTCGGGCCCGATGCCGTCGAGCGGTGAAAGGCGGCCCAGCAGCACGTGGAATTGCCCGCGGAAATCGGTCGCAGCCTCGATCGCCAGCACGTCCCCCGGTGTCTCGACCACGCAGACCACGCCAGCGTCGCGGTCCGGATCCTGGCAACGCGGACAGGTGATCGACGCGGTCAGGGTCCGGCACACCGAGCAGTGACCGATCGTCTCGGCAGCCACCTCCAGCGCCCGCGCCAGGCGCCTGGCCCCGCCGCGGTCGCGTTCCAGCAGATGCAGCGCCATACGCCGCGCGGACTTGTTGCCCACGCCGGGCAGGCAGCGCAGGGCTGCAATCAGCTCGTCGAGGGCTGCCTCCATCGGCCGCTTCCCGCAGTAACGTCGTCGCGGATCAGAACGGCAGCTTCATGCCCGCGGGCAAGCCCATTCCCGCGGTCAGCCCGGCCATCCGTTCCTGAGCTGCGGCGTCTGCCTTATGCACCGCATCATTCACCGCCGCGGCCACGAGATCCTCGATCATGTCTCGATCGTCGTCGAAAAGGCTGGGATCGATGCTGACCCTGCGGACTTCGTGCTTGCCTGTCATGATCACCTTCACCAGGCCACCGCCGGCCTGACCCTCGATCTCCATGCTGGCCAACTCAGCCTGCACCTTCTGCATGTCTTCCTGCATCTTCTGGGCCTGTTTCATCAGGCCACCCAAACCACCCTTCATCATGTCCGTACGCTCCTGGTCAATCACCTGGCTGTTGCTGAAATCCTGCCGTCGCTCAAGGCCGGGAGCGACTGCCCTCTCCGGCGGAATCGGCCTCATCCCGAAGATGTACTCTGGACACCTCGGCACCGAAGGTTTCGCGCAACGCGGCGATCACCGGATCTGCACGCACCTCCGACTCTGCCCTAGCCTGACGGTCCGCCGCGTCCGCCGCAAGCCGTGCCGCCGGGGTATTCTTCGACGCCGTGGCCTGATCCCGCAGCTCGAGTCGAACCGGGCCGCCGAGGATCTTTCCCAAGGCCTCCGCGAGCCGGGCGCGACTTCTGTCGGTGCAGAGCATACGGTGCGCGGATTGCACCGCGATCACCACCCGTTCGGCATCGTACTCCAGCAGGTCCGCGTGCAGGGCGAGCTCGCGCACCGGCCCGGGCTGCAGTGCGTTCGCGAAGACGTGCCAGTCCAGCGGCCTCGGCTCAGCGACGGCATGCACCGGACGGCTCGTCGGCCTGGATACGGCAACCGGCGCAGACGTCGGGACCGGCTCGGGCGCCGCAGCCGGTTCGGGCAACGGGTTCGCCGGCTCGGCGCGGCTTGCGCGCCCGCCGGACGGTGTCGCGTCCCGGCGCGAAGCCGGGGCGCCCTCGGGAATGGTCGTGCCGCGAACCCGGTCCGAGCCCCGTTTTCCGGAGCCCGCGGCGCTCCCGCCCACCTGCTCGCGCGGCGGCGGCTCCGGGCGAAAGGCCAGGATGCGCAGCAGGGTCATCTCGACACCAATCCGCGGATCCGGCGCATGGGGAAGGTCACGGCGACCATGCAGCAGGATCTGGTAGGCGAGCTGAACCTCCTCGGGAGCCTGGCGCCGCGCGGTCTCGCGCTGCCAGGCCACCAGGGGATCGGACGCGGGTCCGGCCTCGACCGCCGCCGAATCGAGCGCCATCGCCTGCTCCACCGCAACCCCGTGCACCAGGGCCGCGAGCTCCTCGAGCAGGCGCGACCAATCCGGCGCGAGGGCATCGAGCTCATTCAGGGTCTGCAGCAGACCTGCGCCCTGCCCGGCCCATGCGTTATCCAGCAACTCGCTCAAACGACTGCGCGGCAGCAGCCCGATCATGTCGCAGATATCCGCTTCCGTCAGACCGGCGCCGCCATAGGCGATCGCCTGGTCGGTCAGACTGAGCGCATCGCGCATGCTGCCTTCGGCGGCCTCGGCCAGACGCAGCAATGCCCCCGGCTCGGCAGCGATACCCTCGGCCGCGAGGACCCGATTCAGGTGCTCGGCAATCAGGGCCGTCGACATCGGCTTCAGATTGAACTGCAGGCAACGCGACAGCACCGTCACCGGAAGCTTTTGCGGATCGGTGGTCGCCAGCAGAAACTTCACGTGCGGCGGTGGCTCTTCGAGCGTCTTCAACAGGGCGTTGAAGCTCTTCTCCGAGAGCATGTGCACCTCGTCGATCAGGTAGACCTTGAAGCGCCCGGAGACAGGGGCATACGAGACGTTGTCCAGGAGCTCCCGGGTATCGTCCACGCGGGTGCGCGAGGCGGCATCGACCTCGATCAGGTCGAGATGACGGCCCTCGGCGATCTCCATGCACGAGCGGCACTCACCGCAGGGGGTCGCAGTGACGCCGGTCTCGCAGTTCAGGCAGCGGGCCAGGATGCGCGCCACCGTGGTCTTGCCGACACCGCGCGTGCCGGAAAACAGGTAGGCATGGTGCAGCCGGTCATTGGTCAGCGCATTCACCAGAGCCCGCACGACGTGCGGCTGACCGATCAGGTCCTCGAACCGGCCGGGACGCCATTTTCGGGCCAACACCTGATGGCTCATCGGCTTGTTGTCCTCGGTGTGGGCCGTAGGGGCTGCGGCTGAAGGGTGGCGGCCCGCACCCGCCGCACCCCGGCGCCCGAGTCGGCTGCTACCGTTGCTCCCTTCCGGGCCTGGCGGGGTTCACAGCCTATCGTCGCGGGGGGACCGACACGGACCACCATAACGCGGTGCCTGGGTCACCAGGCGAACCCGAAAGCTTCCGGTTTTCCGGCGCGCCCGTCAACCACGGTATCCGAAGGGACGTCCGGATACCGGCGAGAGCCGGTGCGCAGAGGCTGCGTATTTAGTTTAACGCTATCGTTTAAATATAAATTATTGATTAGATATATTATCGCTCAGGTCGTAGGGTGGGCCTCGTTCCAGCACGGACTGGACGAAAAACTTTGAAACCCATTCATGCAAACCAGGAGAACTTCATGGAACTGAAAACACGAGAAGGCCAGCGCGTACCCGAGATCACGTTCCGCTGCCGCACCGACAACGACTGGAACGACATCCGCTCCCAGGACATCTTCAAGGGCCGCAATGTGGTGGTCTTCGCCCTTCCGGGCGCGTTCACCCCCACCTGCTCGTCCGCCCACCTGCCGCGTTACAACGAGCTGGCACCAGTGTTCAAGGCGCAGGGAATCGATGAAATCGTCTGCATCTCGGTCAACGACGGCTTCGTAATGGAGGCCTGGCAGGCCGACCAGAAGGCAGACCGCGTCACTTTCCTGGCCGATGGCAACGGTGAGTTCACGGACCGCATGGGCATGCTGGTCGACAAGTCCGACCTCGGCTTCGGCAAGCGGTCCTGGCGCTATTCCATGCTGGTACGCGATGGCGTGATCGAAAAGCAGTTCGTCGAGCCCGACGAGCCCGGCGACCCCTTCGTGGTTTCCGATGCGGACACCATGCTGGAGCACATCGCCCCGAAGGTGTCGCGTCCCCAGGACGTGGTGCTCTTCACCAAGCCGGGCTGCCCCTACTGCAAAGCCGCGAAGGACGACTTGCAGAACGCAGCGATGGAGTTCGAGGAGATCGTGCTCGGACGTGATACCACCCTGCGCGGCCTCCGCGCCGCCACCGGCGCAATGACCGTGCCTCAGGTATTCGTTGGCGGCCACCGCATCGGCGGCTCCGAAGACCTCAAGGCATGGCTGACCCGCGATCAGGCCGCCTGACGAAGACCGCGCCGGAAACCTTGTTTCCGGCGCGTCTGCCCAGCCTTTGAGCCCTCCGTACGAGAATACGTTAAAATCCTGATATTCAATTTCCCGCCGTGCCCCGACACTTGGCGCACGTTTGTCACACAACCACAACGGGAGCCAGCATGGAACACTACGACATCCTCGTGATCGGCGGGGGCAGTGGCGGCCTCGCGGTCGCTGAAAGGGCGGCAGGCCATGGCGCACGTGCAGTCGTCTTCGACCCCAAGCCGCTGGGTGGTACCTGCGTCAACGAGGGTTGCGTCCCGAAGAAATTGACCTGGTACGCAGCCCATCACCTCAGCCAGGCCCGCCACGCGCACGAATTCGGCGTCGATGTCGACGTCTCCGGCATCCGCTACGGTGAGCTGGTAAAACGCCGCCACGACTTCCTGCGGATGCTGAACGACTACTGGTCCGGTTACCTGGAGCGCCTGGGGGTGGACTACGTGCCCGAGCGCGCGCAACTCGTCGATGCGAATACCGTGTCGGCCGGAGGCAAGACCTATCAGGGCAAGCGCGTGGTCATCGCCACCGGCGGCGAACCCATCGTGCCGCGGATGCCCGGTCACGACCTCGGCGCCACCTCGGATGACTTCTTTCAGTGGGAGGACCTGCCCAAGTCCATTGCGATCATCGGGGCCGGTTACATCGGTCTGGAGATGGCTGGCATGCTGCGCTCCTTCGGGGTGGAGGTCACGGTGATCGCGATGGAGGAGCGGGTGCTGGAGATGTTCGACCCGATGGTCAGCCACGTGATCGAACGACACATGGAAGAACAGGGCATCGTTCGCCATCTCGGCTCGACGGTGAAGGGTCTGGCCGGAGAACCCGGCGCGATCCGGGTCCAGGTGGCCGAGGCCCGGGAATTCGGTCCCTTTGAGCGGGTGCTGTGGGCCGTCGGCCGGCGCCCGAAGACGCGGGATATCGGCCTGGAGGCCGCTGGCGTCGAGATCCAACCCAACCACACCGTTCCGGTTGACGAGTGGCAGGAGACCAACGTCCCTGGCGTGTTCGCACTCGGCGACATCATCGGCAAGGCTCCGCTGACACCCGTGGCCATCGCCGCCGGGCGCCGGCTTGCCGACCGCTGGTTCGCGCCGGAACGGAACCCCGTGCCGGTCGACTACGCGCAGATCCCGACGGTCACCTTCACCCATCCCCCCACCGCTGCGGTCGGCATGACCGAGCCCCAGGCCGTGGAGCGGTTCGGCGACGCAGTACACGTGTACGAAACCGAGTACGGCGGCCTCGCCCGCGCCTTCGCCGAAGCTGACATCGCACCGATTGCGATGAAGCTGGTCTGTGCGGGAGAAGACGAACGCGTGGTCGGCATCCACATGGTCGGCGACGCAGTGGACGAGATGCTGCAGGGCTTCGCGGTCGCGGTACGCATGGGTGCAACCAAGCGCGACTTCGACCTGACCATCCCGATCCATCCGACCAGTTCCGAGGAACTGGTTACGCTGAAGGTCTCGCGCCCCGGACAGAGCAACCCGCTGGCCGACGCAGCCTGACCTCTACCGCGGCCAGGGACGGCCGGGTATTCCTTCTCTTCGCGACCTCCAAGGCACCGTAGGGGCGCGCGAACACCCTGCTGGCCCAAGCCCGGCCGACTCATTCGCGCAGCGCAAGACCCCGGACGAAGGCAACCCGGTCAGCAGGACCGAGGGCTGCCTGCGCTGCGCGCGCATCGATGCATTCGACGTTGCCCAGAAGGCCGGTGCCGTTCGCAATCTGCACGGCAAGGCCGGGCCTGGCGTTCAGTTCGAGAATCAGCGGGCCTAGATCACGGTCGAGCACCACGTCCACGCCGAGGTAGCCCAGGCCGGTGAGTTCGTAACAGCCGGCGGCCAGTTCCAACAGTCGGCCCCAGCCGGGGATCGCGATACCACCGAGCGGAGCGCCGGTATCCGGGTGCTGATCGACGATGTCGTTGTGCAGGACACCATGGCCGGTGACGCCGGTGGCGATGGCGATGCCCGCGCCCACGGCGCCCTGGTGCAGGTTGGCCTTGCCGTCGGAGGTGCGGGTCGGCAGGCGTACCATGGCCATCGCCGGGTAGCCCTTGTAGACCACCGTGCGGATGTCCGGCACACCCTGAAAACTCACCTGCCCGAACAATGGGTCGAAGCGGACCCGGTATTCGATCATCGCCCGATCAGGCTGTCCGCCGAGGCTGTACATCCCGCTCAGGATGTTGGAAACGTGGTGCTTGAGACCATCCAGATCCACCAGCAGGCCCGAGGCCTTGCGAAATTGCTCGCCCACCCTGCCCGTGATCACCAGAATCCCATTGCCGCCGCTGCCGTGAGCGGGCTTGATCACAAAATCCTCGCGCCCGGCGACGATTGCAGGCAGGTGCCGAACGTCGTGGTTGGTCTCGATCACCCCGTACAGTTCGGGCACGGAGATGCCGGCAGCGATGGCGACCGCCTTGGTCTGCAGCTTGTCGTCCACCAGGGGGTAGCGGCTGCGCGGATTCAGCTCAGCGATCATCTGCGTGTTGCGGCGGTTCATGCCCACGACGCCCTGACGCCGCAATTCCTGCGGGGTGATGAACCACTTCATGACTTGGAGCGACCCGCCAACACCCGGAACCGCAGCAACTCAGACAGGCGGTACCCGGTATAACGCCCCAGCAGCAAAGTGGCGGCGAGCACGATCAGGAGCAGTTCGGGGAACACGAAGATCAGGTGCTCGATATAGGGATTGATCATCAGCAGATATCCAGCTACCGCAACCATCAGGCTTCCGATTCCCTGCCGGATCGCGTCCCCGGCCCCGTGTTCTTCCCAGACGATCGACATGCGTTCGATGGTCATCGCCAGGATCACCATCGGGAACAACGCGATGGCCAGTCCGTGTTCGATCCCCAGGCGGTGACTGAGGATGCTCAAGGCCAGCATCAGCATCACCACGATACTGACCACGGCCGCGAGCCGGGGTACCAGCAGCAGCTTCAGGTGTTCCAGATAGAACCGTATGGCCAGCCCCAGCGATACGATGAGGGTAAACAGGATCACCCCGCCGAGCAGTTCGGTCTCGCGAAACGACAGCGCGATCAGTACCGGCATGAAGGTGCCGAAGGTCTGCACACCGACCACGTTGCGCAACAGCACGATGATCATCGCGCCGACCGGAACCATCAGAAGCACCCGGTACATGTTCTGGGTCTGCACCGGCAGCCCGAACAGCGAGAAATCCATCACCCGGGAGTTCAGGAGTTTCGCGCGCTGCTGTGCGGTATCCACCGCATCCTGGAAATTTCGGCTGACCGCAAAGCTGACCTGCGCGTTGCGGGCACGGCTCAGTTCTACCGGATCGCCATCTCCGTACCACCAGACCAGGAAATGCTCGGGATAGCCCACGCTGCCGTCGTTGGGGTTGACCGCAACCCACTCACGGGTATTGTGGACCTCGAGCCAGGTCCGGGGCTGCAGGTCCCGGCCACGATCCGTCAGCTGCAGCCCGTGGGCCATACGGGCCGGTATACGGGCGCCAGCCAGCAGTTCGATCGCGACAGCCACACGGTCGCGTTCGCTGGCATTCCCGGACACGAACAGCCCCATGTTCTCATCGGCAGCGCTGAGCATGTCGCGTACCAGCACAGTCGCGAAGCTGGTGATGTCGGCGGAACGCGCACGCACCTGGTCGATGATGGTCTCTGCCGCGGACAGGTAGGGCTCCTCCAGATCCGGGACATCGGCGGGGCCGGGGTACTCCGGTTGGGTTCGCAGGGAGCGTTGCAACTGGTAGACCGCGGCACGGTAGTAGAGCACCTGCCGACCGCTCGGACTGCGTGTGGTCCAGGTCGCTTCCCGGTTATCAGCGCCCATACCGGTGGCCAGACCGTAGCCGCGGGATACGAAGTGTTCGTCCAGAAGAGCAAAACCGGGGGGCTCATGCGGCAGGAACAGCCGGGCGGTGAGCGCACCACCCGTTGGCTCGAACGCCACGCGCGCTTCGACGGTCCAGTTGTCAGTGGTCTGGGCCGGCAGTACCGGGAAACCGAGATTCCAGACCTTGTGATAAAAAACCCCGAGGCTGAGCCCCGTCAGAAGCAGAATCAGCAGCGGAAGGTGCAGGCGCCTCATAACCCCCGCGCCACGTGCCGCTTCCCTGCAATCGGGGCCGCATCGTAAGCCGAAGGATCAACTGCCGGGTGCAATTCCGTGGTGTCCGCGACTCCCTCCGGCAACTCGCAGCGCGGCGACTGGATAAACGTCTCCGCCGGGTCCACCAAGATGGCCCCCGCCATGTGATTACGGCCCACCAGGGCCTGGTAATTCAGCTGCGTACGGTCGACCAGGTTCATTTCCTCTTCAAGGTAGATGCTACCCATGCAAAGCCCGATCGTGACCACGGGCCGCCGCTGGTGCTCGCCATCGTGGCGAACGATCCGGACGTAACGGGTGACCTTGCGCTCCAGCCGCACCTTGCTGTCCGGAGTCTCGGGGTCGATGATGTCAAAGGCGATCCAGCGCTCTCCATCGCGGCGGAAGGCCTCCTTGTTCAGCGCATTCAGCGACGATGTGGTCGCCCCGGTATCCATCTTGGCCTTCAGCGATATTCCTTCAGGCAGAATCTCGACCCGCTCGACCCAGCCGAAGATGGAACGGCTTGCGGGTTCGTCCGCGGCAAGGCCGCTGCTCGCAAAAAACAGGGTCAGCAGCAGCGCGGCTGCGCGCAAAACGTGCGGGTACATCGGGTCCTCCATCGAATCCATCGGGCCAGCGTTCACTGGCCGCCCCTGCCGGAGCCATAAGGTTTCCTGATTATCACGAGTCCTCCGCAGGCGAGGAAGATCGCATTGACCGCAGCGCAACCGCCAAAATCTTCGCCTGCAACGCAGACTCCGACAAGGGCAATGACCCGTAGGAACGCGCCTTGCGCGCGAAGCGATCCTCTGCGGACTTTCCGTGATAATCAGATGAAATTTTAATTATACGGGCATTCCGACCTCTTGAGACAGCAAGCGTTCCCATTGCCATGGCCCCGGCACCGGTCCTTCGCCACAATCCCGCCAGCCGCCGAAGGAACGCCACCTCCCGGAATGCGAGCGACGCCCGCATCACGCAAACCCCGCGATCTGAGTCTAATATCACGGAAGGCCTGCGGTCGTCAGGCAAAACAAGGGACGCGCGATCCTCGCCGTCTGGGGGGGTGACGATATGCGCTGTTTATCAGAAGCCTGCTTGTCCGGAGGTAGCCGCGATGAATGACGCCATCGCCGACGTGACGATACACATCGATGAGAGCATCGACCCCGAAGCCCGGGTCAGTCTTGAAAGCAGACTCCTGGCCCTGGACGGCGTAACCGCCGCATCCAGTCACAACGGGACGTCCCACCTTCTGGTGGTGAAATTCGATCCCGAGAGACTGCAGAGTCACGACATACTGCTCGCCGTGATCGCGACCGGTCTCCATGCGGAGCTGATCGGTCTCTGAGATGCGGGACGGCCTCATGGGCAGGCGGCCGGTCGCGCAGATCCGGGCCACACAACTGGCCGAGATCACCCGGCGCCGCTCGCGCTGCCGACCCCCGGCACACACGGCGCACCGCGGATCCAGTCCGGTGTCGGGTTACGCTGCGCTAACTGTCATGCCATTGGGGGGCGCGGGACCCCTGATGATGAAAAGCCGCAAACTGTAGGTCGGGTTAGCCCAAAGGGCGTAACCCGACGGGCCTCGTACCCCACCCATGGGCGCAAAATGGCGTCGTCCCCGGGAAGTCGTCGGGTTACGCTGCGCTAACCCGACCTACTGGGCTTCGCCCCAAGCTCGGGTTCTTTCACGCTAACCCGACCTACGTTTCGTGCGTTCCCTGATGCGGCTATAGGGGGTTCAGGTCACCGGCGCAGTTCGTCGTCCCGGTAGTGCATATCGAGCCAGC